>JAZQWW010000091.1:0-3051 GCA_045632585.1 Christensenellaceae bacterium
AGACCTTTTAACCGTTGCTGGTGGATGCGTTTTAACGGCGCTAATTACCGCACTTTTAGTATACAATTTACTTGCACCCTTATTTAAAGGCGAAAAAACCAACACTCAAAATTCGGGAATTAGAAGTACTTTCGTAAAAACTGAAGAGCCGGTTGTTTCTGGGGAAAGAGAATATCCCGTTGAAGGAGTAAATTTTGAAAGTCAATCTCCTAAACAAACCATTTTTATTAACAACGAAAACGACTTTGCTTTTAAGAGCAAAAAGGAAATAAACAAGCAATCGGGCGAATCGATTAAAATTGAAGTTAACGAAAACGGTCTTGGCGTTGCTAATTACGGTAGCACTTATAGCACGGAGTTTAGCGCCGAAATGCAAAGGAAAATAGATTACGTTAAAACGCCTGCTAAAATCGACCTTGAAAGCACGCTTAATTCCCGTTATGAAATGCAACAAAAAAGCGAGCCGACTATTTCCGTTTCTGACTACGTTAAAAAAGAAGAACCCGTTATTGATACGGAAATTCCACACTACGAACACGAAACTACTGAAAATCCTACCGTAATTAGTGGAACTGAAGACGCAGTTAGAAGCGCGCAAGATTTTTCCGATAAATACCTAGGCGCTGAAGAGATTGAGGAAAATACTAATGCTGAACCCGACGAAATTTATATTCCGTTAGTTGAAGAAAATATTGAAGAAAATTCAACCGATAATCTAGAAGTATACGCTAACGCTAAAGAAACTTTCGAAGACGTTCCGTCATTACAAGAAATTTTGGAAGTTCCACTAAACGAAGAACCCGATTTAGAAGAAAGTGAAAGTACCGCCCAGTCTACTTTAGAAGAAGATAATTCAGGCTACGTTGACGTTCCCGAAACGACTATTAGAAATAGACGTGTTAGAGATATTTTTGGTACTTCTAAAGAAGAAGAGCAAGAAATCAAAGAAGAACCTACTTTCACAAGCGTGAAAGAAACTAGGGTAGAGCCTGTAATGGAAGAAACTATAGAACAGGAAGAACCCGAAAAGGTAGTTCCACCTATAAATAGGGTGTACTATAGACCACCGCTTGATTTGCTTGAAACCACGACTCCGCCGTCTAGCGTTGAGCAAGAAAATCACGAAGAACGTAAACAAATCATCAAACAAACGCTTGCTGATTTCCATATTAACGCAGAACCGCAAGGTCACGTTCAAGGACCTTCGATAACTAGATACGAAATTATGATGCCAGCAGGTATTACGGTAAAAAAAGTTCTTCAATACGACGACGACCTTCGTATGCGTTTATCGTCTAAAGAAGGCGTTAGAATTGAAGCGCCAATTCCGGGTAAAAACCTAGTCGGTATTGAAGTTGCCAATAAAGTTAAAGTTAGCGTAGGTCTAAAAGAAGTTTTAGAAGGTGCTAAAGATAGAAAAGGTTCACTTATATTCGCAATAGGTAAAGACCTTGTCGGAAACGCTATAACCGACGATTTAGCAAAAGGCCCACACTATTTAATAGCAGGTTCGACGGGTTCTGGTAAGAGCGTATGTCTAAACCTTATGCTAATAAGTATGATAATGCGCTATAGTCCCGAAGACTTAAGACTAATTTTAGTAGACCCTAAAGGCGTTGAATTTAGACCTTACGAACATATTCCGCATTTAATGATAGACGAAATTATTACAGAACCTAGAAAAGCGCTTGCCGTTCTTCAATGGTGCTACGACGAAATGGAAAAACGTTATAAGATTTTCGGGTCACACGAAGGCGTGGTTGATATCGACGCATATAACGAAATGATTGCAAGCGACACGGTTGCAAAAATGCCTAGAATAGTGGTAGTCGTTGACGAACTTTCTAACCTTATGGAAACTTGCAAAAAGGAAATGGACGCAAGAATTCTAGCGTTAGCGCAAAAAGCAAGAGCGGCGGGTATTCACTTAGTTCTAGCAACACAACGTCCGTCGGTTGACGTAATTACGGGTACAATAAAAGCAAATCTACCGTCAAGAATTGCTCTTAAACTTATGAGTTTTGCCGATTCTAACACCATTATTAGTGAAGGTGGCGCAGAAAAATTACTTGGCAACGGGGATATGCTTTATAGAAACTCTGGTATGAACGAGTGCGAAAGATATCAAGGCGCATACATTTCTAGACGTGAAGTTAATAATATCGTTAAATACATTAAGGAAAACAACCAAGCGTATTTTGACGACGAACTAACCGAATACTTGCAAAAGGCAGTAAGACCTAAACAAGAAGAAACACCTGAAGAAATGGGTGGCGGTGATGCAAATGGCGAAGAAAATAGCGATTTATTTAAAAAAGCGCTTTGGCTTGGTGTTTCTTCAGGAACAATTTCTATTGCGCAACTACAACGTAGATTCCAAATAGGCTATCCAAAAGCAGGCGGGCTTATAGATAAGATGGAGCGTATGGGTTATATCTCTGGAAACGAAGGTAGTAAGGCAAGACGTGTTCTTATGACGATGGAGGAATTTGAAGAAAAATTCGGTACTATTACCGATATCTTCTAATAAAAAATGACGGAAAATAAAAAGATAGGCGTTATATCTCTCGGTTGCGATAAAAATAGAGTTGATACGGAAAAAATGCTTTCGGTATTAGCGGATAGACACGTTTTAGTTTCGAGCGAGAGAAATGCCGACGTTATAATAATCAATACTTGCGCATTTCTAGAAAGCGCAAGAAAAGAAGCGATTAGCGAGATTTTGTACGCTATAGAACTTAAAAATCAAGGCGACGTAGAAAAGATAATCGTCACGGGGTGTTTGCCACAAAAGTTTGTGGACGACGTTTACGGCGAACTAATAGAAGTCGACGCATTTTTAGGCGTTTCGGATTATTTAAAAATTAACGAAGTTATAAACGAGATTTATTCAGGCGTTAGAATTAACGCCGTTAGCGAACCTAAAAACGAAGAAAACACTAATAGGGTTTTAACAACTAACGGATACGCTTATCTAAAGATTGCCGACGGTTGCGATAACCATTGTACGTATTGTTTAATACCAAAAATAAGGGGCAAATATCGTTCTCA
>JAZQWW010000092.1:0-1502 GCA_045632585.1 Christensenellaceae bacterium
ATAACTGCGTTTTCTTCGCCGTAAAATATAGCGCCGTTAAGCATTGAAATTTCGTCTTGCTTTTTTTCTCTTAAAACTGTCTTAAAAGCAAAGTTTGATTTGCAAAGTTCTTTTCTAAATGCGTATCTTTTTTCCATAATACCACCAAAATTATTTTTTTATAAAATTTAGTTTATTTTAATTTAACTTTTTTACGACGTTTGCCTACTAATTCAGGTAAAAATTTATTTATTGCTACTGCTATTATTCCACACCAAACTATTGAAGTTATGGTTAGTAAAATTGCGCCGAGCCAATTATTTGGCATAGTCAATCCGTAAATGCTTAAAAAGTTTCTCGTTTCGGTAAAACCAAGCCAATGCATACCATAGATAAATAAGGTGTTTTGACCTATGAAAATTAGTATTTTACTTTTTAGTTGAATCTTTTTTGCAAGTAAAAACATCCATAAAACGCCAAGCGCTATATAAACTAAATAGTACGGCACGTTAGGATACCAGTTCATATTAACGTCTAAATATTTTCCAGGGAAAATTATAAGACTTACCACTCCTAACGCAAGATAAGAAAGTATCAAAATAATTATAATTTTCCAGTTTAGTTTAAATAATTGCTCTTCTTTGTTTTTAATAATATAGCCAAGCATTAAATAAAATTGTGCAATAAGCGACTTGTTTATATTGAAAAAATATAAAACATTTAAACTTGCAAAAACAAACCCTAAAGCACAAAGTAAAATATCTATTAAACACACTAGGGAAAATTTTTTAATAAACTTTTGAATATAAAACTGTATGATTTCAGCAACGATTAAACAGGAAAAATACCATAAAGTTTCGCCACTAACTAAAGCATACAAAGCGTCTGTTAAATATGGCGATATTCCATACTTAAACGATAATAACGCATATACCCATATCAAAGATAAAAATAGCCAAGGGATAATTATAGTTAAGGTTAATTTTTTATAAAACTTAATAGCCGATGTGTTTTTAACGCTAAATAAATACCCTGAAATTGCAAAAAACAACGGCAACATAATTGGTCCAATAAACACGTTGTACCAATCTCTATGATTTAAACCTATAGATGCGTGTACTAACACGACGAATATCATTGCTAAACCACGCAAGCAATCTATCCACTCTTTTCTTGGCTTATTTAGTTGTGCACTTTCAATTAATTGGTTTTCCATAAAACTAATTTTTTAATAATTTTTCTATTTTATTCTTGTAAGACATACAACTGTCTCGACGTGTTTGGTTTGAGCAAACATATCAAACGGCTTAACGCAAGCAATTTGATATCTTGGTAAATAGTTTTCTAATCTATTTATTCCCTTTTCGTCTTTTACAAGCGAGCCTACCAAAAGTCCTACGTCTCTTGCTAACGTTGAAGGATTACACGAAACGTATATAATTTTATCTACGTTAGCATCAATAAGTGCTTTTATTACCGGATATTCGCACCCTTTTCTCGGCGGGTCTAAAACTACCGAAACT
>JAZQWW010000093.1:0-19027 GCA_045632585.1 Christensenellaceae bacterium
CCAAATAATATTGCTACTAAAAATACGCCTGCAGTACCAAGGTTTACACCCTTAATGGTAATTCTACCAAGTAAATATCCAAGCGCTGTCACTAAAAACAAACCTGTTAAAAGAGCTGGTAAGCCGAATACGTTTAACGTGTTCTTTGCATCAAGTTTAGCGTTTACACCGCACCAAACGCCAATCAATGCCACTGCTATAACTGCTATTGATATCCAAAGCCATTTTAGGCTTTTTTGTTTTTCTAAATTAACGTTCTTTTCTTCCATTTTCTTGCTCCTTTATTAAACGTTTGGTTGTTTAGTGTAGTTGGGCAATAATTTCGGTGAAAGAACTTTAGCGTCAATACCAGCATCCTTAAGTTCTTTGTCAAAATCTTTAACGTGGTCTAAAGTAAGTTCTTTAAGTTCGATATCTTTATAAATCTTACCAACGCTCTTACCTGCGTTTCTACCAAACACTATAATATCTAAAAGAGAGTTGCCCATAAGTCTGTTTCTGCCGTGAATTCCCCCAACGGCTTCGCCTGCTACGAAAAGGTTTGGAACGGTTGTACTCATACCGTCGGCTGAAATATCTAAGCCACCGTTTTGATAGTGAAGAGTTGGATAAACTAGTATCGGGTCTTTTCTAATATCAATGCCGTATTTACCAAACATTCTAAGCATTGCGGGAATACGTTTTTCAATAGTGCCTTCACCACCTATAATATCAATCATAGGAGTATCTAGCCATACGCCTTCGCCGTCGGTAGTCTTAATACCGTTATCACGTTTTTTGCATTCTCTAATAATTGAAGATGCAGTCACGTCACGGGTTTCTAACGAATAAACGAACGCTTCGCCTTCTTTATTAACTAGTTGTGCGCCGAGTGAACGTACTTTTTCGGTCACTAACGCACCGAAAATTTGAGTAGGTTCAGCAACACCTGTTGGGTGATATTGAAGAGTATCAGCGTATAAAAGTTTAGCGCCTGCTCTATATCCTAATACTAAACCGTCAGCCGTTGCGCCGTAGTGGTTAGAAGTTGGGAAACCTTGATAGTGAAGTCTGCCTGCGCCACCCGTTGCAATAATAACGGTTTTTGCTCTAGCAACTAATATATCTTTAGTTTCCATATTCATTAGAACTGCGCCTGCAACTTTGCCTTCGGTATCTTTAATAAGTTCGATTGCCGAAGTAAAGTCAACTACTGGAATTCCACGATTTAAAACTTCGTCACGTAGCGTTCTCATAATTTCAGCGCCCGAATAGTCTTTACAAGCGTGCATACGTTTTCTAGACGTTCCACCACCGTGAGTGGTAATCATATTACCTTCAGCGTCTTTATCAAACATAACGCCGAGTTCGTTTAGCCATTTAATACAGTCTGGAGCGTCGTTTACAAGTTTATAAAGAAGTTCTGGTTTAGCGGCAAAGTGTCCACCACCAAAAGCGTCTAGGTAGTGAATTGCAGGGCTGTCGTTAGCCTTATCTGCCGCTTGAATTCCACCTTCAGCCATCATAGTGTTAGCGTCGCCTATACGAAGTTTAGTCACCATCATAACTTTTGCGCCTGCGTTGTCGGCTTCAATGGCTGCTGAAGAACCTGCCCCACCACCACCGATAACTAAAACGTCAACGTCGAAGTCGGGTTTAGTTAAATCGATTTCTTTATCTAATACTCTAGACTTACCTTGTAAAAGTTCAGCAAGTTCGTGAAGAACTTTTCCGCCTTTATTTGGGCCTACTTTTAATAGTTCGTAAGCGCTTTCAATATAGTCGGGGTGATTTTCTTTTAATACTGCTTGCTTTTCGTCAGCAGTCATTCTTGCGAATAATTCTTTTAGTCTTTTTTCTCTTGACGCTTCAACTTTTTTCATTGAGTCAAGTTGTTCTCTAGTATAATTATACATTGACCTATCCCCCTTACTTTTCGATTTCTCTATTGTTGTAGAGTTCTTTTAATTCGTCGATTGGCTTGTTCATAAGCGTTTCGATTAGTTCTTTATATACGCCTTCGTCAATTTCCTTAACTCTTTCGATTAAGTGCCTTGACTCAGGGGCAATGTATTTGCCGTAAATACGTCTTGAAAGTTCAGCAACTTGTGGATGCGAAATTCCTGCAGGACAACGTGATGAACATACGCCACACATTACACAGTCGAAAGATTCTTCAGCGCAGGCTTCGAAATCGCCCCTTTGTGCGTATGCAATATATTGCATAACGTTAAGACCTTGCGTACACGCTTTAGTACAAGCATTACAGCCTACGCAAGCGTAGATTTCAGGATAAAGTTGCATCATTATTTGCTGACTAACCGAAACCTTTTCGATATCGTATACTTGCTTAATTAGTGGGAAGAAAGGAAGAGTTGCTATGTACATATCGTTTTCTACCTTTTGTTGGCAAGCAAGACAAGCGTGAAGTTCTCTATCACCTTTTATACGGTAAATAGTAGAACATGCGCCACAGAATCCGTTTCTACAGCCACAACCACGAACTAGTTGATAGCCAGCGTATTCCATAGCTTTCATTATGGTTAAACTTTCGGGAACTTGATATTTCTTACCGAAAAAATAAACGTTTACTTTGTTTTCCATTTGTTTTTCTCCTTATTAATACTCGTCGGGAAGTTCGTCTAATTGGTCAAGTCTAAACACCGGACCGTCTTTACAAACGTACTTTTCACCAACGTTGCATCTACCACATTTACCGATTGCGCATTTCATTCTAAGTTCTAGCGTCGTGTAAACTTGTTTTTTGTTAAAGCCTAATTCTTCAAGACCTTGAAGAGTAAACTTAATCATTATAGGTGGACCGCATAGAACTGCCGTTTTATTGCAGTCAAACCCAAGTTCTTTAACGTAGCTTGGAACGAAACCTACGTGTCCGTCCCAGTTCTCTTGTTCACGGTCAATCGTTAAGTGAACGTTAACAGTTGGGTCGTTTTTCCATTCGTCAATAATTTCCTTAAAGAAAACTAAATCTTCTTTACTTCTAGAACCGTAAACGATATCAACTTTGCCGTAGTTTGCTCTGTTATCTCTAACGTAGTTAATTACCGAACGAACGGGCGCTAAACCTATACCACCTGCAATAAATAACATATCTTGTCCCTTAAATTCGGTTTCTACTGGGAATCCGTTTCCATAAGGTCCACGAACGGTTATTTGTTGACCAACTTCTGCTGCGTGTATCCAAGTCGTCACGCAACCACACTTTTTGATTGAAAATTCAACGTATTCAGTGTTTGTTGGCGACGAAGTGATTGAAAATAACGCTTCGCCGATACCCGGCATTGAAAGCATTGCGCATTGACCGGGTTTATGTATAAAAGGTTTTTTTCCGTCTAGCGTTAAAACTCTAAAAGTTTTTACGTCGGGCGTATCTTGTCTAACGTCGGTTATTTGACATACTATAGGAATTAAAGGCTCTTTAATTTCAGTCATTTTTCTCTCCCCCTAACGTTTTCATTACTTTAACGATATTCATTGAAATCGGGCATTTTGCCACGCAACGTCCACAACCTACGCACGAGAACATTCCGTCGTTATTGGTTGGGAAATATACCAGTTTATGCATAAATCTTTGACGGAAACGCTCCATTTGAGTTAGTCTTGGTTGTCCTGCGCTCATCTTGGTAAAGTCTGAATACATACAAGAGTCCCAACATCTAAAACGTTCTACGCCGTTGTTTGTCTTAAAATCCTTAATATCGTAGCATTGACAAGTAGGACAAACGAAGGTACAAGTTCCACAGCC
Source organism: Christensenellaceae bacterium (assembly GCA_045632585.1). Classification (GTDB taxonomy): domain Bacteria; phylum Bacillota; class Clostridia; order Christensenellales; family Borkfalkiaceae; genus UBA1259. The sequence goes on from JAZQWW010000093.1 coordinate 3,746, forward strand.
TAAACAACTTTCAGATAAGGTTTTCCATTCAGGTCTATCAAAGTATTCTTTAGTTTTATCTTTGCCGAAAGCGTCGGCTTTTAAGTCCTTAAGTGGAAGTCTTGCTAAAATATCTTTGATTGCTTGTTTTTGCTTCTCTACAGCTTTGTCATCACTTTCTTCGGTCACGCCGTTAAGCTTTTCAAGTAGCGCTTTGCCTTTTTCAGTTTTTGCGTCAAAATAGTAAGCGTCGTCGGTTTTATAGCAAACGATATCGCCACTAGGCGCACTTGCATCTATTCCAAACGTTCCACAAAAACAAGTTTCTTCGGGACGAGCACACGCCATTGATATAATTACGCCGTGTTCACGTCTTGTTTTATAATAACTGTCAACTGGTTCTGCTAAAAATACTTTATCTAAAACTTCAATACTTTTAGCGTCGCAACCACGAACACCGAATACTACGAAATCTTCACTTTCCTTTCTACTGTCTATAACTTCAATATTTTTGCCTTGAACCTTAAATTCCATAAGGTTTTCAGTTTGTGGAAAGAAAAAGTCTTTTGCGCTACGGTCAACCTTTAATGCATTACTAACCGTAGTTCCGTCTACGAATTTTTTATAAGCAACTCTGCCTTTTTCTAAATCTACTGGAACGTATAGGGTTGCGTTTTTAGCAATTTCGTTAAAAAGCGCATTAGCATTTTCTAATTTACATTTACGCATATTATTTATCCCCCTTTTTAACGGCATCAGTAGGCTCGATATCTTCTTTAGTGTAGTTTACGAGTGGTGCACGGCTTCCTACTTCTTCACCTGCTTGATAATCGCCGTAGAATTCGTTGATATCTTTAATAAACTTTCTATTAAGCAAATGTAGTGGAATACGTTGCGGACATACTCTTGAGCATTCGCCACAGTCAGTACAACGACCTGCTACGTGGAATGCACGAATAATATGGAACATTTGCTCTTCAAAACTGTTGGCGGGAGATTTGTTTTCAACGCCCGAGTTAGGATTATCGAACACGCACTTTTCACAGGTACAAGCAGGACAAGCGTCACGACAAGCGTTGCAACGAATACAACGAGAAAGTTCGTTTTGCCAAAAAGCATATCTTTCTTCGGCGCTCATACTTTCAAGTTTAGCAACTTCATCAAAACGATTGCTGTCTATAACTTCGCCTTCTTCGCCAAGAAGTTCGTCGTAAGCAACGTGTTTTTTACTTTTACAGTTTACGCAACGTTCTTGCAATACTTTATCTTTAGCGATTTCTTTTACGCCGTCGTAAAGTGTTTCAACTTTTAAGGTGTCGGCGCTAGTATCAACGCTAACTACTGCTTCGCCAAGGCTAGATTTGATTTTGTTTATATCAACCATACCGTCGCAAGGAATACCTACTACGTAAACCTTTTCTCTATCAAAACGGTGTTCGGTTAAAAGTTGGTTAAAACTATAAGTGTCGCAAGGCTTTAAGAAAACTAATACTTTTCCACCAGTCTTTCTGGTTTCTTTTACTAAATATTTAGAAAAGTTTGCGCCTGAAAAATCGTTATATATAAAGTCTTTTTCCATTTGTTCGGCGCTAGTGAAGATTGCAGGGGTTAAATCGTAAGAAAATTCACCTTTCTTCCAGCCTAAAACTCTATCAACTTCGCCTTTTTCTAATAAGTTTTTTGCTACTTCTATAAGAGCGTTTTTAGTTATTTTTTGCATCTTAAATCCTCCAACCTCTTATTTTCGCCAAGTGCTGATACGGTTTGAACAAAATCGTTCATTGTTGCAGCGAATTTTGCGCCTTCTGCCGCTGAAACCCACTCAACTCTCGTTCTTTCCCTTTCAATGCCGAGATAATCTAACATTGAAAATAATAATGCCATTCTTCTTCTAGTGTAATAGTTGCCCGAAGTGTAGTGACAGTCACCAGGGTGACAGCCACAAAGTATTACGCCGTCAGCACCACGCTGAAATGCACGAAGAATAAACATTGGATTAACACGGCAAGAACAAGGCACTCTTATTACCTTTACTTCTGCTGGATAACTAAGTCTATTGCTTCCCGCAAGGTCGGCGCCTGCGTACGAACACCAGTTGCAACAAAAAGCTACTATTTTGGGTTTATATCCGTTTACTTGCATATTGCGTCAACCTCCGCCATAATTTGTTTGCTTGCAAATCCTTTTAAGTCCATTGCGCCCGACGGACAAGCAACCGTACAAGCTCCACAACCTTGACACACTGCTTCGTTAACCTTAGCAACACGTCTAATTAAGGTAGTTCTATTTGGACCTCTAAATTCTTTATCTTCATAACTTATTGCGCCGTACGGACAAACTCTTTCGCAAGAAGAACATCCATTACACATCATTTCGTCAGATTGCGCCACGCAAGGGTTGCCCATAAGTTTATCTTTAGCAAGTAGTCCTATAACTTTTGCTGCGGCAGCACCTGCTTGGGATACCGTTTCAGGAATATCTTTAGGACCTTGACACGCACCTGATAGGAATACGCCGGCAGTAGGACTTTCTACGGGACGAAGTTTTGGATGCGCTTCGGTAAAGAAGTCGTTCGTATCCATACTTGCAGTAAGCATAGTAGCAAGTGGTCTTGCAGATTTATCTGGTTCAATTGCCGCCGCTAAAACTACTAGGTCTGCTTCAATCTTAATTTGTTTATTTGCAATAAGGTCTGAACCTTGAACGATAAGTTTATCGCCTTCGGGAGAAACCTTACCTACCATACCTTTTATATAATGTACACCGTAATCTTCAACAGCACGACGATAGAATTCGTCAAAGTTCTTGCCCGGAGTTCTAACGTCAATATAGAATACGTATACGTCGGTATCTGGGTATTTATCACGGGTAAGCATTGCGTGTTTTGCAGTATACATACAACATATTTTAGAGCAGTATTCTTTACCCTTTTCAGCGCACGAAGAACATCTAGAGCCTACGCATTGTACGAATACTAAGGTATGTGGATGTTTTCCGTCGGACGGACGAAGTAATTTACCAGCAGTTGGACCTGCAGCGTTCATTAAACGTTCGTATTCAAGCGAAGTAATAACGTCTTTGCTTTGGCTATAAGCGTATTCGTCGAACTTATCCATACTAATTGGATTAAAGCCCGTTGCAACTACTATTGCGCCGTACTTTTCTTCAATGAACTCGTCTTTTTGAGTGTAATCTATGGCTTTTGCCGTACAAACCTTTGAACATACGCCACATTTACCGGTTTTTAGCATTGTGCAGTAATCAGCATCAATCGTTGCAATCTTTGGAACTGCTTGCGCAAACGGAATATATATTGCACGTTTATTGTCCATACCTAAGTTAAAGTCGTTAGGAACTTTCTTTTGCGGACATTTTTCGGTACAAAGACCACAACCCGTACAAAGTTCTTCTTTTACGTATCTTGCTTTCTTTTTGATTTTTACGTCGAAATTACCTACGAAACCTTTAACCGATTCAACTTCGCTATAGGAAAAAATTCTAATTTTTTCGTGTTGAGCAACGTCAACCATTTTAGGCGTTAAAATACAAGCCGCACAGTCGAGCGTTGGGAAAGTTTTATCGATTTGAGCCATTTTACCACCGATAGTCGGCTTTTTCTCAACGATATCAACTTCAAAACCAGCGTCGGCAATATCTAGCGCAGTTTGAATACCTGCAATACCACCGCCGATTACTAGCGCGCGTTTAGTCACTGGACTTTCACCCGGTTTAAGCGGTGCGTTTAGGTTAACCTTCGCTATTGCCGTTCTACCTAAAACTATTGCCTTTTCAGTGCCTTCTTCTATATCTTTATGTATCCAAGAACATTGTTCACGAATATTTGCAATTTCAACCATATATGGATTGATACCTGCTGATTCAGCCGTTTTCCTAAAGGTTGCTTCGTGCATTCTTGGCGAACAAGAACATACTACTATGCCGGTAAGTTTATGTTCCTTAATGGCGTTTTTAATAAGTTCTTGACCTGCTTGCGAACACATATATTGGTAATTTTCGCTATGTACTACGCCCGGCTCGCTCTTTAGTGCTTCTGCAACTTTTACTACGTCAACCGTACCGGCGATATTACTACCACACCAACATACGAATACTCCTATTCTTTGCATTTGCCTTTTTCTCCTTTATTTGCTGTATTTCCTTAGTGCGCTAACTAATGCTTGTTGTGGCATTTCGTCGTCAAGTAGCGCCGGTATATCGTCTGCCGTTAAGTGATTTTCGCCTTGCGCACGAATTGCCGTTAGGCGAACGCTTTCTATAAGTTTTGCAGGTTCTACGCCCCTAGGACATCTATCAACGCACGCAAAACAAGTTAGACAACGATAAATTGATTTCGATTTAAGAAGTGGTTCGATATCTCCCGATTCAACCATATATACGAACTGATGTGGATGATATTCCATTTCGTCGTACGCTGGGCAAGTTCCTGAACATTTGCCACATTTCATACATTTTCTTGGATTAACTCCACTTCTACGAATTATTTCTTCGGATAATTTTTTATTTTTGTTTTCCATATTCTACTCCTTTACCCCAAGTGCTTCTGCAAGAAGTTCGGTAAAATACACTACTGGAACGGACGAGCCGTTTTTAACTAGATTGTATTTACAAAGTGGACAAGCCGTCACAATCATTTCAGCGCCGTTTAGTTTAGCGTTATCGCTCACACGATTGCTCTTTTCTTTAGCAAGTTCTGGACTTTCTAACGCTACGTATCCACCACAACATTCGTTGCGATAAGAATATACAACCGGCTCAGCACCTAACGCGCGAATTAAATCTTCCATAATCTTTGGATTTTCTACGTCGTCCATTGCCATAACCTTGCCGGGACGAAGAAGTAAACAGCCGTAATACGCACCGATTTTTTTACCGGTTAAAGGTTTAACCACCTTTTCTTTAATAACGTCGAAACCAACTTTGTCACGAAGTAGTTCTAAAAAGTGTAATACTTCCGTTTCGCCGTTATATGCGCTATCTTCGCCAAGGTTTGATTTGTTATAACAGTTAACTTTCATAGCAAAGTCGCTATCGTTTTGCATTGCGTAGTTGGTTTGTTTAATTACGTTGTGACAAGCAGAACATACGCTAACTAACGCTTGATTTTTCTTTTTTGCATCGATAAGCGCCCTTACCGAAGAAAGTTTTGTAGCAATTTCGTCGCTACTAGTGGTATAAACGCCACCACAGCATTGCCAGTTTTCTATTTCTTCAAGTTCTACGCCTAACGCCAAAGCGCTTTTTCTAGCATAATTATCAAGGTCTTTTGCTTTGTTTTTAAGCGTACAGCCTGGAAAATAACTTACTTTCATTTATCTTTTGCTCCTTAAACCATTTTTTCGGGGTGGAATACTTCGTCAAATCTTTCTGCCGTTAAGAATCCAAGTTCAACACACGCTTCTTTAAGTGAAACACCGTCTTTATACGCCTTTTTAGCAGTTTTTGCAGCGTTTTCGTATCCGATATATGGATTAAGCGCCGTCACTAGCATTAGCGAGTTGTGTAAATTGTGCTCCATTTTTTCACGGTTTGCTTTAATTCCTACAGCGCAGTTATCGTTAAACGAAACGATTGCTTCTGCTAGAAGCCTTGCAGATTGTAAGAAATTATAAATACATACCGGCATAAACACGTTAAGTTCGAAGTTGCCTTGTGAAGCAGCCATACCAACTGCCACGTCGTTGCCCATAACTTGAACGGCTACCATAGTCACTGCTTCGCATTGAGTTGGGTTAACTTTACCTGGCATAATCGAAGAACCCGGTTCGTTTTCTGGAATAAATATTTCGCCAAGACCATCTCTAGGACCTGATGCAAGCCAACGAACGTCGTTAGCAATCTTCATCATATCTGATGCGAGCGCTTTGATTGCACCGTGCGCAAACACTAATTCGTCTTTAGAAGTTAGTGCGTGGAATTTGTTAGACGCCGTCACGAATTTTTTACCCGTAATTTCACTTACCTTTTCGGCAACTAAAACGTCAAAGCCTTTAGGTGCGTTTAAGCCCGTACCAACAGCCGTTCCACCAAGTGCAAGTTCTGAAAGTGGCTTAATTGCAAGTTTTAGAAGTTCTACGTCACGAACTAAACTCGTTCTCCAACCACTGATTTCTTGACTAAAGGTTATAGGCGTTGCGTCTTGAAGGTGAGTTCTACCACACTTTACAACGCCTTCGTGTTCTTTTTCTAAACGTTCAAAAGTAGCAATAAGTTTTTCTACTGCAGGAATAAGTTTATCTTCAATAGCAATAACTGCTGATATATGCATAGCCGTTGGGAAAGTATCGTTTGAAGATTGGCTCATATTTATATCGTCGTTAGGGTGAAGAAGTTTTTCACCTGCGATTTCATTACCACGGTTAGCGATAACTTCGTTTGCGTTCATATTCGATTGCGTACCCGAACCCGTTTGCCAAACAACTAATGGGAAGTGACTATTAAGCGCACCACTAATAACTTCGTCACAAGCCTTCATAATAGCGCCAAGTTTTTTATCCGTCATTTTTTCAGGACGAAGAGCGTTATTTGCAAGCGCTGCCGCCTTTTTTAATACGCCGAACGCTTTGGTAATTTCTCTAGGCATAGTTTCAATATCAACGCCAATCTTAAAGTTTTCACTTGAACGTTGAGTTTGTGCTGCCCAATAACGGTCGGCGGGAACTTTCATTTCACCCATTGAATCGTGTTCTATACGATATTCCATAATTTAAATCTCCTTTAAGCCAAAATTGCGTATTTTTACGCGTTTTTGTTAAAAATTAACATTTTAATTATACTTTAGATAGTATTTTTCTACTATATTATAACAAAAAAGACTATAAATGTAAATTATTTGCACCTAATACGAACATTTATATAAATATAAAATTTTTATAAGTGTATAACATAATTGTTATAATGGTGCTTGCTACAAAGAATATAGTTTAGTGCAAACTAAAAACGCTTGCCGTTTAGCAAGCGTTTTTTAGTTAAATTTTAATTATTTGTTTTTTGGTTCGTAATGAGTGTGCAATAATTCGTGAGCCTTATGTCCACCAACTTCACCAAAGAAATTATCGTATAATGTCTTAATGGCTTTGTTTTCGTGACTCTTCCTAACTTCCATACCAGCGTCGTCAGAATATAGTCCTTTTGCTCTTAAGCCCTTATAGTCTATATCCGAACGAGTAAATGCATCAACGAAAGGTTGACCACCACCGTTTACACAACCACCTGGGCAACTCATAATTTCTATAAAGTGGTAATCAGCCTCACCTGCTCTTACCTTATCACAAAGTTCTTTTGCATTTTTAAGACCACTTGCTACTGCAACTTTTACTTTAAGTCCCTTAACGTCGTATTCGGCTTCTTTAATGCCTTCCATACCACGAACTTCCTTAAATTCTACCTTACCGATGCTTTCTCCAGTAATCTTTTCAACGGCAGTTCTAAGCGCTGCTTCCATAACGCCACCAGACGCACCGAAAATTACGCCTGCGCCCGTGTATTCTTCAAACGGATTATCAGGAAGTGAATCTTCAAGGTGCTTAAAGTGAATACCGTGTTCTCTAATCATACGAACAACTTCTTGAGTAGATAAAACGTAATCAACGTCACCGTTGAATTTTTCACGTTTTGCTTCGTCCTTTTTAGCAGAACAAGGCATAATTGCAACGTGAACGTGTTTCTTTTCACCTTTATACATTGCCTTAACCGTTGCAGCAAGCATTTGCATAGGGCTCTTACAAGTTGAAATATTATCAAGAAGGTCTGGGTATTTATCTTCAGCAAATCTTATCCAAGCAGGACAGCACGACGTAAACATTGGAAGTTTTCCACCATTTTGAATTCTACCGATAAGTTCGTTTGCTTCTTCTAAAATAGTAAGGTCAGCAGAGATGTTTGTGTCGTAAACTTTATCAAAGCCCATTTCTTTAAGCGCCGTCACGAGTTTGCCCATAACGTTAGCGCCTTCTTCAAAGCCGAATTCAGTACCAAGTGCTACACGAACTGCCGGTGCGATTTGAACTGAAACTTCAACGTTAGGGTCACCGATTTCCTTCCAAACTTTATCGGCACAGTCACGAATAACGATTGCACCCGTAGGACATACTGCAGCGCATTGTCCACAACCAACGCAAGGAGAGTTTGCAATGTCGCCATCAAAAGCCGTAGCGATTTTCATTTTTGAACCACGATATGCGTAGTCGATTGCGCCAACCGATTGAATTTCATTACACATTCTTACACATTTACCACAAAGAATACACTTACCTGGTTCTCTAACGATACTATATGATGAACTGTCTGGACTTAAACTACAAGCGTTGTTTGGAAAACGCACGCCTTCAATATTAAATTTGTAAGCAAATTCTTGAAGTCTACATTTACCACTCATATGACAAGTCGTGCAATCTCTACAGTGGTTAGCAAGTAGAAGTTCTAGAATCATTTTTCTATATTTACGAAGTTTTGCAGTATTAGTTTTAATAACCATTCCGTCACGTGGCTTGCAAGAACAAGAAGCGTCAAGTCTACCCTTTTCGTCTTCGAACATACACATTCTACAAGCACCGTAAATAGAAAGTTCACTATCATAGCAGAAAGCGGGAATTTCTATACCTGCTTTTCTAGCAACTTCTAGAATATTCTTTTCGCCTTCAATTTGTACTTTTATTCCATCAATAGTCATAAATGCGCTCATAATTAAACCTCCTTAATAGCCTTGAATACGCAGTTAGAAAGACATGCGCCACACTTAATACATTTATCTTGGTCGATAACGAACGGCTTTTTAATTTCACCGCTAATTGCGCCGACAGGACATACTCTTGCACATTTTGAACAGCCTTTACAAAGTTCTGCGTCTATAACGATTTTCTTTAGTTTTTGACAAGCGCCTGCCGGACATTTCTTATCGTAAATATGCGCTCTATATTCATCTTCAAAGTATTTAATAGTAGAAAGAACAGGACCTGCTGCAGTTTTTCCAAGACCACATAGTGCAGTTTTAGAAATAGTTTCGCCAAGTTCTTTTAGCATTTCTATATCGCCGTCACGACCTTTACCGTCAACAATACGATTAAGGATTTCAAGCATACGCTTTGTACCTTCACGACAAGGAACGCACTTTCCACAACTTTCTTTTTGAGTAAAGTCCATAAAGAATCTTGCAACTTCAACCATACAAGTTTTCTTATCCATAACAACAAGACCACCAGAGCCGATAATTGCGCCAACTTTAGAAAGTGAATCAAAGTCAAGTGGAAGGTCGAAATGTTCTTCGGTTAAACATCCACCTGAAGGTCCACCGATTTGAACGGCTTTAAATTCGCCACCGTCACGCATACCGCCACCGATATCGAAAATTACTTCTCTTAATGTTGTTCCCATTGGAACTTCAATTAAACCTGCGTTTTTAATATTTCCGGTTAAAGCAAAGGTTTTAGTTCCGGTAGAACCTTCCGTACCGATTTTCTTAAACCATTCTGCGCCGTTATTTATAATAAGTGAAACGTTTGCGTAGGTTTCAACGTTGTTAAGTACGGTAGGTTTATCAAATAAACCGTTTTCTACTGTTCTAGGCGGTTTAGTTCTTGGCATACCACGTTTACCTTCGATAGATGCGGTAAGCGCCGAGCCTTCACCACAAACAAACGCACCTGCACCACGGTTGATGTGCATATTAAATTTAAAGCCCGTACCTAAAATGTTGTCGCCAAGAAGTCCTAGTTCGGTTGCTTGTTTGATTGCAAGTTGTAGTCTTGCAACAGCCTTTGGATATTCTGCACGAACGTAAATATATCCGTCGTTAGCGCCCGTTGCAATACCTGCGATAATCATACCTTCAAGTAATCTATGTGGGTCGTCTTCCATAACAGACCTATCCATAAACGCACCTGGGTCACCTTCGTCACCATTACATACTACGTATTTAGGGAAGTTCTTTTGGCTTGCAACTTGAGTCCATTTTCTACCTGCGGGGAATCCACCACCGCCACGGCCACGAAGTCCTGATTCTGAAACTTCGCTTATAACTTGTTCTGCGCTCATATCAAATAAAACTTTTTCTAAAGCAACGTATCCGCCGTTAGCAAGATATTCGTCTAGTGAAGTTGCGTCGATTTTATCGCAGTTGTCAAGTATTAATCTAGTTTGTTTTTTGTAGAACGGAATTTCTTTTTGTTCAATATAAATCTTTCCGTCTTGGGTATATGCAAGACGTTCTATGCTTTCGCCCTTAAGAATAGTCTTTTCAACGATTTCTTCTACGTCTTCTACCTTAACTTGAACGTAAAGCCAGCCTTGTGGCTCAATTCTAACAAGTGGTCCTATTTCACAAAAACCGTGACAGCCACTTTCTTTAAGTCTTACACCTGCGCTATGTGGTTCTTTTGCAAGTTCTAAAGAAAAATTGATATTTCTTTGTTTCATTATTTGGGCAAACTTATCGTAAATTTTAAGCGCACCTTTTGAAACACAACCTGCACCTGCGCAAATTATTATTCTTTGTTTTTCAGCGTTGTTTCTTTCTATCGCACTATTTCTAAGCGCGATTAATTCTTCTCTTGACTTAAGCATTATATTCCCTCCTTTTCTTTAATAGAGTTAACTAGTGCTATTGCCGATTCAGGCGTCATAGTAGGATAAATTTCATTATTTAAAGTGATTGCAGGTGCCGATGAACAAGCGCCAAGGCACGCAACTGTTTCTACCGTAAACATTAAGTCGTCGGTAGTTTTCTTTTCTTCAGATAAACCAAGTTCTTTTCTTAAAGCCTCTAAAATTGGAACCGAGTGACGAACGTGACAAGCCGTTCCGTCGCAAACCTTAATTACGTACTTACCCTTTTGTTCTAAAGAGAAGTTTTCATAAAAAGTTGCTACGCCGAATATTCTTGCTTCGCTAACGCCAAGTTTTTCCGCTAGGTATGGGAAAATTTCTTTGGGTAAGTATCTATAGTGTTCTTGTGCTTCTTGCAAAACGGCGATTAGTGATTTTTCTTCTCTGCCGAATTTTTCCATTGCTCTATCAAGCACGCTGTAGTCAAAATTTGCCATATTTCCTCCAAATAAGTATGTGTTTTATAATTCACCAAAACCGTCCGATAAAAATCGGGCGGTTTTAATTTAAATTAGCCTTGTAATTTTTCGTCTATTGCTTTAGCGGCAGTCTTGCCTGCACCCATTGCTAAGATAACGGTTGCAGCACCAGTCACGGCATCACCACCTGCGTAAACGTATTCAACTGACGTTGCGCCAAACTCGTCGGTAATTATTCCACCGTGCTTGTTAACGTCAAGACCTTCGGTAGTCGCTTTAATAAGCGGGTTTGGTGAAGTTCCAAGCGCCATAATTACTACGTCCGCTTCAATATCAAACTCACTACCTGCAACTTCAACAGGACGACGACGACCAGATGCATCGGGTTCGCCAAGTTCCATTTTAATGCAAGTACAAGATTTAGCCCAGCCGTTTTCATCACCATTGATTTTTACAGGGTTGGTTAGAAGGTCGAATATAATATCTTCTTCCATAGCGTGTTCAACTTCTTCTTTTCTTGCTGGAAGTTCGTCAAGCGTTCTTCTATAAACGATATGCACTTCGCCACCTAAACGCTTAGCGCAACGTGCTGCGTCCATAGCAACGTTTCCACCACCGACAACTACTACTTTAGTTCCCTTCTTAATAGGAGTTGAAGAGTCGGGTTTGTACGCTTTCATTAAGTTAATTCTGGTTAGGAATTCGTTTGCAGAATATACGCCGTTTAGGTTTTCGCCCGGGATATTCATAAACTTTGGAAGTCCTGCGCCAGAACCGATAAATACTGCCTTAAAGTCGTATTCTTTAATTAGTTCTTCAATAGAAATAACTTTACCGATAACCATATTGGTTTCGATTTTAACGCCTAAATCCTTTAATGTGTCGATTTCTTTTTGAACGATAGTTTTTGGAAGTCTGAATTCAGGAATTCCGTAAACTAGAACGCCACCTGCTAAATGGAAGGCTTCAAATACGGTCACTTCATAACCCTTTTTAGCAAGGTCGCCAGCACAAGTAAGACCTGAAGGACCACTACCGATAACGGCAATCTTAATTCCGTTAGATTCGGGTTTAACCGGCTTTTCTTTGCAGTTTGCGTTATGATAGTCGGCAACGAATCTTTCAAGCCTACCGATACCTACAGGTTCGCCCTTAATTCCACGCACGCAATACTTTTCGCATTGAGATTCTTGCGGACATACTCTTCCGCATACTGCGGGAAGTGACGAAGACTGCGATATAATTTGATAAGCGCCTTCAAAATCTTTTTCTTTTACCTTTGCGATAAATTCTGGAATATGTACCATAACGGGACAACCGTTTACGCAAGGTTTATGTTTACAGTTAAGACATCTTTCCGCTTCGTCTATTGCTTGTTCTACGGTGTAGCCTAAAGCAACTTCTTCAAAATTCTTATTTCTAACGTCAGCATCTTGATGTGGCATTGGATTTTTCTTTAGCGACATGTTTGGCATGTTATTTTACCTCCTTTTTGAAGAGATTACACGTTTCTTCGTATTTATGTCTTTCCCATTCTTTATAACTAGCACCACGTTTCATTGCTTCGTCGAAATCAACTTCGTGACCGTCGAATTCAGGTCCGTCAACGCACGCGAACTTGGTTTGTCCACCAACGGTAAGTCTACAACCACCGCACATACCCGTGCCGTCAATCATAATCGGGTTCATACTAACAACGGTCTTAACGCCGTATTCTTTAGTAAGTTTGCAAACGAATTTCATCATTATAACAGGACCGATTGCAATAACTTCGTCGTAGTTTTCACCACTTTCGATAAGTTGTTTTAGAGCGTCGGTCACTAGACCTTTAGTTCCAGCCGTACCGTCGTCACTCATTAAAACGTATTTATCGCTAACCGCTTTAAATTCGTCTTCAAGAATAACTAGGTCTTTACAGCGGAAGCCAACTATAGAGTGAACTTCCGTACCTTGTTCGTGGAATTTTTTAGCAACGGGGTAAGCAATAGCACAGCCAACACCACCACCAACAACCGCAACTTTCTTTTTGCCTTCAGTTTCAGTAGCGTTTCCAAGTGGACCTACGAAGTCTGCAACGCTGTCGCCGATTTCAAGTTGGTTAAGAGTGTAAGTAGTTGCGCCAACAATTTGGAATATTACTGCTACGGTACCCTTTTCTCTATCATAATCAGCAACGGTAAGTGGAATTCTTTCGCCATCTTCAGTAGCCCTGATTATAACGAACTGACCAGCCTGTGCCTTTTTAGCAACGAACGGAGCGTATACGTCGATACGCGTGACCGTTGGGTTAAGAATTTTTTTGTCAACAATCTTGTACATAAAATCTCCTTTCCGTTATAATAGGCGGTTTGCTAGGTTAATAAGCAACCGCCGAATACAAATATATTTTTTTCATAAATATTCTATCACAATCGCTCATTTTTTTCAACATTTTTCGGTTAATATTTTAAATATATTTTAAAATAACAAAAAACTACCAATAACTCCCAGCATTTTCATCAAAAACTTATCTTTCACACGTTAAAAACGCTTGAATAAGGTATATAAATCGTGTTATAATGGATAGGAAATCAAGAGTAATATAATAAAAAGTATATTATGGAGTAATTATGAATATTTTACACATGAAATATGCTGTTGAAGTGGCGAACACACGTTCAATAAGCAAGGCTGCGGAAAACCTTTACACTTCCCAACCTAACTTAAGCCGTGCTATAAAATCACTTGAAAATACGCTAAAAATCAAGATTTTTAAGCGCACTTCCAAAGGTCTTGAAACGACCATTGACGGCGAAGAATTTTTGCTTTATGCAAAAACTGCTTTAGCGCAAATCCAAAGGATAGAGTCAATTTACGAAAACCGAAACGAAAAAACTTTGAAACTATCCGTTTCCGTGCCTAGAGCAAGTTATTTCTCTTACGCTTTTTCGGAATTTTCTAAAGAGTTAGATAGAGACTCTAGGGCTGAAATAATATATAAAGAAACCAACTCTATGCGAACTATTCTAAACGTTTGCAAGGAAGAATACGATTTAGGGTTCGTTAGATATCAAAGCGCTTTTGAAAAGTATTTCTCCACGCTTTTCGACGAAAAAAAGTTAACTTACGAAGTTGTTAACGAGTTTTCATACGTTTTAGTAATATCTAAAAATAATCCTTTAGCAAGCAAGGAAATTATAACTGAAGAAGACCTTTCGGGTTTTATTGAAATCACGCACGGTGACCCCTACGTTCCGTCGCTTCCCTTAATCGACGTTAAGCGCGCCGAACTTTCAGAATTTACTAAACAGCGCATAATGGTTTTTGAACGTGGCGTTCAGTTTACGCTTTTAGAACAAGTTCCCAACACTTTTATGTGGGTCACGCCTATCCCCAAAGATTTACTCGATAAATACGATTTAGTAGAGAAAAAATGTTCTTTCAATACCAAAAGGTATAGGGACGTTTTAATCTACAGACAAAAATATACGCTAAGCAAACTAGATAAAGACTTCATTAAAAAGGTTATTGAAGCAAAACAAAAATACTTTAAATAGGAAAAATTACCATGAGAATATTTGATACCAAAGTTCAACATTTAAAATACAAAGTCTTAAAAGAAGTGGCACGCTTTGCGTGGAACGATACGCTTGCTGAAAACGTTGTAAATATTCCCAAAATTATCGTTCCCGGCAAAACGCCTACTATGAGATGCTGTATCTACAAAGAACAAGCAATCGTTATAGAACGTGTTAAACTTGCTATGGGTGGAGATAAGACAAACCCTAACGTTATAGAAGTAATCGACATTGCGTGCGACGAATGTCCTATGGGTGGGTACGAAGTGACCGACGCTTGTAGGGGTTGTTTAGCGCACCGTTGTGAAGACGCTTGCAAAAAAGGCGCTATTACTTTTGATTCTAACCAAAAAGCGCACATAGATAAATCTAAGTGCGTGGAATGTGGCCTTTGTGCTAAAGTTTGTCCGTATAGCGCTATAATCAATCATAAACGCCCTTGTGAAAGCGCTTGCAAGGTTAAGGCTATATCAATGGACGAAAATAAAGCCGCTAAAATTAGCGACGAAAAATGTATTGCGTGCGGTGCGTGCGTTTATCAATGTCCGTGGGGCGCAATAAACGACAAGTCGTTTATTCTCGACGCTATTGACATTATTAAAAAAAGCGAAGACAATACGAAATACCCCGTTTACGCCGTAGTTGCGCCTGCAATAGCAAGTCAATTTTCTTACGCAAAACTTGGTCAAGTTTTAACGGGAATTATA
>JAZQWW010000094.1:0-1273 GCA_045632585.1 Christensenellaceae bacterium
AACGACCAACAAATTTTCCCTAAGCAACCGCTATCGCTACCAGCGTCCGATAAAAAGTCGCAGTTATTATACAATTTTACAATTCAAATAATTTTGTACAATTTTAACGAGCGATTAAAGATAAATTTTGCTAGAAATATATTGATTATAATTAAAATAATGTTATAATTTATTTATGTAAAAAGGAGAAAATTATGAAACTTATTAATACTTCTATTATTTATGAAAATCCATTACCAACTCTAAAATCTATTCAATCGACTTTTCCAAGTTTGTGCAAACTTAATAACGGCGATATTTTAGCGTCGCACCAACTTGGCGAAGCCTTTGAAAGTGTTAACGGCACTAGTAATATTTCTAAAAGTACGGACGGGGGATTAACTTTCGGTGCGCCCGTTCAAATGTTTAATAAAAAAAGAGAAAAACCCGTTAAGACGGATAACTGCAAACTATGCAAACTTGATGGCGATAAAATTATTGCTTTGGGTTATCAATTTATTAGAAAAGATGAAAGTCTTCCACTTGGTAATGCAAAAACGGGTGGATTACTTGACGACGAAGTGTTCTTTAGTATATCTAACGATAACGGCAAAACTTGGTCTAAGAGAAAGGTTATAAAATGCTACTGGGGGCCACACGTTGAAGCGTCTGCTCCGTTAGTTTTACTTAAAGACGGTAGCTGGGCTACGCCTATTACAGGATTTAACGATTGGGAAGTGAGAAAGCAAGTGCCTTGTCAAGGTAGACTTCTTAGAACTTTCGACCAAGGAAAGACCTGGAACGACGACACGGTTTGTATGGAATTTGAAGACAAGAATATTTCGTGTTTTGAACAACGCTTATGCCAACTTACTAACGGTAATTTAGTAGTAATCGGCTGGAACGAAAATCTTAAGACTGGCGAATTACTAAATAACCATATTACCATTTCAACCGATAACGGCAAAACCTTCAGCGCACCTATTGATACGGGAATAAAAGGTCAAGCGTCTTTCGTTTTAGCGCTGGATGATAATAAAATATTATCGCTACACTCTTTAAGAAGGGACTGTGAAAACCCTGGTATATACGGATATATCGTAGATTTAAGTGAAGGCAAGTGGAACATATTAGAGAGTAAACTACTTTGGGCGCCGAAAACACCCGTGACAAAAGACGGCAACTTTGCAGACATTTTTGCCTTCTTAAAATTCGGTCAACCAAGCGCAATAAGAGTTAGCGAAAACGAACTACTTATGACGCACTGGGCGTGTGAAAACGGACAATACAAAAC
>JAZQWW010000095.1:0-1516 GCA_045632585.1 Christensenellaceae bacterium
CTTCGCCTTGCAAGATTTTCAGGTGAACTTAATTTTAAGCCCACGTCAGAAGTTCTATTTTCTATGGAAAAATATAGCGACAATATTTTAGATATTAAGTCGGAGCGTATTTTTGACGAAATTAAAAAGATATTAGTAGCCGACGAAAAATATCCTTTTTCGGATAAAAACGGGCATTATACTGCGCTTAAGATTTTATCAGAAACTAAAGTTTTAGACAAAATTATTCCCGAACTAACGCTAGGAAGGGGTATGGAGCAAAGGAAAGATTACCACTCTTACGACGTACTAGAACACACTTTAAGGTGCGTTTTATACGCTAGGCGAGACGTAAGGCTTTCGGCGCTACTTCACGACGTGGCAAAGCCACGCTGTAAAATTGATACGGGTGAATATTACCGTCACGACGTCGTGGGAAAAGATTTAGCAAAAAACGTTTTATTAAGGCTTAAAGCAGACGGAAAAACCATAAAAGAAGTAGTTTTCTTGGTCGGTGCGCATATGCTTGATATGAATGCCGATATGCGAATAAACAAGTTAAAACTTTTTATCGTTAAAAACTACCGATATATTGATAAACTTTTAGCCTTAAAGCAAGCCGATTATATGGCGCTTAGAGATTATAAAGATACTTGCAAAACCGTTGAAAAGTGGCAAAACTTAATTGCTCAAATGAAAAGTGAGAACACGCCCTTTTCTATTAAAGATTTAGCCGTTTCTGGAAAAGACGTTATTAGTTTTGGACTAAAGGGCGAAGAAATAGGAAAGGCACAAAAAGAATTGTTTGAACTTTGCGTAATATATCCGCAATTTAATCAAAAGGAAAAACTTTTCTCAATTTTAGCGGGTAAAGACTTAAAATTTGACAAACGAGAGAAAAAGAGTAAAATAAAGGGTAGCAAGGTTAGGTGTAAATAATGGAAAAAACCCAAAAGAAAACTAGAAAAGAAAGAAGAAACGCTAGAATAGCCAAAGGCAGATTTTTTAAAAATTTAATAATTTGGTTAATGGGCGTTAGTTTTATTCCATTAGTTTTAGCCGTTGCACTTGCGCTTATTCCGATAAACACCTACGTTAAAATGATGGGTGGCGACGTCACTATAAACGAAGAAATAGGTAGTCAAGCAATAATTCCTGCACTTATGGGAATAGGTGGATACACTATAGGTGAAATAGGCGTAGTGACGGATGCGCTAGACGGCGCAATAGAAGGCGCTGGACTTGGCGACATAATTTCGCTAGACAAGGATAAACTTAATTCCGTTTACATAGGCGAAATAAGCACGTCGTCCGTTATGGGTTGCTTTAGTTTTACGGCTACTCTAACCGATATGGAAGAATTTTTAGGCTTTGATTTAGGAACTATTACAAATCTCAAAGTGTTTAACGAGTTTGAACCTGTTTTAGAAGAAGATAAACCGGATATAAACGGCGAATTTAACGTTCATTACTATTATTACTTCGACGGCGAAAATTATCGTAGAGCGTTCGACGATTTCGGTGCTTACGTGGAAGG
>JAZQWW010000096.1:0-1461 GCA_045632585.1 Christensenellaceae bacterium
GGTTTATACCTAAATATCTCAACCTTAACGATTTTTTCATCAGCGCTGTGGCTTAATCTTCCCACCGAAGTATAATCGGTAAGTTCGCTAATTACCTTAACTGCACTACCAACCACTTCTTCAAGATTGTCTGCGTGGCGAGAAAACGCAGTCTTAATTTGGTCAAGTTCCTTTTTTGAAAGTTTGCTCTTATCCATAAGTTCACTTACGTATAATTTATACGCTTCAATAGACGGAACTCTACCACTAGAAGTGTGAAGTTGTGATAAATACCCCATTTCTTCAAGCCCTGCAAGTTCGCTTCTAACCGTCGCCGAACTTATATCTTGCATATACTTTTCGTTTATGTTTTTGCTAGATACAGGTTGCGCAGTGCTAATGTAATCGTCAATGACGTATTGTAAAATTTTCCTTTTTCTATCAGAAAGTTTCACTTTTATTTCCCTTTGGCAATTTGTCTTTTCGTTTGTTAGCACTCTTTTGGTTTGATTGCTAACTTTTGACTAAATTGTACACTTTAGTTTGTCCTTTGTCAAGGGTTTTATGATATTTTATGCAAAATTTTTTTAAAATAAAAATTCCACTCTTAATAAGAGTGGAAAGATTGTTGTATTTTAATTATTTTCTAACTGAGCCGTTGCCTTTTACGATATATTTAGTAGTCACTAATCCGTCTAGTCCCATAGGGCCACGTGCGTGAAGTTTTTGAGTAGATATTCCTATTTCTGCGCCAAGCCCGAAAACAAAACCGTCTGAAAATCTAGTAGATGCGTTATGATATACGCAAGAAGAATCTATCATTTGCATAAAGTAATCGGCGTTTTCTTTGTTTTCAGTAATTATACTTTCAGAGTGTTTAGTGCTATGTTCGTTAATGTGTTCAATTGCGCTAGAAACGCTATCGACTACCTTAACTGAAATAATAGCGTCGCCGTATTCGGTGTAAAAATCTTCTTCAGTTGCTTTTGCTAGGTATTTATAATCTTTTATAACGTTATAAGATATTTCGTCGCAACGAATTTCAACGCATTTTTCTAAAAGTTTGTTTGCAATTTTTGGCAGTGCCTTTTCTAAAATATCTTTATGAATAACTATTGATTCGCAGGCATTGCACACGCTATATCTTTGCGTTTTAGCGTTAAAAATAACGTTCGTCGCCATATCGATATCGGCGCTACTATCCACGTAAACGTGGCAATTGCCCGTTCCCGTTTCAATAATAGGAATAGTAGAGTTTTCAAGCGTTGATTTAATAAGTTTAGCGCTACCCCTTGGAATAAGTAAATCAACGAAGTTATTCATTTTCATAAACTTAAGCGTCGTTTCTCTTGAAGTATCGTCTATTAAAGATATAACGTCAGGATTAACGCCAAGTTCGCTAATCGCATCACGAAGTACTTTTACTATTGCTCTATTAGAGTTAATAGCGTCGCTACCACCTTTAAGAATAACGGCGTTTTG
>JAZQWW010000097.1:0-10997 GCA_045632585.1 Christensenellaceae bacterium
ACTCAAGAAAACGTAACGGGTAAAGTAAGGCTTAAACTTTACAAAGGCAACATCATTAAAGCAGGCGCTTGGAGTGATTACTCACTTTACAGTGAAGAAATTGCAACGTTTGGCGAAGACAACGTTTACAACCAAGCAGATGCTACAGGCTTCATCAACTTATTCGGTTTACCACTTAAAGTTCAAGCCGAAGTATTACAAAAACTTAAAAAATAAGGATTATTATGGCGAAAATGTGGGCGGGAAGAACGTCTGGCGAAACAAGTAAAATTGCCGATGATTTTAATTCTTCCATATCATTTGATAAAAAAATGTACAAACAAGACGTATGCGGTTCTATGGCGCATGCGTCTATGCTTGCTTCTAAGGGAATTATCTCAAACGAAGATAGCAAACTTATAATTGATACCTTGGCGGAAATTTTAGAGGATATTGAAAGCGGTAAACTTGAAATCGCTAGCGATGCGGAAGATATCCATATGTTTATTGAAAGCGTACTTACCGATAGGATAGGTGACGTTGGCAAAAAACTTCACACCGCAAGAAGTAGAAACGACCAAGTTGCGCTAGACTTAAGAATGTTTCTAAAAGACGAAAACGCTGAAATTAAAGATTTACTAATTTCTTTAATTAAGGTTATTACCAAAAAGGCTGAAGAAAACGTTAATACCGTAATGCCAGGCTACACGCACTTACAAAGGGCGCAACCTATTACTTTTGCACAGCACTTACTTGCTTATGCAAATATGTTTATTAGAGATTACGGAAGAATAGTCGACGCAACGAAGCGTATGAACCTTTCGCCACTTGGCAGTTGCGCTTTGGCTGGTACGACTTACGATACGGACAGAATTTTCGTTGCGAATAAACTTGGTTTTGACGGTGCTACGGCAAACAGTATTGACGGGGTTAGCGATAGGGATTTTTGCGTTGAACTTTTAAGTGCTTATTCAATACTTATGATGCACTTATCTCGTTTTAGTGAAGAGATTATTCTTTGGACTTCGTGGGAATTTAAGTTTATAGAACTTTCGGACGAATTTACCACGGGCTCTAGCATAATGCCACAAAAAAAGAATTCGGACATGGCTGAACTAATCCGTGGAAAAACGGGTAGAGTTTACGGCGATTTAATGGCAATATTAACCACGCTTAAAGGTTTACCGCTTGCGTACAACAAGGATATGCAAGAAGACAAGGAAGGTATTTTCGACGGTGTAGAAACGGTTAAAAAATGCTTGAAAGTCTTTACGCCTATGCTTAAAAGCGCTAAAGTGCTTAAGGAAAATATGTACAAAGCGTCGCAAAAAGGTTTCATTAACGCAACCGACCTTGCCGATTACTTGGTGAAAAAAGGTATGCCTTTCCGTTCGGCTTATAAAACGGTTGGAGAAATCGTTTCAACGTGCGTTAAAGAAGGTAAGGTTTTAGAAGACTTAAGCGTTGACGAATATAAGGCTATAAATCCTATATTTGAAACTGATTTATATCAAGAAATTTCACTTGAAACTTGTGTGGAAAAGAGAAATTCTTTAGGTGGGACTTCGCCTAAAGCCACGACAAAACAAATTGAAGATATAAAGAATTTTCTTCAAAACGCTTAAATAAAATCAAAACACCGTAAAGAATTCTTTACGGTGTTTTTTAGGTAAAAAACAAATCTTAAGTATTTAGGATATTGTTGTTTGAAAACAGACCACAATTATTTCCGGTAGTAGAAGCAAGCGCAAGTAATAATAGTAGTTGAGTAGTGTTTATGGTGTTATTGCTACAAAGTAAGAACAACAAAGCAATTAGAACTAGATTACTTGAATTCATAATTTACCCCCTTTTTGCAAAATTCGATATTTTGCGATATTATGCGTGTTTTATTTTATGCATTTAAGGCTTAAAATGATTACAACGTATAAGCAAATAAGGAGTTTATTATGGAAAATATGCTTATTGATAAAAGGCTTCAAGATTTAATTACCGATTACGTTCCGAAAGGGGAAATTCTAGACGACTTGGTGTGTTTTTTTAGTATTTTTTCGGACTACACTAGAATTAAAATGTTATCGGCGCTTGCTATAACCGAGATGTGCGTATCAGACCTATCTAAAGTTTTAAGTCTAAACCAAACTACCGTTTCGCACCAGTTAAGGTTTTTAAAAAATCTTAACGCCGTTAAAACCAAAAGGCAAGGAAAAGTGGTATTTTATTCGCTTAGAAACGATATGCTCTCCGACGTTTTGCTTAAAGGTGTGGAATTTTTAGGATATTAGCGAAAAAATTAATTAAAAAACGGATATAATTAACACAAAACCGTGTTTTTGTGTTAAAATATTACCGTGGATATAATCAAGGAAAAATTAAAACTATTACCGCAAAGTTCTGGCGTATACGTAATGCTTGACGATAGCGGAACTATAATTTACGTCGGCAAGGCGAAAAATCTTAAAAACCGTGTCAGACAATATTTTTCGTCTAGCGAAAAGACTGAAAAAGTCAAGGCAATGGTTAAAAACGTTGCTGACTTTTACTATATAATCACGCCTAGTGAAATAGACGCTTTGTCACTAGAAAATAATTTAATAAAAAAACATAAGCCACGTTATAACATACTTCTAAAAGACGATAAAACTTATCCTTTTATTAGAGTGGACTTAAAAGAAGACTTTCCTTGCTTTAAGTTGGTTAGAAAAGTAAAAAAAGACGGCGCAAAATATTTTGGGCCGTTTATGGGTGGGATATCCGTAAGAAGTATTCTAGAAACGATAAATTTAGTATATTTAGTTCGTCCATGTGACAAAAAACTCGATAGCAACAAGCCTAAAAAACCGTGTCTTAATAGTCACCTAGGCAAATGTTTAGCGCCTTGCGCCCTTTGCGTTTCAAGGGAAGAATATAGAAAGAACGTGCTTAAGGCAATAGATTTTTTGTCGGGCGATATAAAAGAAACTGAAAATTTATTAAAAGAAAAAATGTTTAAGTCTGCTGAAAACGAAGAGTTTGAAAGCGCACTAAAGTATAAAGAAATTTTGTTTAGTCTTGGCAAGGTGGGATTAAAGCGAATAACCGCCTTAAATAAGTTCGTTAACCTTGACGTGATAGGATTTTTTAGCGACGGGATATATTCTTCTATCAACGTGCTACTTGTTAGAAACGGAAGAATGCTGGGTGGGAAAAATTATGCGTTTGAAAGGACTTTTTTCTCTTGTTCTGAAGCTTTGCGTGAATTTATAACGCAGTATTATCAAAAAGAAGAACTTCCTGATGAAATCGTCACGTCTTGCCTAATTGACGGCGAAGACGCTGTTAAAGCATATTTTAAGCAAACGTTTTTAAAGTCCACGACTTTTACCGTTGCTAAAGGTGGCGTCAGAAAAGAACTAGTAGAAATGTCTATAAATAACGCCGAAGAACATTTATCTACAGCCATAGCCAAAATCAAGCACAAAAACGATATGACGCTTATTGCTTGTAAGAGTTTAAAAGAGAAATTAAACCTTAAAAACTATCCACACCGTATGGAATGCTACGATATATCGAACATATCGGGCGTTGACAAGGTGGGTAGTATGGTGGTGTTTATCGACGGTGAAAAAAGCGTGACGGATTATAGACGCTTTAAGATAAAAACCGTTGAAGGTGCAAACGACTTTAAGAGTTTACAAGAAGTTTTAAGAAGAAGATTAAATAAACTTGTTGTCAGTGAAGAAAAATTCCCCAAACCCGATTTAATAGTAATCGACGGTGGAAAAGGTCAACTATCGGCTATAAAAGAAGTGTTTGACGAGTTTAATATAGAGAATATCGACTTAATATCACTTGCCGAGCGTGAAGAAGAGATATTTTTAGTAGGAAATCCTAATCCCGTCGTATTAGACAAGCGTGATTATTGCCTTAAAATGCTACAGCGACTTCGTGACGAAGCGCATAGATTTGCCATTACCTATCATAGAACGCTACGTGGTAAAAGGTCGCTATCTTCGGTGCTTGACGGCGTGAACGGGCTAGGTAAAGTTAAAAAGAAGGCTTTGCTTGAAAAATTTAAGGATTTACAAGGCGTTATTAGCGCTAGCCAAAGTGAACTTCAATCGGTTCACGGAATAGGCGAAAAACAAGCAAAGGCAATTATCGAAAAATTAACTAAGGAAGGACTAAAATGAAATTCGACTTATTTTTATCAGACTTTGACGGGACGCTAGGTTGCAATCCCGACTATATAGATTTAGACACCGTTAAGGCAATTAAAGAGTATGAAGAAAAAGGTGGTATTTTTACTATCGTCACGGGTAGGTCGTTCGCGTCTATTAGGGGGATTTGCAAAAAATACGGACTTAAAGGAAGGGTCGTTTCCTTTCAAGGCTCGACTATTGCCGATATCGAAAGCGGTGAATATATTCTTAAAAAGGGCGTGCCACTTGAAACTGCACTTGAAATTATTAGGCAAATAAAAATAGACGGACTAGATTTCGTCGTATGGATAAACGACGTATTATATTATTCAAACCTTTCCAAATACGTTAGTATCTTCGTTGCCGATAACGGCGTGCTTTGTGAAAGAGTGGAAGATTTGGAAGCAAAGGTAAAAGAACTTGGCGTGACGGTTAATAAGATTTGTGCGTTTAGTTTAGATAAAGACCCGTCTAAAGAAGTAAGTAGATATACGGGTAAATTTACCGAAGTTTCGGTAAATTCGGGCGCAGAACATTTAATAGAGTTTATAAACTCTAAATATGATAAAGGTTTTGCCGTTAAATACCTTGCTAAAACTTACAAGGTGCCGTATAATCGTATTATAGCAGTTGGGGATTCTACTAACGACTTAGGGCTAGTGGACGGAGAGTGGTACGGCGTAGCCGTTGGCGACGCTTCGCCAACACTCAAAGAAAAAGCAAAAGAAATCACTTTGCCGTTTAATGAAAATCCCGTAAAACATTTACTTAACAAATATTGCAAATAATAAGGCTATACACTTAAGAAAGGTGAAAGATGACTGAAAACATTATAGAAAATAAAGAGTTAACGTTGCCCCTTTTAGCATTGAGGGGGAAGACGCTTTTTCCTAAAATAATTCTTAATTTTGAAGTAGGTAGACCAAAATCGGTAGTTGCCGTTAGCAAGGCATATTCGGGCGATAAACTTATATTCATTGCGCCACAAATTAAAGCATTTATCGACGCACCCGAACCAAAGGACGTTTTAGGATACGGCGTAGTAGCAAAAATAAACCAAGTAGTAAAAATACCAGGAAATGCGCTAAAGGTTAGCGTTGAAGCCAAGTATAGAGCAAAAATCGTTAGGTTTGAAAATACCGAAACGTATTTTTCGGCTACGATAGAAAAAGCGCCTTATATATCAAACGACGACGAACTTTTACTTGAAGCAGGACTTCGTGTTGCAAAAAAAGCATTTTTTGATTATGCGTTTATTGATAAAAAAATCGGCAAGGAAATAATTTCTACACTATCTATAATGGAAGAGCCTAACGAGTTTATCGACAACGCTTTATCCGTAGTTAACTTAAAAGAACACGTCACGCAAAGTATGTTAGTTAAAGACGATACTGAAGAAAGATTAAAAGAGTTTACGGATATTTTCGTTAAGGAAACCGAACTATTAAAACTAGAAAAAAAGATTACGGGCAAGGTTAAGTCAAGTATTGATAAAAGCCAAAAAGAGTTCTATTTAAGAGAGCAACTTAAAGCAATTCATTCTGAACTTGGCGAAGACCAAAACGACGTAGACGTTTTAACTAATAAAATAAAAGACAAAAAACTTCCTAAAGAAATAGAAGAAAAAGCCTTAAAAGAAATTCAAAGGCTACAAAAAATTAATCCGTCTTCGCCCGACTACTCAATAATTTTAAATTATCTAGACTGGATTTTAGATTTGCCGTTTAACGATTACACGGTGGATACGGAAAATCTTTTAGATGCTAGGGCAGTTCTTGATAAAGACCATTTTGGGCTTGAAAAGGTAAAGCAAAGGATAGTAGAATATCTTGCCGTACTAAAACTAACCAAACAACTTAAAGGACCTATTTTATGTTTCGTAGGCCCACCGGGGGTTGGTAAAACTTCAATAGCAACTTCTATTGCAAGAGCATTGAATAGAAAATTCGTGCGTATGAGTTTAGGTGGCGTTAAAGACGAAGCGGAAATTAGGGGACATAGAAAAACTTACGTTGGGGCTATGCCGGGACGTATCGTTGCTGGAATAAAAGGCGCAGGTTCAATGAACCCCGTGTTCTTGCTTGACGAGATTGATAAACTTTCAAGCGACATACACGGCGACCCTTCCAGCGCACTTCTAGAAGTGTTAGACCCAGAACAAAACGCTACCTTTAGAGATAGATATTTAGAAGTTCCGTTAGACTTATCTAAAGTTATGTTTATTACGACGGCGAATAGTATAGAAACTATTCCACACCCACTTTTAGACAGAATGGAAGTAATTGAAATTAACGGCTACACCAACGAAGAAAAACTTCAAATAGCAAAAAAATATCTTATTCCTAAACAGGTAAAGCAAAACGGCTTAAAGGCAAACAAGATTGCTATAACGGATAGCGCTATTAAAGAAATTATAGAAGGCTACACTATGGAAGCCGGCGTTAGAAATTTAGAGCGTGAAATAGGTAGCGTTGTTAGAAAAATCGCCGTAAAATTCGCTGAACACGAAAATACCAGAAAGCAAACGGTAAAGCCGGAAGATTTAAGCGAACTTTTAGGCATTAGAAAAATCCTAAAAGAAAAGGCCTTAGAAAAAGACGAAATAGGTACGGCAACGGGGCTTGCTTGGACGGCAGTAGGTGGTACTACGCTCGCAATAGAAGTATGTTTGTTCGGTGGAAAGGGCGAAATAGTATTAACGGGTAAACTTGGCGACGTTATGAAAGAGTCTGCTCGTGCCGCAATAAGTTATATCCACGCAAACGCTGAAAAATATCAAATAGACGAAGAACTTTTTAAGACTAAAGATATTCATATTCACGTTCCCGAAGGCGCAACGCCGAAAGACGGACCTTCGGCGGGAATAACTATGGCGACTGCGATACTTTCAGCGCTAACGGGAAAACCTGTAAAAAATAGCGTTGCTATGACGGGTGAAATCACTTTAAGGGGTAAAGTTCTAGCAATCGGTGGGCTTAAAGAAAAGGCGCTTGCAGCGTATAGGCAAGGCATAAAAGACGTTATAATTCCGCTAGCAAACCAAAAAGATATCGTGGATATTCCCGAAGAAATTAGAAAGGAGATAAACTTTATAGCCGTTGAAAGCGCAGATAAGGTGTTTGAGAGTGCTATAAAATTTTAAACAAATGATTATAAAAAATGCAAAATTTATAACTAGCGTTGCCGAGTCTAGCAAGATTTTGAATATAGACAAGCCTATAATTGCAATTTCGGGCAAATCAAACGTTGGGAAAAGTTCGGTTATAAATATGCTTGCGGGGCAAAAGAAACTTGCAAGAACTTCGGTGACACCGGGTAGAACTAGGCTAATAAATTACTTTGATTTCGGTGAGTTCGTTTTATGTGACTTGCCGGGATACGGCTTTGCCAAAGCGCCTAAGGGCGAAAAGGAAAAGTGGGGCAAGTTAATGCAAGACTTTTTACTTTCGGGAAAGATTGACCTTATTATTCAACTTGTCGATATTCGTCATGACCCAACCGAAGACGATATGATGATGGTAAACTTTTTGTATCACTATAGACTTCCGTTTATAATAGTTGCAACTAAAGCCGATAAAATTGCTAAAACCAAAATTAAGCCAAGACTAATGGATATAGCGTCTAAACTTAAGGTTGGAATTTCGGACATAACGGCTACTTCCGCCGAAAAAAATATAGGGAAAATCGAACTTATTGATTTAATAGAAAAATTTATTAAAGGAACGAATGAAAATGTCTAAAAAAAGCAACGTGATAAACTACATAAAAATACTCGTTTTGGCGTTCGTGCTAGCGCTTTCGTACGCATTATTTATAGTGCCGAATAAATTTGCGCCGGCAGGGCTTAACGGTATTGCGACAATGGTTCAATATAAATTAGGGTTCAGTATCGGTTATTTCTCGCTTATAATCAACGTTCCACTTTGTGTTTTGGCATATTTTTGCGTCAATAAAGATTTTGCGCTTAAAACCTTGGCGTTTTCGTTAGCGTACTCGATTTTTTATTTAATACTTCAAAACGTTGATATATCTTCGTTCGTGTACGACGCAGGAAACGTTGATACGGTTTTTCCGTGCTTAATAGCAGGACTTATAAGTGGATTTATTTACGGTATTTGCTTTAGAGCAAACGCATCAACGGGTGGTAGTGATATAATATCAAAATACGTAAGCAAGAAAAAACCCGACCTTAATTATTTTTGGATAACCTTTTCGATAAACGCAGTAGTTGCCTTAATTTCTTTCTTTGTTTACGGAACGGAAGTAAACGGCGTAATGACTTATAATTATAAGCCCGTTTGCCTATGTGTAATTTATTGTTTTATAGCAAGTTTCGTTGGAAACTATATACTTAAGGGCTACGTTTTAGCGTACAGATTTACAATCGTCACGGAACACGCCGACGAAATAGAAAAAGAAATTATAGAAAAATTAAAGCATACGGCAACTAGAATGAAAGCGCAGGGAAGTTTTTCGCATAAGGAAAAGGATATGCTTATTTGTATCGTTAATAAGCATCAAATAGTTGATTTTAAGATAATACTTAAAAAATACGACGGTACTTTTACTACCATTGACCCAATAAGCGAAACGATAGGCAACTTTAAGAAAATAAAATAAACCAAAGGAAAAGAAAAATGAACTTAAAAAATAGAAATTTTTTAAAACTGCTAGACTACAGCCCCGAAGAAATAGACTACTTAATAAATTTAGCAATAGATTTTAAGCAAAAGAAAAAGAATGGCGTTTCGCATAGGCTTTGCGAAGGTAAAAATATAGCGCTACTTTTTGAAAAGACTTCAACTAGAACCCGTTGCGCCTTTGAAGTTGCGGCGAGCGACCTTGGTATGAGCGCAGTTTATCTTGACCCAAAAAGTTCGCAAATGGGCAAAAAGGAAAGTTTAGCCGATACTGCAAGAGTTTTAGGTAGAATGTTCGACGGTATAGAATACCGTGGCTACGGACAAGAAATCGTTGAAGATTTAGCAAAGTACGCAGGCGTTCCCGTTTGGAACGGGCTAACTAACGAATTTCACCCCACGCAAATTTTAGCAGACTTTATGACGATTAAAGAGCATTTTGGTTCGCTAAAAGGTATTAAGTTCGTTTATATGGGTGACGCAAGGTTTAATATGGGAAATTCGCTTATGGTTGGCTGTGCTAAAATGGGTATGCATTTTGTGGCTTGCACTAGCGAAAAATATTTTCCAAATAAAGAACTAATTGATACTTGCAAAAAAATTGCAAAAGAGACGGGCGCAATATTAGAGTTTGAAACGGACCCTATTAAAGCAACGAAGAACGCCGACGTAATTTATACCGATATTTGGGTTTCTATGGGCGAGCCTGAAGAAGTTTGGGAACAAAGAATTAAAGAATTACTTCCTTACCAAGTAAATGCAAAGATTATGGCAAACGCAAACGACGGGGCGAAATTTATGCATTGTTTGCCGTCTTTTCACGACTTAAACACAACGATAGGAAAAGAAATTTACGACAAGTTTGGTCTTGACGGTATTGAAGTGACAAACGAAGTTTTTGAATCCCCAGCGTCAATCGTGTTTGACGAAGCCGAAAACCGTATGCACACCATAAAAGCCGTTATGGCATCAACGTTAATCGATTTAGATTAAAATAAAAACGCCACCGAAAATTCGGTGGCGTTAGTTTTAAGTTCGTTTGTTTTTACGCTTTAGATGGGTCTATAACTTCTGCTAAAAACGGCCATTCTCTATACTTTTCAGCATAGTCAAGTCCGTAGCCTATTACGAAACCACAATCAATATCAAAGCCGACGTAATCAACTTTGATATCAACTTCACGGCGTTCTTGCTTGTCTAAAAAGGCGCAAATTTTAATGGACGCTGGATTTTTCTTTTGTAATAATTTAATGAAATATGCTAGCGTTTTTCCGCTGTCAACGATATCTTCAACGATTATAACGTCTTTATTAGTAATGTCTGCCGTGATGTTTGAAATTAGTTCCATTTCACCACCACAAGTTCCACTTTTATAACTAGATAGCCTTGCAAATTCTATCATTATAGGCGTGGTAATCTTTTTAGATAGGTCCGAGAAGAAATAAACTGCGCCTTTTAGCATACAAATTATTACGGGGGTTTTGCCTTCGTAATCTTTAGAAATTTGCTTTGCTAATTCGCTAACTCTATTTTCAATTTGTTCTTCAGTTAAAATAACGTTGTAATTGCTTTTGTCCATAATAATCACTCTTTAGTTTATTTTTATTATATTTTTTGTTTTATCGTCAATTTTGGTTTGTTCTGAAACGGCAAGTCCGAATATGGCGTACACCACGCTTTCTTTTGCAATTAGTGGAATTTTTTCACGATTTCTAAGCGGTACTTTTTTTTCTAAAAGAAAATCGCTTAAGTTTTTTGTTTTTCCGTTAACCACCTTAAAAACGTCGCCGTCAAGTTTGTTTCTAATAACTGCGCCACTTGGAATTTTATCAAGGTCAAGATAAAAACCGTCTTTTAAGTCTTTTGGCACTACGGATAGGCTAGTTATTTTATAGTTTTTTCCTAAAAACTCAAAGTCGTTAGTAGAAAAGGGGATAACTATGTTTTGAGTAGTAGTTTCTTTTTGAAAAACCAAATTTTCGTCTTCCTTAAACACGATTACCCCAAAAGGAAGATTTATTTTTTTACCCGTTTGATTTTTAGTTAGTTCAAAGGCAATGTCAATATGCTTTTTTTCCCAGTCCTTTTTTACGCCAAGCGAGTTCAACGCTAAAATTACACATTTTGCAAAAACGGGTTTTTCTATAGGAAGTGAAATACTAACCGAATCGTCACTTTGAACGTTTAAGTGTTTTTT
>JAZQWW010000098.1:0-25616 GCA_045632585.1 Christensenellaceae bacterium
AAAGACAACCTTTCTTGGTGGAAGGAGGTGGATTCGAACCACCGAAGTCGCTGACGACAGATTTACAGTCTGTTCCCTTTGGCCACTCGGGAACCCTTCCGTATAATATTAATGGTTTGGAGCTGGTGACTGGAATCGAACCCGCAACCTGCTGATTACAAATCAGCTGCTCTGCCAGTTGAGCTACACCAGCGTTAGGGTGTAGGTTTGGTGCCTCGGGGCGGAATCGAACCACCGACACAGGGATTTTCAGTCCCTTGCTCTACCGACTGAGCTACCGAGGCATATTTATATATTTTTTAAATGCTTGCAAACCGCAAGCATTTTATTTTTATTTGGCGACCCGGAAGGGGCTCGAACCCTCGACCTCCAGCGTGACAGGCTGGCGTACTAACCAACTGTACTACCGGGCCAAATTATTAAGTTTATGGTGGGCCTTCACGGACTCGAACCGCGGACCAATCGGTTATGAGCCGACCGCTCTAACCTACTGAGCTAAAGGCCCCTGTGCGGTGAGTGAAAAATTGGTCGGGGTGAAGAGACTCGAACTCCCGACCCCATGGTCCCAAACCACGTGCGCTACCAACTGCGCTACACCCCGTTAACTCACGACGCCTATTTATCTTATAATAAAAAGGAAAAATTGTCAACAAAAAAAAGCTTTTTTTTCAAATTTTATTAAAAAATTTTTTTCGACAAATAAAATTAGGATTTTACTATTAACGACAATTTACTTTTTGCGCTTTATGCTATATTTCTTTTAACGAAATTTTAGGAGCATTTATGGAAATTAAGTATAAAAAAAACAGTTCGTCTTTAGTCGTCTACGTTTCAGGTGAACTTGACGAGTGTAGCGCCTCAAAGGCTAGAGTTTTACTAGATAAAGTTATTAGTGATAACTATAATATTGAGAAGGTAATTTTCGACTTATCAGGACTTTCTTTTATGGACAGTACGGGAATAGGACTTTTGATAGGAAGATATAAGAAATTAAAAAATTTCAATATTCCGTCGTACATATCCGGAGCAAGTTTAGCGGCGGAAAAGGTGTTAAATCTATCCGGCATATACTCAATAATGCCTAAAATTTAAGGAGAAAATATGGATAATAAAATAAAATTAACTTTTTTATCGCTTTCACAAAACGAAGGTTTTGCTCGTTCAGTTGCAGGTTTGTTTGCGCTTCAACTTAATCCTAGCGTAGCGGACTTGTCTGATATAAAAACAGCAGTGAGCGAAGCCGTCACTAATTCTATCGTACACGCATATCCCGACAACGTTGGTGAAATAACAATGGAATGTCAAATAATAGATAATTGTTTACATATAAATATTTTCGATAAGGGTATCGGTATCGAAAATCTTGAAAAAGCGCAAGAACCTTTTTTTACGACAAAACTAGAAGAAGAACGTTCTGGTATGGGCTTTACGATTATGAAAAGTTTTATGACGAGCGTTAACGTTGAGTCTAGAAAAGGTCAAGGCACTAAAATTTATATGGTAAAAAATTTATCGCCGATATCAACAGAAGTATGATTAGTCAGGAATTAACGCTTGATTACATAAGAAAAGCCAAAAACGGTGATGAATTTGCTAAAGAACAATTAGTTGTAAATAATTCTCCGCTTATTAAAAGTATAATAAATAGGTTTAAGGGAAAAGGAATTGATTACGACGATTTGTATCAAATTGCTTGCATAGGGTTTTTAAAGTCTATTAAAAATTTTGACGAATCTTTTAGCGTAAAATTTTCAACATATTCGGTTCCTATGATTATTGGCGAGATAAAAAGATATATGAGAGATAACGGCGCAATTAAGGTATCTCGCTCACTAAAGATTTTAGCAAATAAAATCAATAAATTTATTGATGTATATACTTCCGAAAATATCAATTCTCCGACACTAGAATATATTGCAAATAAATTTAACGTTTCCGAAGAAGACGTGACACTTGCGCTTGATAGCGCTAAATTGCCACTTTCAATTTACGATAAATTTGACGACGAAGAAGACGCACCAAATTTAATTGATAAAATATCGGTAGGCGATACTGAGGAAAAAATTGTTGATAAAATACATCTTAGAAATATTATTAGCGCATTAAACGATAGGGAGAGAAAAATTGTAATTTTAAGATACTTTAGAGATAAGACACAGGGCGAAGTTGCTAAGAGTTTAGGTGTTTCGCAAGTTCAAATAAGTAGACTTGAAAGTAAAATATTAGATAAATTAAGGCTAAAGTTTTAGCCTTTTTCTTTTTTAAAGTATATATAAATAGGTTTTGGGTATACTTTTGCTATGCGAAATCAAAAAGAATTTGAATATCTAAAAAATTCAGATGAAAGAGAAACGTTTGTAGGAGATTTTATAAAAAAGGAAAATAAAAATGAAACACAAAGATAATTTTATAAACGATAATTATTTAGAATACGTAAAATCTGTTTCGCCAAAAACAAATGAAAAACGTTCTCTTTTTAGAGCATTTTGGGTTGGTGGTTTAATATGCAGTATAGGTCAAGGAATTAGATATGTTTTTGAACTAGTTTTGGGGCTTTCTGGGGATGAATTATCAGCGTACGTTTCCATGGTGTTAATATTTTTAGGGGCGCTACTAACGGGACTTGGAGTTTATGATAGAATAGGAAAATTTGCAGGTGGTGGCTCTATCGTTCCGATAACGGGTTTTGCAAATTCAGTCGTTTCACCAGCAATAGAGTTTAAGACGGAAGGTTTCGTTTACGGTGTGGCTGCAAAAATGTTCATTATTGCCGGTCCTATTATAGTTTTCGGCGTGGTTTCAAGCGTAATTGTTGGGCTACTTTATTTCGTGGGATATAGGATTTTTTAGTATTATTATGAGAACTATTTTTTTTAAGAATAAACCTAAAATTATAGCGACTTCATCAGTAGTTGGACCAAAGGAAAGTTGTGGAAGTATAGGTAAATTCGTCGACGTAAAATTAAATGACGATATGTTTGGCGAAGATACTTTTGAAAAAGCCGAAACAAAAATACTTTATACTGCGATTAATACGGCTATAAACAAATTAGACGATAAAAAAATAGACACAATTATTTCAGGGGATTTACTTGACCAAATTATTGCGTCGACTTTTGCCGTTAGAAATTTTAACGTGGGTTATCTTGGCGTTTACAATGCTTGCGCTAGTTTTGCTGAAAGTTTATCGCTTGGCGCAACGCTCATAGACGGTGGATATCTAAATAAAGTAGTTTGTAGCGCAAGCAGTCATTTTTCTTCGGCAGAAAGACAATATAGATATCCTTTGGAATTAGGTTCAACTAGACCACCACAGGCGCAATGGACGGTGACGGGGGCTGGTGCGTGCGTTTTATCAAGTGTTGGTGAAGGTCCTAGTATATTTTGTTCAACAATAGGCAGAATAGTCGACTATGGTGTAATTGATGCTAACAATATGGGCGCTGCAATGGCGCCTGCAGCGTTTGATACGATTTATACACACTTAAAAGATATTGATAAGCCAGCGTCTTACTATGACTTAATTGTGACTGGGGATTTGGGAATATTAGGAACGAGAATTGTTAAAGATTTACTGTGGGAAAAGGGGATTGATATAGAAAAACAACACGTTGATTGTGGCGAACTTATTTACAATATTTGCGAGCAAGAATATCAAGGTGGAAGTGGCGCTGGATGTAGTGCCGTGGTATTTTCTTCTTACCTATTTAGTAGGCTTAGAGAAAGAAAATTAAAACGAATACTTCTTGTTGCAACTGGGGCGCTACTTTCTTCGCTTTCAGTACAACAAGGCGAAAGTATACCGGGTATAGCGCACGCAGTTGGGGTGGAATGCTGATGATTTTAGAAATATTTTTTATGTTTTTGAAGGTGTTTTTCGTTGGTGGCGCAATATGCACTATTGCACAACTTTTAATTAATTACACAAAAATTACTGCTGGTAAAATTTTGGTTTATTTCTTGCTTGCGGGGGTTTTTCTTGAAACGGTTGGAGTGTATCAATATATAGTTGATTTTGCCGGCGCTGGTGCAACGGTGCCTATTTGTGGATTTGGTTATTTACTCGCTAACGGTGCTAAAAAAGGCGCAAAAATTAGTCTTTTTAAGGCAATTACCGGTGGAATTAATGCTGCTGGAATGGGAATTGCTTCGGCGATTGTTTTTGGATATTTTTTCTCGCTAATTTTTAAGTCAAAGTCTAAAAGAAATTAAAATTGAATAAACTATCGTATGATAGAAGTTTGTGAAGATTATTTTTATAAAAAGAAAAAACGTAAAGGAAAGTCAAAAAAGATTTTTATTGCGTTTTTTTTAATTGCGCTTATTTTTTTATATAATAGATATTTTATTGCAAAAAACGTTTTAGATATATGCGAAGATTATTGTAATTCCTACGCAACGTCGTCGGTAAATGACGCTATTTTGGACGTGACTATAGAAAATTTTACATATTCCGACTTGGTAAAAGTTGAAAAAAACCAGTCGAATGATATTGTTTTGATAAGTGCTAACTGGATTAAAGTAAATGAAATATCTAGATTGATAGTAGATAAAACTTCAAATGGATTAAATCAAAAAATTAAAAACGGCGTTCCTATTCCTTGGCTAACGTTTTCAGGGATTGGAATGCTCAGCGGACTTGGAAAATGTGTTAACCTAAAATTAGTCACAATATCAAGTATAAATTGTTCATTTACTAGTGATTTTACGGCGTGTGGAATAAATCAAACTCTTCATTCCATTTACGCTAGCGTTTTTTGTAAAATTAATATAGAATACCCGTTTAGTAGTAGAGAAATTGAAACGTTAACCAAGGTTTTGCTTTCTGAATACGTTATTGTGGGAAAAGTTCCAGAAATTTATTTAAATAGTGGTATATTTAGCAAATAACGATTGCTCGTTTATAGGATAAACTCTTGACAAAAAGTTTAAATATAATTATAATGTTTAAAAACGTTGATAAAGACAGATGCGCTATATAACGGTTCAAGAGAGAAAAACTCATAGGCTGAAAGGTTTTTTAACAAGTTTGGCGTATTATTCACTTTGGAGTTGCGTTTCCGAAAATACTAGTAGGTTTCGTCGGTTAATCCCCGTTAACGGATAATGAGATACGCTTATTTAGCGTATGAATTTAGGTGGTACAGCGCTTATATAGTCGCCCTATGTTTTAGGGCGATTTTTTATTTTTATTGGAGGAAATTATGCAGGAAAAATTTTTACAAATTAAAAAAATGGCGGAGCAAGAAATTTCGGCAACGGATTCTATTAAAAATCTTGTTGACGTAAAGGTAAAATACGTTGGTAAAAACGGCGAAATTACGGCGCTTCTACGTGGTATGAAGGACGTTGCTCCACAAGATAGAGCCAACTTCGGAAAAATGGTAAACGACCTTAAAGAAGAAGTTTCGCTTATTATTGAGAAAAAGGAAGTTGAACTTAAAAAGAAAGAACTAGAAGAAAAATACGTTAGGGAAAGTCTTGATATTACGCTTCCAGGCAAAGAAAACGTCGTGGGCAATATTCATCCGCTAAACGTCGTCAAAAATAAGATTATAGATGCGTTTACGGGAATGGGCTTTGAAATTTTTGAAGGACCTGAAATTGACAACGATTATTATTGTTTCCAAGCGCTTAATATTCCTAAAGACCACCCCGCAAGAGATATGCAAGATACGTTTTACATAAGTGAAAACGTACTTCTTCGTCCACATACTTCTCCAGGACAAGTTAGGACGATGGAGAGAAAACAACCACCAATTAAAATTTTGAGTCCAGGTAGGGTTTATAGGGCTGACGACGATGCATCACACTCGCCTATGTTCCATCAAATTGAAGGCTTGGTAATTGATAAAGGTGTTTCGCTTTGTGACTTAAAAGGTTTACTTGATGAATTTGTTAAGGTGATTTTCGAGCCGGAAACTAAAACGAGATTTAGACCTTCATATTTTCCGTTTACTGAACCGAGCGTAGAAGTTGACGTGACTTGCTGTAAATGTCACGGAAAAGGTTGTAGTTTGTGTAAGGGAACTGGCTGGATTGAAATACTTGGTGCAGGTGTTGTAAATAAGCGTGTGCTTGAAATGAGTGGTATAGATTCTAGCGTATATCAAGGTTTGGCGTTTGGTCTAGGTATTGAACGTATTACTATGATAAAATACGGTATATCGGATATTAGAACGCTATTTGAAAATAACGTTAACTTCTTAAAACAATTTAACAGGAGATAGAACAATGAAATTACCATTATCTTGGCTTAAAGATTACGTAGATATAGATTGCAGTGTAGAAGAACTTGAAAGAAAACTTTTTTCTTGCGGATTTGAAGTAGAAGAAAAAATATTCGTTGGTAAGAATATTGATAAAATCGTCACTTGTAAAATTTTGTCAATAGACCAACATCCAAACGCTGACAAACTTTCAGTCACCAAAGTTGATGCAGGAAAATACGGTGAACTTCAAATTATAACGTCGGCTAAAAACATTAAAGTAGGCGACGTAGTTCCAGTAGCCGTAGATGGCGCAACCTTAAATAACGGGGAAAGGATATTTAACGGCGAACTTCGTGGACTTCCATCTTTCGGAATGTTTTGTAGTGGGGAAGAACTCGGTATTAACGACAACTTTTATAAGGGTGCGTCAATAAACGGTATTTTGATTTTAGAAAAAGACTTTCCACTCGGCGAAGAAGTTAAGAATTTGTTGGGTATAGAAGACGTTGTGTTTGACATAAACGTCACCGCAAATCGCCCTGATTGTCAGTCGATTTTGGGTTTAGCAAGAGAAGTTGCCGTTGTTTTAGATAAGCCACTAAAAATGCCAGATTTTAGTTTCGTTGCCGACGAAAACGTTTCAACAAAAAATACGGTAAAAGTAGAAAATAACGCTTTTGACTTATGTCAAAGATATAAGGCTTGCTTGGTTAAAGACGTGGTTATTGAAGAATCTCCAGCGTGGATTAAGAAAAGATTATTCTCAATGGGACTTAATTCAATTAATAATATCGTTGACATAACCAACTTCGTATTATTAGAAATCGGACAACCTATGCACGCTTTTGACCTTGCCGATTTAAAAGGAAACGCAATTAACGTTAGAAGAGCAAGCGAAGGCGAAAAAATTATTACTTTAGACGAGAGTGAGTTTAGTCTAAACGGCAATCATTTAGTTATATGCGATAGTGAAAAACCGGTAGCGTTAGCAGGCATAATGGGTGGACTTAATAGTGAAATTAAATCTACAACTCGTGACGTTGTTTTTGAATCGGCTAAATTTTCTAGAGATAACGTTAGAAAGACGTCTAAGGCGCTTGGTCAAAGAAGTGATTCTTCTTCTAGATTTGAAAAGGGCGTTGATTATTTATCCGTTGATTTAGGCTTGAAAAGAGCATTAAACCTTATTAACACGCTTAAGTGCGGAA
Organism: Christensenellaceae bacterium; assembly: GCA_045632585.1. Classification (GTDB taxonomy): domain Bacteria; phylum Bacillota; class Clostridia; order Christensenellales; family Borkfalkiaceae; genus UBA1259. The sequence goes on from JAZQWW010000098.1 coordinate 7,421, forward strand.
AAATTGCCATTGACCAATACGATTTAATTGATAAAGAGCCAAAATTAAAGGTTATCAATACTAAAATTTCAAAGATTAACGGTGTTTTAGGTATTGAGATTTCGCCTTCGTATATTAAAGAAATTTTAGAAAAATTAGAATTTGGCGTTAAATTAAACGGTGACGACGTTGAAATTACAGTTCCTTTGTTTAGAGAAGACGTTGAAGATTATCCTGATATTGCTGAAGAAATTATTAGAGAATACGGATATGACCATATTAAATCTACTCTTCTTGCAACATCGGCAATTACCAACGGTGGAAAAAATACTCAGCAAAGAAAAATCGACGATATAAAGTCTATTATGACTTCTTTCGGTTTTAACGAAATCATTACCTATTCGTTCGTAAATGAAAAAGATTATGAAACGTTTGGCATTGACAAAAATTTACCCGAACACAAATTCGTTAAACTATTAAACCCACTTAGTGAAGATACGGCTATTATGAGAACGACGTTAATTCCATCCATAATTAAAACCGTAGCGTTTAACTTAAATCGTAAAAATAATGAAGGTAGAATATTTGAACTTGCAAAAGTTTATAATCCAACTGACGAAAATTACGAGCAATTACCAAATGAAACGCAAAAACTAAGTTTTGCAGTTTTCGGCGCTGAAGAAGATTTTTATTCGCTTAAAGGCGTAGTCGAAGGATTAATAAACAATTTTGCAAACGGTGCAAAGGTTAATTACGTAAGGTCTAAACTAGGCTATTTACATCCAACACGTGGTGCTGACTTATACCTTGACGGTGAACTTGTTGGTAATTTTGGACAAATTAATCCTGAAGTTTTGGAAAGAATAGGCATTGATAAACCGGTTTACGCTTGTGAACTAAACTACGATTTACTTTCTAAACATTTTAACGACAAAATCGTATTTAAGACAATTTCAAAATATCCTACAATTGAACGTGACCTTGCAGTGACTGTTGATGAAAGCGTGTCTTGGGCGGATATTGAAAACGTTGTTATTGACAATGCAGGAGAATTCTTAAGTAAGATTAAACTTTTCGATATTTATCGTGGCGACCAAGTAGAAAAGGGAAAGAAAAGCGTTGCTTTTAATATGCTTTTCGTTTCTATTGAAAGAACTCTTGGTGTTGAAGAAATTGACGAAGTCGTTAAAAATATTTTGACGGCTTTAAAAGAAAAAGTTGGCGCTGAACTTAGATAATATAAATAAATGATATCGACAAAAACCGTTAAATCACTTGAATTTGATAAAATATTAATGGAACTCGTTGGCTTTTCCGTTCTTGATAAAACCAAGACGGAAACGCTTTCGTTTACGCCGTTATCGAATTTAGGTCAGGCAAAACTTTTTCTCGATAAAACGGAAGAAGCGTATAAACTTTTATACCAGTATAGTTTAGGTGGTATTTTCTATTGTGAAGACGTTTCTTCACAACTTGAACGTGTGGATAAAGGTGGCGTTTTAAATAACGGTGAATTACTAAAAATTAGAGATAATCTTAAAAGTGCAAGATTACTAGTTAATTCTATTAAAAGTGTTAATGACGAAAGTATAGTTTTTATCAAAGAAATTGCAACTAGACTAATGATTTACTTTGATATTGAAAGTGAAATTAGTTCTAAAATCGTTTCGCCCGAAGAAGTTGACGACAATGCGTCGCCAAGGTTATATTCTATAAGAAAAAGCATTAGGGATATAAACGCAAAAATTAGAAATAGATTAAATTCCTATATTAGAAGAAACGCATTAACGGGACTTCAAGATGCTGTTGTGACAATGAGACAAGGAAGATACGTTATTCCTGTTAAAAGCGAATTTAGAAGCCAAGTTAAAGGGTTTATTCACGACCAGTCTTCGTCTGGTGCGACGGTATTTATTGAGCCTGAAGATGTAATTGAAGCAAACAACGACCTAAAGAAAGCATATCTTGACGAGCAAGACGAAATTTATAATATTCTTCGTGAATTATCTATTAAGGTTGCTGGGATTAGTAATGCAATTAGATATAATTATGATAATTTAGTAGAAATTGATGGTTATTATGCAAGGGCGCAATATGCTTTTACTAATAAATGCACTAAACCCATTCTTAACGAAGACGGAATTGTTGATATAAAAAGGGGAAGACATCCACTTATTGATAAGCAAAAGGTCGTTCCAGTTTCGCTAACGCTAGGTCGTGATTATAATTTTCTTCTTTTAAGTGGTCCTAATACGGGTGGAAAAACCGTAACGCTAAAATTAACCGGACTTTTTGCGCTTATGTCTATGTGTGGACTTTTTATTCCTGCTGACGACGGCTCGAACGTTTCAGTATTTAATGGTGTGTATTCTGATATTGGTGACGAGCAAAGTATCGAACAAAGTCTTTCTACTTTTTCGTCGCATCTAAAAAATATCATTGATATAATAAAAAATATTGACGATAAAAGTTTGGTTTTAATAGACGAATTAGGTGCTGGTACCGACCCTGAAGAAGGTAGTGCGCTTGCTTTAGCGATAATTAAAAAACTTTTAGACAAAAGATGCTACGGAATAATAACTACGCACTATTCTAAACTTAAAGAATTTGCAATGAACGAATATGGCATTATAAATTCTTCAATGGAGTTTTGCCAAAAAACCTTAAAACCGCTTTATAAGTTAAATATTGGTATTCCGGGTAGTTCAAACGCTTTGGATATTGCAAAATCTCTAGGGCTTGAAGATAATATTATTGAAAACGCTAAATCTTTTTTATCAAATGATAAAATTAATTTTGAAAACGTACTTAAAAAAGCCGAAGAAAGTAGACAAGAATATTCTAGGCTTGCCGAAGAAACTGCAAAATTAAAAAGCGAGCAACAAGAATATTTATCGCAAATTCAAATTGAAAAAGACAAAATCGTTAAAGAAAAGGAAAAAATCAGTTATAACGCTAGACAAGAGACCAAGCGAATAGTTGCTGATAAACTTTCTGAAGCTGAAGAAATTATCGACGAATTAAAATCTATTTTAAAAAGAGCCGAACTAGAAACTAGAGACGTTTTTAAGGCTAACGAACTTAAAAATCGACTAAAAAATAGTAGATACTTTGACGTTAATGAAACTTTACTTCCATATGAACTCAAAAAGCCAAACCCTTCTCAAATAAAGGTTGGAGCCAAAGTGTACGTAAAATCACTAGATGCATATGCAAAGATTTCGGCATTAAAGAAAAACAATTCTGAAGCCGAAATTATGATAGGCGGAATAAAATCAGTAGTTAAGATTACGGATTTATTTAACGTTCTAGAAGAAAAAGAAGAGAAGAAAAACGTCGTAAGGATTAAAAGAGAGTTTTCTACAAGTACTCCTTTACTTGAAATTAACGTCGTTGGAAAAACGTCGCTTGAAGCGCTTACGGAAGTTGAGTGTTTTATTGATAGCGCCGTGGTTAATAATCTTTCTGAAGTTAAAATTATACACGGAGTAGGCGAAGGTGTGTTGCTTAAGGCAATAAGAGAATATTTGAAAAATAATAAAAACGTCAAAGAATTTAGACGTGGTAAATATGGAGAAGGGGAAAATGGTGTCACTATCGTGACTATGAGATAATATGAGAGATATTTTTTACGAAGAAACTGTAATAAACGCTAATTTTAATAATCAAAAAACAGCACATACCATATTTAAAAGTCTTGCTGTTATATCATCGATTACTTCAATATTGTGGTTTATTATAAACTTTTTTACCATTGATTTTGCTGCTGATGGTTTAATTATTAAGCTAATTATTGCTTTTTTACCTTCGTTGTTGTTCGTTTTATGTACAATTATTTTTATCAAATTAAGCAATAACTTTTGCGTAGAATTCGATTATATTTTGGTAAATAACAGTTTATCATTTTCTAAAGTTATAAAAAATTCTAAAAGAATAAATTTGCTTGAAATTGACGTTAAAAGAATTGAAAGAATAGGCGTTTACGGTAGTGATAGTTATTATAGATATAAGAACACGCCCGACGTAAAGGAAATATATTTAACACCAAACAAAACGCCTAATTTAAATAATAGATTTATATATGTTTTCATAAATCATAATTCGCAAAAGAAAATTCTAATATTAGAAGCAAGTGTTGAACTAATTAAAAATATGAAAAATTATATAAATTGCTACGCTATTGATGAGGAACTAAAGAAATGATTTATTTTGATAATGCGGCAACTACAAAGCCTTATGAAATAGCAATTAATAAGGCTAGCGTATTTAATAGTGAAAGATTTTATAATCCATCGGCGTTATACCAAAAAGGCGTTGATAACTTAAAAGAAATAAAAACTGCTAAAGATAGTATTTTAAGAAATTTAGGCTTATCTAGTGCCGAATATGAAGTTGTATTTACTTCTTGTGGCTCGGAAAGTGATAACCAAGCAATCTTTGGCAGTATGAAAAAAGGCTCTTATCTAACTTCTAGCGGTGAACATTCAGCCGTTTACAAGAGTTTTTTAGAATTAAAAAATAGAAATAACGAAGTTTATTTTTGTTCTTTAAATAGTGACGGCTCAGTAAACGTGGAAGAACTTATAAGAATAGTTAAAAATAATAAAATTGATTTTGTTAGTATTGTTCACGTTAATAATGAAACGGGTGCGATTAATGATATAAGTTTTATTGCCGAACAATTAAAAAAGATAAATCCTTATTTAATTTTTCATTCGGACGGTGTTCAGGCTTATGGGAAAATTCCTTTTGTTTTTTCAAAGAGTATAGACCTTTATTCAATAAGCGCACACAAGATTAACGCTCTTAAAGGTACGGGGGCGCTTATAAAAAAGAAAAAATTAAACGTTAATCCTATTATTTTCGGTGGTGGACAAGAAAACGGGTATAGAAGTGGGACTGAGAATATTTTTGGAATTAAGGTTTTTGAATATAGTGGTGATATTCACTATAAAAATTTACAAGAAAATTATATCAAGGCTAATCAAATCAAAGATTTTATAATAAATAATCTTAATAGAGAACTTTTTGAAATTATTTCGTCAAACAATTCAAGTCCGTATATTCTGACCGTATCTGCCGTAGGACTTAAAGGCGAAGTTATAATGCACTCGCTTGAAAATTATGGGATAATAGTAGGTAATGGTTCGGCGTGTTCATCTAGAAATAGATTTAGTAGAGTAATAGAAAACTGTGGGTATTTGCCAAATGTTTTGGAAGGTGTAATTAGAATTAGTATTTCTAGCGAAAACACTTTTTCAGACGCTGAATTATTGGTTGAAAAATTAAACGAAGTTGCTAAAAGACTAAAAGGAATTATGAAAAAATGAAACAAGCAATAATTATTAGATACTGTGAAATACATTTAAAAGGTAAAAACAGGGGCTTTTTTGAAAAAATGCTCAAGGAAAACGTTAAAAAAACCCTAAAAAATATACCGCATACGTTTACTGCTATGCATAGTAGGTATTTGGTTGAAGATTTTGATATTCAAGATTTATCAATTATAGAAGAAAAACTTAAAAAAATCCCAGGAATACATACTTATAGTTTGGCTTACGTTGTTTCAAACGATTTAAATGAAATTATAAACGCATCAATAGAACTATGTAAAAATAGTAGTGGAACGTTTAAGGTTGAAACAAATAGAGCCGACAAGAATTTTACACCAAATTCTATGGAAACTTCAATGATAATAGGTGGAAAATTACTTGAAAAGTATTCTAATTTAAAAGTTGACGTAAAAAATCCTTCATTTTCAGTTTACGTTGATATTCGTGAAGACGGTAAAACTTTTATATATAACGAAGTCGTTCACACGATTAGTGGAATGCCCGTTGGTTCGTCCGGTAAAGGTTTGCTTTTAATTTCGGGTGGTATTGATAGCCCAGTTGCCGGATATTTGACTTGTAAAAGGGGAATGAAGTTAGATTGTCTTCATTTTCATAGTTTTCCATATACTAGTGGCGCTGCAAAAGAAAAGGTGATTGAATTAACCAAAAAAGTAGGCGAGTATAACGGTGGGATAAATTTATACGTTGCGTCAATTACTAAAATTCAAGAAGAAATTCACGAAAAATGCCCTGAAGAATATATGATAACTATAATGCGTAGATTCATGATGCGTATTGCTGAAAGATTATCAAAACAAATAGGCTCGCAAGCGATTATAACCGGTGAAAATTTAGGTCAAGTAGCAAGTCAGACCGTTGAAAGTATAACTTCTTCTAATTCAGTTGTTTCTATGCCGGTTTTTAGACCGCTTATAATGTTCGATAAAAACGATATAATTGACGTTGCTAGAAAAATCGATACTTATGAAACTTCAATTCTTCCATACGAAGATTGTTGCACGGTTTTCTTGCCTAAATTTCCCATAATTAAGCCAAGTCTAGAAAAGGTAATAAAGGTTGAATCAGTTTTAGACGTTGACGGTTTAATTGACGAAGTTTTCTTAAATATAGAGAAAATTGAACTTTAATCATTATTTAGCCACCAGTCATCACCGACGTTTATCGTCGGTGTTTTTATTTGACTTATTAAATTTTCTTGCCCAAAAAATTGCTTTTCACCGTCGTCAAAATAGGGAATATAAGAATATAAATACGTTTCATTTGGTAAAATTTCATAATCGTAAAATTCTAGATTTTTATTAGATTTCGAATCAAAAACAAGTATTTTACTGCTATTGTTTTTCTTGTAAATTCTTATATCAATGTATTTTGTTAGACATAATCTAAATAAAATTCCTTTGCAATCTACTGTTATTTCGGGTTTTTCTAATTTTGGATTTGAAAAATACGTTGATTTTTGTGTGGGAATATTATCAACCTTAAATATTTCGGTTTGCTTTAGTCTATTAGGGCAGTTATCGTCGCACAAAATTACGTTTCCGTTTTCTTCATATTCCATTTTGTCTATATCCTTATAAACTACTGATGAGTATTCAAAATCAATATTATTTTTAACGTGATATAAATCTTGCCATACGTTATAGGCAAGAGTAGTAGGTTGATTTCCACCTGTCACGCTGTTGTCAATCGTGACACCTTCGGCTTTTCCGTGCCAAACACCAACCACGTATTCTGGGTTGTATGAGATACAATATGCGTCGGTATTTCCGTTTTTATTTCCAGCAGTTCCAGTTTTTGCATATATTTTTGCGTTACAAAATGATAGTTTTTTTGCCGTTCCTGTTTTTACCACGCTACCTAACATATCGTTAACTACGTCAACGGTAGAATTTGAGAATATATTAGTTTTATTTTTTGTTTCGCTAACGATATTTTTTCCTTCAATTTCAATTTTTTTGATACAAGAAATGTTATAAATATCTCCGCCGTTTAAGAAAAGGTTATATGATGCAACTATTTCCTTAAGAGTTGCACCTTTTTCTGTTGAACCTAACGCAATTGAAAGGTTTTGGTCGTTTTCTGTAAATTCTATGCTGGTTTTTTTAACATAATCTATACATTTTTCAATTCCCGTATAATTTAATAACTTTACAGCGCAAACGTTTGAACTAACTTCTAACGATTTTTTCACGGAAATTTCGCCACGATATTTGTCTTTATAGTTTGACGGGGAAAAACCGTTGAAATCAGTTTTTTCATCAAGTAATTTGCTACACGAAAAAACTACGTTTTCTTCTATTGCAGGGGCGTAGCATAAAAGTGGTTTAATAGTTGAACCTAAATTACGTTTAATTTCGCCTGCCGACGAATAATACGCTAAAATATTGTTGAATTTATCCGTTACGATTACTGATTTATCGTAATCACAGTTTTCCGTAATATTTTGTGTGACACTTTGTTGAATATATGGATTTAAGGTTGTATATACCTTGATTTTTTGATAGTTTAGATTTTTTTGATTATTCAAAATTGTTAATACTTCGTTTTCGGCAAGATATAGAAAGTCGAAAAAATCATTATTTTTTACAATCTTAACGTCTTCTTTTATGGCCAAATTATATTCTAACTCGCTAATACATCCCGTTTCTAGCATAGCCTTTAGGACAACGTTTTTTCTTTTGTTGCAAAGTTCAATATTTTTATTTGGCGAAAAGGTAGTAGGTGCTTTTATAATCCCTGCAAGCATGGCGCTTTCATTTAATGATAATTCGCTCGGTTTTTTATCAAAATAATGCTTGGATGCGCTAGTAATACCGTAGCAATTTTCGCCAAAATAAATAGTATTTAGATATTTTTCCAAAATTTCTTCTTTCGTGTATTTTTTTTCAATTTTTTTCGCAAGTTTAAATTCTAAAATTTTCCTTTTAAGTGTTTTTTCACCCGTTAAATGTGTGTTTTTAACGAGTTGTTGCGTTATCGTTGAGCCACCTTGCTTAAAAGAGAAACTCTTTAGGTTATTTACGCTTGCTCTTAGAATTCCCTTAAAGTCAATGCCATTATGAGAATAAAATCGCCTATCTTCAACTGATATAAAAGCGTCTATTAACGTTTTAGGTATTTCTTCTATTTTAGTCACCTTTCTATCGCCGTGCTTTGTTTGAATTTCTTCGCCAAAAGTATCGTAATACGTTATTCCTTTTTCGGTGTTAATAAGTTTATTTTCGTCAATTTTAGCACCCAATCCTAACGAGAAACAATAAATAGAAAATCCAAAAGTCAAAACAGAGAATATTCCTAAGATTAAAAGTGTAATTCTAAGGCATTTTTTCATTAAAAATAGTATGATAATAAAAAATTTTAATATACAGCGTCTAAATTTTTATAAATATAATTTATAAATTGACAAAATTCGTTAAATAAGATATTATATTTTTATGTGTAATTTAACTAAGAAATTTTTTATAAATACTTATGGTTGCCAAATGAACGTTCACGAGTCGGAAAAAATAGCAGGGATATTATCAGGACTTGGATACGTTAATGCTGAAAATTATCAAGACGCTGACGTTATAGTTTTTAATACGTGTTGCATTAGAGAAAACGCAGAGCAAAAGGCTGAAGGCAATATAGGTGCGCTAAAAAAATTGAAAAAAGCAAGAAAGGACCTTATTATTGCCGTTGGTGGTTGTATGACGCAACAACCTAATCGCGCTGAAAAATTAAGAAAGAAATTTCCTTTTATTGATATAATTTTTGGAACTCATAATCTTGAACAGTTTGAAATTTTACTAAAAAATAGGATTTCAACTAATAAAAAAATAGTAGAAGTACTTGAGAGTGAAGGTGAAATCGTTGAAGGGACTAAAAAACTTAGGACGAGTTTTCCTAATGCTTGGGTAAACATAACCTATGGTTGCAATAATTTTTGCACGTATTGTATAGTTCCGTACGTTAGGGGTAGAGAGCGTAGCCGTAAACTTGAAGATATAGTTAGTGAGTGTAAGGCTGTAATTGATGCAGGGTATAGAGAAATTACCTTGCTTGGTCAAAACGTAAACTCTTACGGCAACGATTTAGAAGGCGTTAATTTTGCAAAACTTATAGAAGAAATATCCAAGATTGAAGGTGATTTTAGGCTTTCTTTTATGACTAATCACCCAAAAGATTTTACTGAAGAATTAATAAAAGCCATTGCTAAAAGTGATAAAACGTCTAAGTACGTTCATCTTCCCGTACAAGCAGGTTCAAATAGAATACTAAAACTTATGAACAGAAAATATACGAGAGAAGATTACATAGAAAAGGTTAAATTACTTAGAAAATATATACCTGACGTTTCAATATCAAGCGATATTATGGTAGGTTTTCCAACGGAAACTGAAGAAGATTTTATAGATACGTTAAACTTAGTTAACGAAGTTAAGTTTTCTAGTGCGTTCACTTTCGTTTATTCTAGAAGAGCAGGCACGCCTGCATCTAAAATGGACGGACAAATTGACGAGAAAACTGGAAAAGATAGAATTATGCGCTTAATTGAAGCGCAAAACAAGATTTCAACCCTTGATTCCGAAAGATTTCTTAACAAAACCGTGCGTGTTCTTTGTGAAGATTACGACGTGAAAAAGAAGACGTATATGGGAAGAAACGAAAACGGAAAAATGGTTTATTTTGCTTCGCCAAAAGATTGTATAGGCAAATTTATTAACGTAAAAATCAAGTCGCATAACGGTATTTCTTTATACGGGGATATCGAATAAAAGGAGTGAATATGGCAAAAGGTCTTTCACCAATGATGACTCATTATCTTCAAATAAAAGAAAAATATTCTGATTGCATAGTTTTTTATAGACTAGGCGATTTTTATGAAATGTTTTTCGACGACGCTGTAAAAGCGTCTGAACTACTAGAATTAACGCTTACTGGTAGAGATTGCGGACTTGATGAACGTGCACCTATGTGTGGCGTTCCTTTTCACGCTGCTGACGAATATATTGCAAAACTAGTTGGTTTTGGCGAAAAAGTTGCTATATGTGAGCAACTTAGCGAGGCTCAAAAGGGTAATAAAGATTTAGTTATTCGTGACGTGACTAAAATTATTACCGCTGGAACTCTTACCAATAGCGACTTAATTGATGAAAAAAATAACAACTTTTTAGCATCGGTATATATTTCTGATAATAAAGGCGCAATTTCTTGGGCTGATATTACTACCGGCGATTTTTATGCAAAAAACTTTTACGAGGGTGACGTTTTGTCGGCGATTTTTAACGAACTTGTCAAAATAAACCCCGTAGAAATAATAGGGAATAGCGTAGCGCAACAAATCTTAAATTCTTCACCACTTGTGACAACGAATATTCTTCCAAAGGTTAGATATCTTGCTGATAGTGAGTTTGAGTACGTTATTTCTAAAAACGTTATTGAAAAACAACTTGGTGTTGCAAATTTAAAACCTTTGGGTATAAATGATAACGATTTACTTATTTCGTCTTCTGGTGCGTTGATATCTTACTTTAAGGACACTCAAAAAAGCCTTTTGGCGAACGTTAATAGTATAAAAGTTGAAAGTAATGCTGAATATATGATGCTTGACTATACAGCTGTTAGAAATTTAGAACTCGTTAGAACGCTTCGTGATAATAAAAAATACGGAACGTTGCTTTGGGTTTTAGATAAAACTATTACCGGTATGGGTTCAAGAACTCTTCAAAACTGGATATTATCCCCACTTAATAACGTTAATGCTATAAATTATAGACTTGATGCTGTTGAAAATCTATTTAAGGATAATTTAACTAGAACCACTCTTAGAGAAACGCTTAAAAACGTAAAAGACGTTAAACGTTTGACTGGAAAGATTTCTAATGGAAATTTACTTCCAAAAGACTGCATTTCTCTAATGAAATCGCTTGAGAATATGCCAAATATAAAGTTTAGTTTATCTGGACTTAGTTCAAAATTTTTATGTGATATTTCAAACGATTTATTCTTGTTTGACGACGTTATTGCTTTTATTAAAAAAGCCGTTTACGACGAAAGCGAAGAAAAATATACACAATCTAAAAAATCCACCCTTAAACTTATTAAAGACGGATATAACGCTGAACTTGATGAACTTAGAAAACTATCGAGTAGTGGTAAAAACGTTGTTAGCGAAATTGAGGCTAAAGAACGTGAAAAGACGGGAATTAAGACCTTAAAAATAGGATACAATAGGGTTTTTGGGTACTATATTGAAGTGACTAATTCGTTTAAGGACAGAATTCCTTACGAATATATAAGAAGACAAACTCTTACTAACTGCGAAAGATACGTGACCGAAGAACTAAAAGAAATTGAAGATAAAATTTTATCTGCAGAAGAAAAATCAATTCAACTTGAAAATAAACTTTATTCAGAAGTTAAGAACTTCTTGCTTGGATATATTAAAAATTTACAAATTACTTCTGATGCTCTTGCTAATTTGGACGTATTGTTATCGTTTGCAACCGTTGCAAAAGAAAATGATTACGTAAAACCGATTTTTGACGATAACGCCGATAAAATCAACGTGATATCTGGTAGACATCCGGTAGTAGAAAAGGTTTCAAAGCAACATTTTATTCCAAACGATTGTTTTCTAGATGGTAATGAAAATAGGGCGATGATAATTACCGGTCCGAATATGGCTGGTAAAAGCACGTATATGCGACAAATTGCATTAATTAGCATAATGGGGCATATTGGTTCGTTTGTTCCAGCAAAGGAAGCGCATCTATGTCTTGTTGATAAAGTTTTTACTAGAATTGGCGCTAGTGACAGTTTGATTTTTAATCAAAGTACGTTTATGGTTGAAATGAGTGAAATGGCGTCTATAATAAATAATGCAACCCCAAAAAGCCTGCTTATACTAGACGAAATAGGTAGAGGAACTAGCACGTACGACGGACTAAGTATTGCTTGGGCTATAATGGAATATTTAGTTAATAACGTTAAAGCAAAAACGCTTTTTGCAACGCACTATCACGAACTTACGGAACTTGAAAATATTTTTGATGGTGTAAAAAATTATAAAGTGACCGTTAAAGAAATGCAAGGCAGTATAATTTTCTTAAGGAAGATTATGCGTGGTTCAGCAAACAAGAGTTTTGGTATTGAAGTTGCTGAACTTGCAGGTATTGACAAAAATATAACGCAAAGAGCAAAATCGGTGCTTAAACAACTTGAAAAATCTAATCTCACGTACGGAACTGCTAAAAACGTTTCTTCAAATGATATCATGCCACAAATTAGTGAAACTGAAAAAATAATTAAAGAACTTGATATAAATAATTTATCGCCAATGCAAGCCTTTACGGTTTTATGCGATTTATATGAAAAGGCAAATAAAGAAAATGAGTAAAATTAACGTTTTAAGTAGTAAAATTTACAATAGAATATCCGCTGGCGAAGTTGTTGAAAGACCTGCGTCGGTAATTAAGGAACTTGTTGAAAACTCTATTGACGCTAAAGCAAATAAAATTACCATTGAAATCGTTTCAGGTGGTATTGCGTCCATTAAAATTACAGATAATGGTACAGGTATAGAAAAATCCGAACTAAAAAAAGCAATAATGCCCCACGCAACTAGTAAAATTTCAAATTTGTCGGATTTAGACTGTATTTTAACGCTTGGATTTAGGGGTGAAGCGCTTGCAAGTATTGCTTCAGTTAGTAGACTTTCTATTCTTTCAAAGCCTAAAACACAAGAAAACGGTGTAAAAATTATAGTAAGTGGTGGCGAAATTGAACAACTAATAGATTATCCTTTTATCGACGGAACGGAAATCGAAGTGAATAATCTATTTTTCAACACGCCTGCTAGAGAAAAATTTCTAAAAAAACCTAAAAGTGAAGAAGGCGAAATTACGGCTATTGTTGCTAGACTGATTTTATCTAACCCTAACGTATCTTTTACGTATCTAGTTGACGGTAAAAAGATTTTACAATCTTTTGGTGACGGTTTAGAATCGGCAATGCTCTCGGTTTATGGCGATAAAGTGATTAACGACTGTTTTTATATTGATACGATTAAAAACGGATTAAAAATCACGGGCTATATTGGTAAACACCATTTTACAAAATCTAATAGGAATTATCAAAGTTTATTTATTAACGGTAGGTACGTTATAAATCAAACTATTTCTTCGGCTATCCATAACGCTTATTCGGCTTATCTTATGAAAAGGCAATATCCGTTTTACGTGCTTAACGTAGAACTTGCAAACGAATTAGTTGACGTTAACGTTCATCCAAGCAAAACGGAAGTTAGATTTGCTAATAATGAAATAATTTACGGTAGTTTTTACTCGGTTGTTTCAAAGGTATTAGATGGAACTAGCGAAGCGTTAAATATCGTTTCAACAAATTTTATAGAACCTACAAAATCTATTGAAAAACCAAGTGATAAACAACTTAGTTATGCCACGCATAATACGAATGAAACTATGCAAAAACTTAATAAACTTGTTTTTAACGATTCAATTCTTGAACAAAAAATTGCTGATAACAAAAATCAAAGTTTTACTGACGTTTTTGCTGAAAATAAAGCCTACCTTGAAAGTTTAGAAAAAAAGAAATTAGAAAATAATAATCAAAATAATTTCGTTCAAAAAATAGACGCAATTAATAATCAACAAAAAATAGAAATTGAAAAGAATTTAAGATACGTTGGACAAGTTCTTAATACGTATTTGGTTTTTGACGATGGTGAAGACGTGTATTTTGTTGACCAACACGCTGCACACGAAAGAATTCTTTTTGATAAATTCTCTACACAAATTAATGAGCAAAATATTGAAATCCAACCACTATTAATCCCTTACGTTTTTGACGTTGATGCTTTTGAATACGAATATTTAATCGAAAAACTTAATGTTTTAAGCGAAATAGGGCTAGAAATTGAAGAATTTGGTAATCGTAGTTTTAAGATTTCTTCAATTCCGGTATGTTTAACCAATATTTCTCTTAAAGATTTTTTCGATACTATATTGTTTGAACTTTCAGAACTTAGAAAAATATCTTTAGATTCTATATTAAAAGAAAAAATCGCTCAAAAAGCGTGTAAAGCCGCTATAAAAGCAGGCGATACTCTTTCAAAAGCTGAAATTGATTTTTTAATTAAGCAATTAAATTCAAATTTAGGCTTAAAATGCCCGCATGGTAGACCTATCGCTATTAAAATCACTAAAATGGAAATTGAAAAATGGTTCAAAAGAATAGTTTAGGTAAAATTATTATAATTTGCGGTCCTACGGCATCGTCTAAAACTGCTTTAGCCATTGAATGTGCTAAACTTTTAGATAGTGAAGTGGTTTCTGCTGATTCAATGTATATTTATAAAGAATTAGACGTTGGAACGGCAAAGCCCACGATTTTAGAAATGCAAGGCGTAAAACATCATATAATCGACGTGGTTTCGCCTAAAGACAACTTTTCAGTAAGTGATTATAAGGCGCTTTCTAGACCTATTATTGACGATTTAATCGCAAAAGGTAAAACTCCCGTAATATGCGGTGGAACAGGGTTTTATATTGATGCTATTTTATACGATTTATCCTATGGTAAATGCGAGGCCAACCTTGAAATTAGAGATTATTACACCAAACTTGCATTAGAACGTGGGAACGAATACGTTTATAATATTTTACTTAATTTAGACCCTGAAAGTGCGAGAAAATTACATTATAACGACCTTAAAAGGGTTATAAGGGCATTAGAAATTGCTGAAAGTGGCGTAAAAAAATCTTCTCTTAACGATAAAAAAAATCCAGTTTATTCTTATGATGCTTATACCATTAATTTTAATAGAGACGTTTTATACGATAGAATAAATAAAAGGGTTGACTTAATGTTTGAAGGTGGTTTGGTAGCCGAAGTAAATAAACTTATTTCACAAGGGATTGATTTATCTAATCAATGTATGCAAGGAATAGGCTATAAAGAAATTTTTTCCTACTTAAAAGGCGAAATATCATTAGATGATGCTAAAGAACTTATAAAACTAAATACCAGACGTTATGCTAAAAGACAAATAACTTATTTTAAGAGATTAGAAAATTTGAATTATCTACAGCCTGACGATATAAATAAACTTGCTCAAAGGATAGTAAAAGATTATGTTTGATGAGAATTTAATTAAATCTTGTGAAAAAAGATTAAAAAAACAGTTCGAATTAATTGAAGATATTGCACTTTTTAACCAAGAAAAAGTATTAAAATGCTTTCAAAAAAATAGAATAGCACTAAGACATTTTTCGGGTAGCACGGGATATGGATACGGTGATGAAGGCCGTGATACCTTAAATCAAATGTTTGCCGACGTATTTAGAACTGAATCGGGTATTTGTTCGCCTAATATTGTTTCTGGTACACATGCGTTAGCGCTTTGCCTTTACGGCGTTTTAAGACGTGGCGACGTATGTCTTTCAATAACTGGCGAGCCTTACGATACACTCTCTGACGTTATTTACGGAAAAGACAACGGTTCACTTGAAGAATATGGCGTAATATTTAAGTCGGTAGCACTAAAAAACGATAAAATCGATAAAAATGCTATTAAAAAATTTATCAAAAAACAAATGCCAACTATGATATATCTTCAACGCTCAAGGGGATATGCTTGGCGCAGCGCTCTTTCAATTAGTGAAATTGAAGATGCCATAAATTTCGTTAAAAGTTTAGGTTTTACCGGTTGTATTATGCTTGATAACTGCTATGGCGAGTTTTTGGATAAGCGTGAACCTACAGAAGTTGGTGTAAACGTTATGGCGGGTTCGTTAATTAAAAATGCCGGTGGTGGGATAGTTCCAACGGGTGCTTATATAGTTGGAGATAAGAAATATATAGATAAAATTTCTTGTCGTATGACTGCACCGTCTATTGCAGGCGAAGTTGGTTCGTATGCGTTTGGCTATCAATATTTCTATCAGGGTTTATTTTTAGCCCCACACGCCGTTTCTCAGGCCGTAAAAGGTGCTTTGCTATTCAGTCTTGCACTTTCAAGTTTAGGATATGAAACTCTACCTAAAATCAATCAAATTCCTAACGATATTATAACGTCTATTAAATTTAACGATAGGGAAAAACTAATAAAGTTTATACAGTGTATTCAAAAAAATTCCCCAGTCGATAGTTATGTAGAACTTTTACCATGGGATATGCCGGGGTATTCCGACCCTGTTATAATGGCTGCAGGTTGTTTTGTTCAAGGCTCGTCACTTGAACTTTCTGCTGATGCACCTGTAAAACCACCTTATATTGCTTATATGCAAGGTGGTTTAACGTACGAGCATTGTAAAATTGCGCTTAAAAACCTAGATTTATAAACTAAAACGCCCAAAATATTGTTTTTTGGGCGTTAATATTAAAATTTTCTAATTAATCCTTTTACAGTGCCTAATATTTGCACGTTTGATAGAATTATGTCTTGCATTGTAGTATTTTCAGGGTGAAGAATAATTTTTCCGTTCGCTTTATAAAATCTTTTTACGGTTGCGCTATCATCAATTAGTGCAATAACTATTTCGCCGTTTTCAGCTGTTTCTTGTTTTTTAACTATAACAACGTCTTTATCATAAATTCCTGCATCAATCATACTGTCGCCTTTAACTCTTAAGGCAAAAACGTCGTCACTTGAAGAAAATTCAGGGGGAAGTGGGTAATAACCTTCTAGATTTTCTACTGCAAAAATCGGTTGACCAGCAGTAATTGTACCAACTAAAGGGATTTTTTTAAACAAATTTTGTCCTGAAAGCGTTAACGTGCGTTTTTTTTGTGATTTTTTCTCTATTAATCCCTTGCTTTTTAACCTTTCAACGTAAGAGTGCGCCGTTGCTGTAGATTTAATGTTGCATTTTGCACAGATTTCTCTAATTGAAGGTGGATATCCGTTGTTTAAATTGTATTCTTCAATAAAATCGTAAATTTGATTTAATAAATTATCTTTCATATCTTAATCGTATCATATATAGTTTAAAAAGTCAAACGTTTGTTTGTTTTTCTTGTTTATCGCTAAATTATTTCTAATGAATTTAATTTTGATATTGCATTTAAAATAGTGGTATGTTATAATTTGAACTGAGGTTTTTATGAGTGAAAAAAATATTAATTTATTAGAAACGGAAAATGATTTTTGTGATTTAGACCCTAATAAAATTTGTGATAACTGTTGCAAGTGCATAGAAACGGATAAAAATTATAAAATTATAAAAATAACTAAAATTATTACTGACGAAAATGGAGAAGAAGGACTATGATTAACCTTAAAGACTTTATCGTAGATGGTGAACAATTGCAAACTGGTGCGTTTCAAAGTGCAGTAAATTATGCTTTTGAAAACGGTGGTGAGCCGATTTTTGTGCCTTACGGAATTTACACGCTTTCAACCGTAGAACTTAAAAGTAATACTACGATTATATTTGAAGACGGTGTTAAACTTTTAGGAACTAGAGATTTAGATGCTTATCTTCCTGATGAAGAGCGTAAAAATAGATATCAAGACTTATCGCATAGTAGTTATACCAAAAGTATGTTCTTTGCTAGAAACGCTGAAAATATTATTCTTCGTGGAAACGCCACGATTGATATGCAGTCGGGATGGGATTACGAGAAAAAAAGGAAAGAAATGTATCGTGGGGCAAAAGCAATTTCTTTCGATAGGGTAAAAGGTATTAAAATTCTAAATTTAACAATAAATTATTGTACTGATTTGGCAATACTTTTAGGTAGATGTAAAGATATTTTTATTGATGGTCTTAAAACATATACCTATATTGACGGTATAAATCTTGACGGTTGTGAAGATGCTGTTATTTCTAACTGTAATATGATTTGTGGTGATGATG
>JAZQWW010000099.1:0-3766 GCA_045632585.1 Christensenellaceae bacterium
TGGAAACGACTATTTCCGTGGTTCTTGCCTTTATGCTAAAACACTTAATAAATCGGAACTTCCAAAATCTGATAAATATTATATTGAATTTTGCGGAACTAATTCATCTGCAGACTTATTTATCAACGGCGAAAAAATAGCACATCACGACGGTGGCTATTCTACTTGGCGCGCTGATATCACCGACAAATTAACTGAATGCACCGAAATTGCCGTTATCGTTGACAATAGCCCGAATGAAGAAGTTTATCCACAAATGGCGGACTTTACTTTCTACGGTGGTATGTATAGAAACGTAAATATTATTTGTGTTAGCGACACTCACTTTGACTTAGATTACTACGGTGGAAAAGGGCTTATGATTACACCTACCGTTAACGGTAATAACGCAAAAGTTGAGATTGAAGTTTTCGTTAAAAACTTAAAAGAAAATCAAAAAATAGTATATACCATTTACGATAAAGAAGAAAAAGAACTTCAAAAAATTGAAAGCACCGACTTAAAAGCCGTTTTTGAAATAGAAAACGTTCATTTATGGCACGGACGCAAAGACCCGTATCTTTACTGCTTAGAAACCGAAATTATAGAAGACGGAAAAGTAATAGACAACGTTTGCAGCCGTTTTGGTTGCCGTAGTTTCGTTATAGACCCAGACAAGGGTTTTATACTTAACGGCGAAGAATATCCATTACGTGGTGTATCAAGACACCAAGATAGACTAGACGTAGGAAACGCCCTACTCCCTTCTCATCACGAAGAAGACATTGAACTTATTATGGAAGTTGGAGCAACTACAATACGTCTTGCACACTATCAACACGACCAGTATTTCTACGACCTATGCGACGAAAAAGGTTTAGTAATATGGGCCGAAATTCCGTACATTTCTCGCCATATGCCGACAGGTAGAGAAAACACAATCTCTCAAATGAAAGAACTTATCGTTCAAAACTATAATCACCCATCAATCGTGGTTTGGGGACTTTCAAACGAAATCTCTATTGCTGGCTCTGATGAAGATTTACTTGAAAATCATAGAATACTAAACGATTTGGTTCATGAAATGGATAAAACACGTTTAACCACAATCGCTGCCGTTTCAATGTGTAAGACTAACGACCCATATTTAGAAATTCCCGACGTTGTTTCATATAATCACTACTTCGGTTGGTATGGTGGAGAAGTTTCAATGTACGCAGACTGGTTTGACAAGTTCCACGCCGAACATCCAAACACACCTATCGGTTGTTCAGAATACGGCTGTGAAGCGCTCAATTGGCATACAAGCGACCCAAAACAAGGCGATTATACCGAAGAATATCAAGCGTACTATCACGAAGAAACGATTAAACAAATGTTCCCACGTAAATATCTTTGGGCCACCCACGTTTGGAATATGTTTGACTTTGGCGCAGACGCAAGAGCCGAAGGTGGAGAAAACGGACAAAATCACAAAGGTCTTGTGACTATGGATAGAAAATATAAGAAAGATTCTTTCTACGCATATAAGGCTTGGCTTTCTGACGAACCGTTCGTTCACCTTTGCGGAAAACGCTACGTTGATAGAGTTGAAGACGTGACTAAAGTGACCGTATACTCTAACCTACCTGAAGTTGAACTTTTCGTAAACGGCAATAGCCTTGGAAAGAAAACGGCTGAAGACCATTTCTTTAAGTTTGACGTTCCAAACGTTGGCGAAAGCATTATCACCGTTAAGGCGGGCGAATTCACCGACGAAGGCAAAATTAGAAAAGTTGACAGTATGAATATGGATTACGTTTTAGTTGAAAAAGGCGCAATTCTTAACTGGTTTGACGTAAATGCACCTGAAGGTAGATTTTCACTAAACGATAAGATTTCAGACATAATGAAATCGTTTAGGGGTAAAATGTGGTTCGTTGGTGTTGGACTTAAAATGAAAAAGAAAATGAACGAAAACAAAAAAGACAAAAATAAAGACAAAAAATCCGGTGGTTTTGACGTAGACCTCAAAGCAGATGGTGGTCTTATGCAAATGATGGGCGGATTTACCGTTTTAAGACTTACTAGTATGCTTGGTATGGCAAATATCTCTTTCACTAAAGAAGAACTTCTTAAAATGAATAAAAAACTCAATAGAATAAGAAAACCTAAAAACAAATAATCTAGCATAAAAAAAGCGAGCCGTAATTCAACGGCTCGCTTTTTTTATTATATGTATTATTAGCCTTGGTTATCAGGCTCTAAAATTTCATCAGTTTTTTCAGCGTCTTTTCTATAAAAGAAAATTGATGGTCCTACAAATATTATAAATAAAACAATAAAGCAAGCAAAGTTTCTAATTCCATCAGTTTTCCCAGTCGTAATAAAACTAAATAAACCTGTTCCACAAACTGTGAAAAATAATGAACCAAGAATTGCTAGCGTTGGCATTACGAAACGCTTGAAGAAATTAAGTTCCTTAAAATTACGAATTATATAAACGTACATAGTTATGTAAACGGCGTAAATGATTGCACAAACCAACTCGTCTAGCGCACCAAATCTCGCTCCAAACCATTCGTTTTTAAAAATTACCACCCATAGTGCCAATATAACTATTGAGCAAGCGTACCCGTAAACGCAGGACCAAAACGACGTAGAACCGTTTATACTAAGTTTAGAGAACTTCTTAGGACATATTCCCTGTCCACGGCATGATAAGGTATACATTCCACGACAAGAACTGATTACAAGCCCATTTACCGTACCCATACAAGATATAGTAATGAATAAAGTAAATAGTATGCCACCAATGCCACCGAATATTTTTTCAAAAACGGCGATGGGTGCGTTTGCGCCTTCGTTAATAACACCTTGATTAGCAAGTGTTGCAGATAATGACAAATAGTAAAGAATATAAAACGCCAAAATCGCAAGCGTTCCAAACGTTAACGCTCTTGGAAGGTTTTTCTTTGAGTCTTTAAGTTCAGCATTAATAGAAGTAGCACACACCCAGCCTTCGTATGCAAAAGCTGTAGTAGTCACCGCTGCGCCGAAATTTGCAGGTTTATCAACGGTTGCTGAAATGGTCAAAGCACTAATAACGCCAAAATCTCCACCAACTATAAATTTAGCAAGCATTCCAACAACCACTATAACTGCAATGGGAACTAATTTAATCACGGTAGACGAAATTTGAAATTTTGCCGAAATTTTAGGCGAGAAATAATTTACTATTACACAAAGCGTTATAAATAAAAAAGCAAATAATAAAACTTGCCAGTCACCAAAACCAAAATTGCACCCTAGCATATTAAAAAAATATTGCCCTGCAAAGATTGAAACGATGGAGGTAATTATTGGATAATACAAAGTAGTTAGCGTCCAGCCAATAAAATAACCAACCTTTTTATTCGTCGCAACTTCAACGTAATCAACCACCCCGTTAAACCTAGTGATTTTATTTGCAAAAATTGCAAAACAAAATCCAGACATTACCATAATACAGCCACCCACAAACCAAGCTAACAATGCCGTTTTAAGATCTCCACCCGCATTATTAAGAACGCGGTCTGCTTTAATAAATACACCCGAACCGATTACTATACCAATAACCATTGCAATCCCAGTCCAAATGCCGTATTGTTTTTTTACTTTTACCATAAAGTTTTCTTCCTTTTTTTATATAATAATTTTACAACAAAAAAAGCAAAAAATAAATACTTTTATAAAAATATTTATATTAAAACAATATCTACGCTAGCGCTACGATGTCCAAGGACGAACTAAGCCCTTATGTGTTATA
>JAZQWW010000100.1:0-16967 GCA_045632585.1 Christensenellaceae bacterium
CCCTATGCCGAGAAATATTAATAGAAGATATGTGCAAGACATGGAGTTTGCTATCTGGGGTGTAAAAAAGAATGCAAAATGGACGTTTAATAAGCCAGACAATAAACCGTATTTAAGGTCCGTGTTTGAAACATCTACTGTTTCTGGAAATGAACGAACGAATCATCCAACTCAAAAAAGTTTGGAATTAATGAAACAAATTATTCGTGTCCATACGAATCCTGGAGATGTGATTTTAGATCCATTTATGGGAAGCGGTACGACAGGTGTTGCAGCATTAATGGAGAATAGAAAATTTGTAGGTATAGAAGTAAATCCTGATTATTTTGAGTTATCTATCAAGAGATTAAAGAATTCACTTTAGTCATTTTGTTGTACTAACGCATAAAACACTATCGACTTTTGTCGGTAGTGTTTTATGTTATGCTGAAAAAGGGACTCGAATTAGGAGCCAGCAAACTATAGTTTGCGTGTTCGCCAAAGGCGAAAAAACAGTCCAGTGGACTGTTTTGCGGGAGGCTCGAAAACAAAAAAATCGGCTTTAGCAAAGAAGATAAAAATAATTTTTTGACTAGCTAACGACGGCAGAGTTCTCATCTTGACAGTTTGATAAAGATTTGATATTATAAATTAGCAAGATTATTGTTTTTGAGGAAATTATGAAACAAACCACTTTGAATATATTTGAAGAATTATTTATTAGATATCCTGCGCTAAATTCAAGTAGAGAAAATATCTTAAATGCTTTTTGCACGATAAAAAAGGCTTATGAAAACGGAGGCACGCTTTATTGCTGTGGAAACGGAGGAAGTTCTTCTGATAGCGAACACATAGTGGGTGAACTTTTAAAAACTTTTAAAAAGCGTAGGAATATAGACGAACAAACTTCTAAGAAATTAAAAGATTTTGGCGAGGACGGAGAGTTTTTGCTTAATAATTTAGAAGGTTCGTTGCCAGCAGTATCGTTAACTTCGCAAACAGCGACTTTAACAGCGTTTGCAAACGATAAATCTTGGGAAGTCACTTTTGCGCAACAACTATACGGTTTAGGAAAGACAGGAGATTGTTTATTTGTAATCTCAACTTCTGGAAATTCTAAAAACTGCGTTTACGCTACGCTAATTGCAAAGACTAAGGGAATAAACACTATAGCGTTAACAGGCGAAAGTGGTGGAAGATTAAGTAAGATTTGTGACGTTTGTATTTGCGTTCCCGAAAAAGAAACCTATAAAGTTCAAGAATTACATCTTCCCGTTTATCATTGTTTATGTTCAATGTTGGAAGAAGAACTGTTTGATTAAAGTTTAAAATTAAATAGGCGAGCATTACTGCTCGCCTTATTTTTTGTCCTAGTTTAATTTATTAAAACTTTTTAATTAGTTTTTCGATTATTGCGTCGCCAACTTCACTCGTTGAAGAAGTTCCACCAAGGTCAGGGGTAAGCGTTTTCTTTTCAACTAAAAGTTCTTCAATGCAATCTATTAATTTTGCACCTAAATCTTCGTGACCAAAAAAGTCTAGCATTTGACTTGCCGACCAAACGGTTGCAAGTGGGTTTGCTATGCCTTTACCTGCGATATCGGGCGCTGAGCCGTGAATAGGCTCGAACATAGAAGGGAAGTTTCTTTCGGGGTTAAGGTTTGCGCCTGCCGCCAAGCCCATTCCACCGGCAATTGCTGCGCCAAGGTCGGTTAATATATCGCCGAATAGGTTAGAAGTGACTACTATTTCAAATCTTTTCGGGTCTTTAACCATAAACATACTTGCAGCGTCAACTAAATACGAATAGGTTTTAACTTCTGGGTAATCTTTTCCTACTTCAGCAAAAATTTGGTCCCAGAATACCATTGAATAGTTAAGAGCGTTAGCCTTGCTTATGCTAGTTAAAGTTTTGTTTTCTTTTTTAGCAAGTTCATATGCGTAGCGAATAATACGCTCGCAGCCTTTTCTTGAAAATACGCCGTTTTGAATAACCACTTCGTTAGGTTTATCCTTAAAAAGCCAAGCGCCACTACCTGCGTATTCGCCTTCGCTATTTTCACGAACAAAAGTCATATTAACGTTTTCTGGTGTAGCGTCTTTAATAGGCGTTGGTGCGCCTTTTAGAAGTTTTACGGGACGCAAGTTCACGTATTGGTCAAAGCCTTTTCTTATTGCAAGAAGAAGTCCCCAAAGTGAAATATGGTCGGGTACACCCGGTGCGCCTACTGCACCTAAAAATATAGCGTCGAATTTAGAAAGTTGTTCAATACCGTCATCATCCATCATTTTTCCCGTTTGTTTGTAAAACTCACAACCCCAAGGGAAATAAGTGAATTCAAAGTCAAAAGTTTTATCAAGTTCGGCGCATTTTTTTAAAACTTTCACGCCTTCATCAATAACTTCAGGGCCTATACCGTCGCCCGCAACGACTGCAATTTTATATTTTTTCATAATTAACTCCTTTTTATAATGATATCATAAAAATAAATTATTGTAAACGCAAATCGTATTGACAAGACGGGATATTTTCTATAAAATGAAAGAAAAACGGCAATAAAAAAGTAAGGAAAGAGAAAAAATGAAGTCGGCAAAGTACGTTTACTCGGTGGAAAATATATCCGATTTTGAAATGAGATATTATTTTTCTAATAGTAGTGACGAAGAGCAAGCAAAAATATATCCACACCACGTTCACGACAGGCTAGAATTTTACGTTTTACTTGAAGGCGACGTATCTTTTGCTGTTGAATCTACCGTTTATAAACTAAAAGCGGGCGACGTAGTGATAACCAAGCCCAACGAAATGCACAACTGCATATTAGAAAAGAACTCAGTGCATAAGCACGCTTGTTTTTGGTTCGATAGCACGTCGGCTTTTTGGTTTGGGGATTTTTTATCACGTGATTTTGGAAAGGACAACGTAATTTCGCCAGATTCAAAAAGCAAAAAAAGGCTTTTAGAAATTTACAAAGAAATTGAAGAATTATCTAATACGCAAGACAAAAGAAGAAGATATCTTTTAGCACTTGAAATGCTTGAAATTTTAAGAAAGTTCTTAAAAGAAGAAAACACGGAAAAAATATTACCGATAAACTTAAAAAACGTTTTAGATTACGTTGACAAAAACTTTAATAATATAAAAAATTTAACGGAAATAACTAATAAATTTTACATTTCACAAAGCACGCTTAATAGAATGTTCAAAAAGCACCTAAAAACCACGCCCAAATCATATCTTGAAACTAAACGCCTAGCGTATTCACGAAGGCTATTAAGACAAGGCGTAAGCGTTTATAACGCTTGTATGGAATCGGGTTTTTCGGATTATTCTAATTATATTAGACTTTTTAAGAGTAGATTTAATATAACGCCAAAGCAATATCAAGACGAATAAAAAGACCGCTTTTTTTAGCGGTCTTTTTATCTTGAATAGGAAAATTATATAACTTCAATTCCTGCGATTTTACAAAAATCTTTAATGACTTTAGAGTTGTCGCCGTAAGAGATTATATAGTGTTGACACATTACTTTTTCTGCGAAGTCTTCGGTATTATTTAGTAAAACTTTAAGCGCAGGAAGTTGTGGCGCTGGTTGAGCCCAACCGGCTTCTTCCCATTTTTGTGGGGTAGTGCCTTCGCCAACAACCATATGCATAAGGTATTTTCCGTCTTCGTAGGCAAGTCTACACATAGTGATTACGCCCGTTTTAACTTTTGAAACGTTAAGTACGCCTTGAGATAAAAGTCCAAACGCTTCGGGGCTAACCGTCACGTCGCCGTCGATAATTTCTTTTGGAACGTAGTCGGGGACGCCTGCTAATACGCCGTCATCAAAGAATTCGTAAAATTCTAGATACGCACCGATTTGTCCCGTTAGATATTTAACTATCGCTTGCGTCACGTTTCCTAGACAGTCGTTTTCAGGGATAGTGCATAGGTTTTCTCTGTCGGCAAGTAGCATAAATATCATTGCAGGTGGAAAACCTAAAAGTTTTTTCATACCGTCAACGTCTTTAAGTGATACGGCTACGTATTTTCTTTCGTCTATTATTTGTTTTAACGCAAGATAGTAAGATACGCCACGGCGAACTATATCCATATCCGGTTGTTTTTTGAAGTTCCAACCTTTAATAGTGGTGTTTATAACCTTATTTATATCTTCGCTAGAGATTTTTTCAGAACGCTTAACAACTTCAAGCATTTCAAAACACTCGATTTCGGGGCCGATTTCTCTTTTTAGAGAAACGCCGTCATACAGCGTGCCGTAAAGGTGCATATCTCTAAAGCCCATTTGCCCGATTTTTGCCGAGCGTAAATTCTTAAACGCATTAGACGCTTTGCAAAAGTCAATAACCTTATTTACGTTTGAAGGCTTGCCGATTATATCGTAGACGTACTTAAATTTATACCCTAAATCACGCATAGTTTTTCTTAAAGCCGTAGTTCCCGCTTGGTCGGCGGTGGTAATAATTCTACCATCTTCAATCCAACCACAAAGCCCCCATAAAACCATTGGAATATGACGGAACTGTTCGGCTATCTTGATTACTGCGTGCGTTGGAATCCAACCTGCAACGCATAAAACTAGGCAATCAAAATCTTTTCCTTTTAGGTAGTCGATTGCCCTGTTCACGTCCTTTTCATCATAGTCGTCGGTAATAGGGTAGATAGGATATAATTCTTTTGTAAAAGCCGATAAATCTTCAACGGCTTTTTTGCATTTTCTTTCAATAATTTCTACCGGCGTATTAACTTCGCCAAATCCCACGAAAGCAATTTTCATTTTAGTTTCTCCTTAAAATAATTCGTTTATATTTTTAATGGTTTCTTCGGTTAATATCTCGCCACCGAATTTACCCGTGTATCCACTAGTCACGTAAGCAGAGTAGTGACTTCCTTTTTCGGCTTTAGCCGTTGGAAGATAGCCCTTGCAACCACAAGCAAGTTGAATAATAAAGGTTTGTTTTGCCCTGCTTCTTGCTCTAATTCTATTTCCGTAATTTAGAAATAGTTCGTAAGGATTAGTGACTATTGCCACGTCGCCAAGTTTAACGATATGAATTTCGTTATTAAATTCCTTAACGGTTTTTTGTAGTTCGTATCTTGCAACCGTGCCTATATGAACGTAGATTGAAGCGTTATCGTCAAAGTTAATGGTTTTTCCACGATTTTGCTCAAAAAATGCGTTAATAACGTTTACTGCGTTTTGATATTCTTCATTTGTCACCGTGCGAAGTGGTAGTTTAAGGTTTATAGTTTTATGCTTAATTTCCGTTTCGCCGATAAATTCGCTATCTAAATCTTCATAAACGGATAAAATTTCGTTAGAAATACGCTTTCCAACCTTTTTTAGCCCTGAAATATCGAACATCGACGGGTCTGCACGCCTTTCGACAACGTCTTTTCTTTTAATGTTAGGGTCGTCGATATAAATTTCGGGTTCTACCCACCTAATCATATCCCTTGGACATTGGTCGCCGGCTGCAGAACATAAGCCTAAAACAAAAAAACCACTACCAAACTCTTTTCTTAAATTTTCTTTAACTTTTCCCCAGTAGTCCGAAGATATAAAACTACGGTGTTCAACTACTTGAGAAGGGCAAGCAACGTTTGCAATAACGCCCGTTAGTTTCTTATCCTTATCGTAAGTGTAAATAAGTTCTAAACCGTTATCGTTTCCAGATTCTAGTTCTTCAAAATTTTCGTCGTTAGTGTCGCCCCACATTAGCGCCGAGCCGTTTTTATAACAAACTCTACGGCACATACCAACGGCAACTCTACCGAAAGCGTTTCTAATATAGCCGTAATCTTTATTTTTCCAAGCAGTAGTTATTGCTAAAAATATTTTTTGGACTAAAAAGTTAAGCGCAATTTCAGGGTCTAACTTCTCGCTAGAAGTCGACAATTCTTCATACTTAACGTCGCTTGGCATAAGGTTTTTGATGTAATCAAAAAAATGCGACGAGTTAGGGCTTATTTCCGAAATTTCTTTGTATTCGTAAGAAGTGTGCGTGTGAATAGCGCTAAGTATTATTTTATCGGGATTAATATCTGTTTCTTTTGCGATTTTTTCTTTAACTAGCGCGTTTAAGTTGTCGCCTATCTCAAGAAGGTCACAAGCACAGTTAATTATATAGTCTTCACTGTTATCAATTACTAAAGCCGTCACGGTGATAGGACTTTCTACTTCGTCCGTCACTCTTTCAAAAAATTGTCCCGAAAGTCCGATTTTAACGCCTTTTTTTGGGGTAATATCAACTTCCGACCAACCTATTTTAAGTTTTCGCATAATTTCCACCTTTTTTTCTTTTGTTTTAGAATATCACGAAAAAAATCGCAATAAAAGTGCAAAATTTTTCATTTTATATGTAAAAACAATCACAGTATATTTTTTGAGAAATTTTAATCAAATTTTAAGAAAAAAACTTAAAAAAACTATTGATTTATTTTTGTTTATACTTTATGATATATGCGTGATTATTGCTTTTATTAAAAGGCAAAATAGGAGACGCTTAAATGAACGACAAACTTAAAAAAGAGAAAGAAAGACTAGACAGATTTATCCAACTAGTTAACGGTGGAAGAACTATGGGTGGCGTGCCACTTCTTCCAGAAATTCCACCTGTTGAATATGAAAAAGTGACGCTTAAACCTGAAAAGGCAGAGCCTGTTGTTTTTCCTGAATTTGACGAGGCTAAATGTTATGAAGAGTTCAAAAAGGAACTTGAAACTTTAAGAGAGCAATACGCACCATTTTTGAAAAATTACGCAAGAAAACCACTTCAAACTAGAGAAGAAATTTCGCTAGTAGATTTTGATTTTAGAAAAGAAACCAAACAAGATAGCAAAGACTTTAACCGCGTGTTAAAAGGCAAAGGCAAGTGGGAAAAAGTAAAAATTCCACACTACGTGGGACCTGAAGGACAATGGAATTGTTTTTATCGTACGACTTTTACTATCGATAAGATACAAGAAAATAAACACTACAGTCTTGACTTTGAAGCCGTTGACTACGAAGCAGATATCTACTTAAACGGCAGAGTAGTTGCGCATCACGTAGGATTTTTTGCGCCCTTTAAGGCAGTTATTACTGATAACGTTGTTGAAGGCGAAAACGTACTAGTAGTAGCGATTAAAAACTACGAAGATACTACGGCAGGTCTTGGTGGCGCAGGCTACGGCAACAAGATTTACGGCGCTACTTCGCTAGGATACGACGACCCCGACCACGGTTGGCATCACTGTCCGGCAGGCGCTGGTATTATTGCTCCTGTCACTTTGGTAATTTCTAATAACGATAGAATAATAGATTTATGGTGTAGACCTGATATTGACGAAGGCACGGTCACCATTAACACCACTTTCTATAACTATGGCGAAACGGAAATTAGGGGTGAATTTCCTAACGGAAAAGACGTAACGTTAAGCGTATTCTACACCGTTGAAGGTAGAAACTTCAAAGAAGAAGTAGTTGTAGACGAAGAAGGGGAAATAAATCTTCAAACGCCTTGCGAAAACTTCTTATCGCATACGGTACAAATTCCTAACTTCCGTTTATGGAAACCTTTTGAGCCTAATTTGTATCAAGTGACGGTGACTATAAAAGATGAAAACGGCGAAGTTTTAGACCAAAAGCAAACGCATTTTGGTATGAGAAAGTTCCATATTGACGAAGAAAGTACGCCAAAAGGAAAATTCTATCTAAACAATGAAAGAATTATTCTTCGTGGCGCAAACGAAATGGGACACTTACCACGTTGCGTTATGACTAATAACGACAAGCAACTAATAGACGATATTCTAATTGCAAAAATTTGCAATATGAACTATTATCGTATGACGCAAAGACCGGTATTTACCAAAATTTACGATTATTTCGATATGCTTGGTATGATGTGCCAAACGGATTTTCCTATGTTTGGAAACACTCGTCCTAACCTTTTTGGCGAAACCTTAAAACAAACTTCCGAAATGGAAAAACTAACTAGAAATCACCCAAGCGTAGTAGTAGAAACTTTCTGCAACGAAACTATCGATACGCTTTGTTGGAATTCAAAGCAATACCGCGTGGAAAGATACGAACTTAACAAACTTTTCGACGCTATGCGAATTGTTTGTTTATTAGAAAATCCAGATAGAGTTATTAAATATTGCGACGGCGACTATTCGGTGCTTGAAGAAGCGTATGGAATTAAAGAATTCCACACCTATAACTTATGGTACACTAGCCACACTATTCCGTTTGGCAAACTAGACAGGGGCTGGCTACCGGGCGTTCCTACCGATTGGATGCTTGGCTGTGGTGAATACGGTTGTGACGCATTAGATAGTTATGAAGTTATGCATAAGTACTATCCAAAGAGTTGGCTACCAAAGTCCGACGACGAGTTCTGGACACCTGTTGATATTGCCGAAGCGCAATGCTACAACACGCACGGCAATTTCTTTGAAGAACAAACTAATATCCGTGATTGGATTAGAGAAAGTCGTGAGTGGCAAAGAAAGGCAACTAAAATGTACGTTCACGCATTAAGAAGATTGTGTGATAGAGTTCAAAGCACGGCAATTCACTTACTTATCGACGCTTGGCCTGCTGGTTGGACTAAGACTTTAGTTGACGTTGATAGAGTTCCAAAGCCGGGCTACTATGCGTTTAAGGAAGCAAATATTCCGGTTAGAATATCGCTCCGTCAAAAGAAATACGTGGTTTACGAAAACGACGAATTTACTACTGAACTATTTGCACTTAACGATACGGCAAAAGATACTAACGCTGAAATTACTGCAACCGTATATCATAACGGCGAAGTATATCAAACCTATAAGGTGGATACGCTTGCTATGGCAACTTCTCCAAACTACGCCTCAGAAATTGCACTTAAACTTCCCGTTGGCGAAGTTAGCGTTGTTGCTAAAATGGTAGCAAACGGCGTAGAAACTTTCGACAAGGTAGAGTTTAGCGTTAGAAAAAAATTAGTCAAAGCAAAGAAAACTCCACTAGTTCTATCAAAGAGTTTAGAATGCGTTAAAGAAATTTGTTCTGGCAGAGTTGACGAAAATATTATATTTATTGACGGCGAAGATTACGCCAAGAGAAAAGAAGAACTTGAAAAACTTGCGTTTGAAGGCGCTAAAATTTTCGTAAACATGCAAAAACCACTTAACGTTTTAGACGATTTCATTAACTTTAGAGTGCATATTTTAGCCGACGAAACTTGTGCGTCCAACCTTGTTTATAACAGCGATAAGAGTAAATACACGAAAGAGTTTAACACCTATGATTTTAAGGATTTCTACAGCACTAAAATTGACGGCGTTGAACTAACGCAATGGTTTAGTTTCTATTGGGAAGGTAGCAAAGATATTTTATATACCTTAATTAAAAAACCCGGAAATCAAGATAGAAAACACAAGAGCCATAAACTAATTTGCGCAAGCAAAAAACACGGCAAGGGAGAAATTATTTTATCAACGTTAACCGTTTTAGAAGGTTGCGTTGGGCAAAACCCAGTTCTTGATAAATTCTTTATAAACGTTATTGAAAAATAAACCAAAGAAAACTAAAAGACTAACGAAAATTTTCGTTAGTCTTTTTAATTTTTACTAAAAATTATTTATGTTCGTGGTGATGCTCACGCCAGTGTAAGAAATGCGTGCGTGCACTAGTTTTGCCTTCGCTTTTAATATCGCCTGCTTTAGTAAGCGCAACCTTGGTGAGATAAGGACCTACGAGTTCGTAAATTAGCACGGAGAATAACGTTATGCTTTGAACAAGCACGCCTATTTCACCGCCAAACGTAAGCGCTTGGCTAGCCATGCCTAAGGCAACGCCCGCTTGTGGAAGCAAGGTAATGCCTAAATATTTAACAATATTTTCGTCGCAACCACTCAATTTTGCGCTTATTCTTGCGCCGTAATATTTACCGATTGTTCTAGACGTTATATAACCTAAACCGATAACTACGGTTATCCAGTTTGAGAATACGCCTAGTTTAAGTTCTGCACCGCTTATTACGAAAAAGAGTATAAGAATAGGCGCAGTCCATCTATCAGCCCTTTCCATAAGTTCTTCAGAAAAGTCGCAAATATTACAAAATATCGTTCCAAGCATCATACAAGAAAGTAGGCTAGAAAAAGATATATGTACGCCCCCGATATCATAACTTAGCGAAGACACGGCAACCGTTAACATAACGAAAGTCACCGATACAGCCATACGTTTTGAACGAGAGTGGAAGAACTTTTCGCAAATGGTAAATAGCACGCCCATAATAGCACCAAGCCCAAGTGAAAGAACTATTTCTATAATTGGATTTATAACCATAGAAATAACGTCAACTGCGCCCGCGTGCAGAGATTTTGCAATTCCAAAAGATATAGCGAAAACTATTAAGCCAACTGCGTCGTCTAAAGCAACTACGGGTAAAAGTACGTCGGTCACGGAGCCTTTAGCCTTGTATTGACGAACAACCATAAGCGTTGCCGCAGGTGCAGTTGCCGTTGCAACAGCGCCAAGCATAATGGCTGCTGGTAGTGGCAAATACCCTTTGGGAAGAATAAAAGATAGCGTAATAAGCGCAGCGTCAACTATAATCGTAGTAAATATTGCTTGAAATATACCGATTGTGGTTGCTTTTTTGCCTATTGATTTTAGCCTAGATAAACGAAATTCGTTGCCGATAGCAAAAGCAATAAAGCCAAGCGCTAAATCGCAAAGCATAGAATATTTTTCGGGCGAATTATTAGTAGCGTTAAAACCAACCCCTAACGCACCTAGTAGCGACGGGCCTATAATTATACCAGCCACAAGATACGCCGTGACAGCAGGAAGTTGCACCTTTTTAGCAAGGCGTGAAAGCAAAAGACCTGATAAAAGCGCAAAAGATAAGGTTAAAAAAATCGTTGCGGTAGCCGTCAAAACAAATCATCTCCTTAACAAGTAATATATACTAACGATTTCGTATTTTAGCACAACAAAAGACAAAAATCAACAAAAAACCACTCAAACCTTTATAAAGTTTTAATATAGTATACAAATTGAGTTTTATCCATCGTGGATTTTACGTATTTTTTAATTTTACGACTTTTTACGTAGTTTATATTAAAGGTTTTTATCTATTAGATAAAAAGAAAGTTAAAAACGGTTGACGAATAATTTTTTAGGTGCTAAACTAAAGTTAATAAATAACAAATGCTAATCCGAAGTTTTACTTAAAAATATTTAATAAATCTTCGGATTTTTTTATTAAAACCATAACCAATGGAGGCAAACTGTGAAAAAATTTAGACTCGGCCTATTATTCGTATTGTCGCTAATGCTTATAGTCTTTCCACTTACTGCTTGTGGTGGTGGAGATGAACCACCCGTTCAGTATACGGTGAGTTTTGGCGTTAACAATGCTTCTTACGGCTCTATAACCTGTACTGCAAACGGTTTAGCGTTAAATAGTGGCGATAAGGTAGATGAAAATACAGAAATCACGTTTACGGCAACTGAAAATACGGGATACACTTTTGACGGTTATTTTTCGGGTACGGAAAATAAATGCACCGAAAAAGAATATACCGTGACTATTACTTCGGACCTTGATATTACTGCAAAGTTTAGCGTACAAAGTTATGCGCTAAACTTTTCTGCAACGACGGGTGGAACGGTTGATTGCGAAGATTTTGCAAGTGGCGACACAGTTGCATATAATACTACGGTTATATTAAACGCAACTGCAAATACGGGCTATGATTTTTGGGGTTATTACGTAAAGGGCGAACTCGTTGAAGATGAAAACGTTTATACGTTCCAAATGCCTGCAAGCGCTATCGCAGTTGAAGCAAAATTCGTTGCACAACAATACGACTTAACGTATTTTGTTAACAACACGATAATGGGTGATATCTCTTGCGATATAGAAAGTGGCGACAAGGTTGCTTTCAATTCTTCTTTTTCAATAACTGCAATAGAATACACGGGCTACGACTTCGTTGGTTGGTATGTTGATAATACTCTAATAAGCAATAGCGCTACTTTGGTTTATGAAGTTGATAGTGTGGGAGATATAGAACTTGAAGCAGTATTTATTCCCGAACAACATTTCTTCAGATATCAAGTTAACGACGCTACTATGGGTTCGATAACGTCTAACACGACGAACGAAACCAACGTTGACTACGGAACGCAAATTTCGTTAACTGCTACTGCAAATTCTGGATATAAATTTGTAGGCTGGTTTATTAACGGCTTAATTCAAGAAGAAAGCGTTAACTTTATTTACACAATGACCGAAAATTCGGTAGTAATAGAAGCAAGATTTGATTTAGACGAATTTGCGTTAACTTATTCTGCAAACAATTCGGCAATGGGTGATATCTCTTGCGATATAGAAAGTGGCGAACGAGTAGAATACTTATCGTCAATCACCTTAACGGCAATAGAAAATACGGGCTACGATTTCGTTGAGTGGCTAGTGGGTGGAGAAAGCAAAGGTTCTAACCCGACTTATACCTTCCAAATGCCTGCAGGTGCCGTTGAAATTCAAGCGGTATTCGTTCCAGAAAAAAGAACGGTCACCTTTTTCGACGGTCGTGACGAATTAAAAGAACAAGAAGTTGATTTTGGCACTAAAATCAATTTTGAGCCCACTAAACTTAACTACAATTTTGAAGGCTGGTATTTAGAATCAACTTTAACTACTAAATTTAACGTAAACAATGCTATCACTGAGAACCTAAAATTATACGCTAAATGGACTGCCGTTCCACAAAGCGAACGTCAATACGAAGTAAACTTTGTAGACCACGAAGGAAATCCACTTAACGGCTGGGGAACTCAACTAGTTCAAAGCGGAAAATACATAAAACAAATTCCGAACGTTCCCGAAAGAGTGGGATATAAGTTTAATAACGTTTGGATGAGATACGATACCGCTCAAGGTAAATACGTAAATATTAACAACATTAATACTTTCCAAATAACACAAGACGTGACGATTACCCCTAAATACGACATTATTACTTACACTGTTAAGTTATATACAAACGACGTTTCATACACGTCCAAGACGGTAGAATACGGCTCAAAACTTGCGAAACCGCAAACACCGCCGAATAGCGACGCTACAAAGGTATTCGACAAGTGGGTATATAAAGAAGATACGTCAATGACGTTCGACTTTGAAAATACCGTAATAACGTCTGATTTAGAACTTAAGGTGGCTTGGAAAACCGTTTATACCGAAACGTTTACCGTTAAATTCTATAACGGAAGCGCTACTCTCGACACGCAAAAGATTGAAAAGGGAAGCAAGGCAACCGAGCCTACGCCACCAGAAGTTGCAAACAAAACCTTTGCGGGCTGGTATTTAGAACCGACGTTTGAAAACGAGTTTGATTTTGCGACGAGTATAACTAGCAATTTAGACGTTTACGCTAAATACGTGCCAAAAACTTATACGGTTAAGTTTGTTGACCATGACGGAGATGAAATTGAAGTTCAAACGATAACGCACGGACAAAACGCAACCTTCCCAGAACAAAACCCAACTAGAGAAAATTACACCTTTAGTGGTTGGAGCGTTAGCGATTTATCTAATATTACGTCTGATTTAGAAGTAAAAGCACAATATCAAATAAATGTGTTTAGCGTTAACTTTATAGGTTTTGGTGAAACTGAAATAGACGAACAAACAATAGAGTACGATGGATTTGCAACCATTCCACAAGTTCCAGAAATAGAAGGATATAATTTTGAAGGCTGGTATTTAGACCAAGAGTATGAAAGGAAATTCATTTTTAGCACGCCTATAACTAGCAACTTAAACGTTTATGCTAAATACGTTCAAAACGTGACCGAAAAATACAAAGTAATATTCTTGGATGCATTAGGTGAAATTTTAAGCGAACAAAGCGTGCTACACGGAAATTCGGCTATAGTTCCTGCAAGTCCAAGTAAAGTTGGGCACGATTTTGCAGGCTGGATTGTAGAATTTGCAGACGACGGAAACGACTACACTAACGCAGTTAAGGATTACACAAACGTTCAAGCACCGTTAATCGTGACGCCTGACTTTACTAAAAAGGCTTACACGGTTAGGTTCTTCGATAAAGACGGAAATCAACTAGGCGCAAACGTAAGCGTTCTATATGAAGAACTAGTTAAAGTAGAAGATATTCCATATAATCTTATCCCTGAAATTCCAGATATGATTGCTTCTTGGGATAAAGACGTTGAAACTTTTATAATAACCAAAGACACCGACTTTACAGTAAAATACACCTACGAACCTTGCACGGTGACGTTTATTATCGACGGCGAAGAACCTTTCACACAAGTAGTTGACAAAGGGTTCTACGCAAATATTCCGAACACGCCTATTAAAAACTACTCGATTTTCGATGGTTGGTATTTAAGTGGTAGTGATACGGAATTTAACTTTAGCACGGAAACGATTACTGAAGACATTACGCTTTACGCAAGATTTGAACGCACGTCATACGTAATAAGTTTTATAGGGTACGACGGAAATCCGTACAAAAACGTTCAAATTGTTAAGGCCGGTGGTAAGGCGATAGAGCCTGCACCTTACGAAGACGAAACGTTAAACGATTACGTTTGGTGTTTAGAAAATGAAACGGAAGAGTTTGATTTTATAAATTCAACCATAAACGAAGATATAGTTTTGTATGCAAAACTAGTAAACAATAGTAATTAAAGGAGGGTAAAAGATGAAAAAGATTTTAAGTTTGATTATACTTTTAATGGTTTTATTCAGCGCAAGCACGTTGGTTTCGACTACCGTAGCAAGTGCAGATGAAAATCCAACTACTCATCAAGTACTCTTTAAGATTGACGGGGAAACGGTTAAGGAAGAAACGGTTAAACATAACGGCTACGTTCAAACGCCCGAAACGCCGTCTGTAGAAGATAAGATATTCCTTTACTGGTATTTAGAAGGGGGCGACGTAAATAATAGATTTTCGTTCAAAACTCGTATTACCGAAGATATTACTCTTTGCGCTTTCTTTGAAAACACCGAAAAGTATTACACCGTCACGTTTAGAGTTGACGGCGAAGATATAAGCGTTCAACGTGTAAAAGAAGGCGAAAGTGCAATTGCGCCTAACAACCTAAAAGTTCCCGAAGGAAAAACCTTTTCAAGATGGAACGAAAACTTTTTAGCCGTTCGTAGCGACCTTGTGGTTGAAGCAGTTTTAGACGACGTTTTTTATAAAGTTAACGTTTACGCTGAAAACGAGCGACTAGATATTTTCTACGTAAAATATGGAGAAAGTCTAGATTTAAGTGGAATTGTTGCGCCCGAAAAACCCAACTACGTGATGGACGGTTTTATAGGCGAAACCGACTATATTACTAGCAACGGCGACGTTTTTGTAAACTACGTTCCAAAGCCGATTTCTTTAACTTTTTATAACGACGGATTAGAATACGAAAGTTTAACTACTAGATATGGCGAGACGGCAAAAATGCCACAACAAGCACCCGAAGCCGAAGAAGAATATTACTTTGCAGGCTGGGCTTTAGGCTCTAATAACGGAGAAATCTTCGATTTTAGCACTCTAGTATATGAAGATACGGTTTTTCACGCAGTATTTAAGCCCGTTGAAAAACCAAAGTACGAAGTAAAATTCTACGATTATAACGGAGTTCAATACGGTGTCACTCAAATTATTAGCGAAGGTGGTTCGGCAATCGTTCCAGGATACCCCGTGCGTGAAGGATATACGCCCGTCAGATGGGACGTTAGCGTTGAAAACGTCACTTCTAATCTAGACGTTTATCCTATTTATAAACTAACTTCTTACAAAGTCACCTTCGTAGATTATCTAGGCGAGATAGCAGTTGAATACGTTTTGCACGGTCAAAGCGTTGCTATAGACCAAGATTTAGTTAGAACGCAAGAAGGCTACGAATTCATTAGATTTGATAGGTCGCTTAAAAACATTACTAGCGAAACTACCATAAACGCAGTATATAGAGTTAAAACTTACGAAGTAAGGTTTTATAGTTCTAATTTAACTAGCCTTGGTGGTCTTCAAACCATTAAACACGGTCAAGATGCAAAAGTACCTAATCCCGAAAAAGAAGGATACACCTTCCTTGGTTGGAAGAATATGTACACCGACGAAATTGAAGAAACCACTAATATAACCAAAAACTGTTCTTTCATTGCAACTTATAGTAGAAACGTTTATACCGTGACTTTTATGGAAGGCGAAACCGTACTACATACTGAAAATATCGAATACGGCAGAGGTTTCCCTTCTTATACCTACGAAAAGGAAGGTTATAAATTCGACGGCTGGTATTTAGATAAAGAATTAACCAACAAATATCATTCATACGCAATCTATCAAAACACTACGCTTTACGCTAGATGGATAGAGATTATACCCGAAAAAGTTTACTTTACAGTCACTTATTATTTTGACGACGCTGTTTATTATCAACAAGTAGTAGAAAAGGGTTCTTCTATAACGCTACTCCCAGCACCTTATAAAGAAGGATATACGTTCTTTAAGTGGCACACCGAAGACTGGGAATACGCAGCAAACACCAAAGTTCCTTATAACGTTTATAAAGATTGGCATATTACCCCGATTTTTGAAGTTGCAACTTACACCGTCACTTTCTATTTTGGAACTCAATCTTGGGCAGGATATTCTACTACGGTAGAACACGGTGGCGAAGTAATTTTTCCTGAAAATATAAGCACCGATAAAACTGGCTATACCTTTAGGGGCTGGGATAAATCTTTAGAAAACGTCACTTCAAATTTAAAGATTAACGCAGTTTATGAACCACTAATTTACACTATTACTTTTAAGGACCACAACAACGATAAAGTTCTTTTCACACAAAGCGTAGCGCACGACCAATACATACAATGGGTAGACGCACCCGTAATTGAAGGCTGGACGTTTAAGTATTGGAACGATATGACTAACGGCGGTCAACTTAACTACTCTAGAAAA
>JAZQWW010000101.1:0-2355 GCA_045632585.1 Christensenellaceae bacterium
ACCTTCGTTTCAGGCTCAACCTTCGGTTGCCGTTGGGAAAAAGGTATTGCTATTAAGAAAGACGGCGTAGAATCTTACACCGATTACTTAAAACGTGGTATCGTAGAACTTAACTTCTAATTGCTAAATTAAAATCAAAAAGGACTTAACGATTGTTAAGTCCTTTTTTTATTTTCTATATGTTTACCCCCATTTTTTATCAAGAGCTTTATTTATTTTTTCTACATCTAATGCCCCTTGTGTCTTTGCATATCTAATAGATGTGGAACTACCATGTTCTTCTAAATCTAAAGCAAAGATTTCGCCATCTAAATATCCAACAAAATAATATCCTGTTGTTTTTGCCCCAAAGCCATTTGTTGCAGACAAGGCAAACCAGCCACACCATTCGCAATCTTCTTCATCATATAAAACCTCACCAGAAACTAATCTTACACTGCTCGGATTCTTGAACTCATAAGAAACTTCCGAAATCAAATCATAAGCAGCTCGGTCATCTCCCGACAGGTTTGAACTGAATAACCTCACTGTATTCCATAATAATACTATAGCCAAAACATATGACACATAAACCCACCATTTCTTCTTGTTTTTAGACAATAAAAAGGCTTTAAACTTATAAACTTGTCTTTTTGATAATATAAAAATATTAACAAATAAAGTTAGTAGAAACTGAATAATTGCCGCTGTAAATGTAATGTCCCCATTCATCAAAAATACAAAGGCAGCTATAAATGAAAACCATACAACAAACAAAGCAATAAATCTTAATATTTTTTCCAAAGGATTTGTTTCCACCGAAACGTTTGATTGTGTACATTTACTATCTTTAATTTCAGCGCCACAAAAAGCACAAAAATTATTATTTTTAGATTTCTTTTGATGACAATTCGGGCAGGTTTTCTTTTCTAATAGAGTCCCACAATTTGTACAAAAACGTTTTTTTGACAATGTAAAAAATGATTCTTTTTTGAATATCGCAGAAGAATCCTCCACCTTCTGAAAATCTTTTTTCTCTAAAATTAATGTAGTGTTTTCATCCTTGTCGATTATTTCGCCAACACCCTCTTCTACCATTTTTCCACAAGAATCACAAAAACGATTCCCCTCTTCTAATTTTTTGCCACAACGACTACAATACATAAATTCATCTCCAGTAAAACAAAATTTTTTTATTTTTTATATTATATGACGAATTGTCATATAAAGTCAAGCAAAATATGACAAAATGTTATATATGGAAATAAAATGTAGATTAAAAGAAATAAGAAAAGAAAAAAGAATTTCGCAAATAAAACTTCAAATGGATACAGGCATAGAGCAGGCGTTAATTTCAAAATTTGAAAACAACGTTAGAACACCTACCACCGAAGCACTTGTAATTTTTGCAAATTACTTCGGTGTTTCTATTGATTATCTTTTATATAGAACTAATAATCCCAACCCTAACGATTAATCTTAAAACCTAAAAAAGGACTTAACGATTGTTAAGTCCTTTTTTTATAATTTTATTTTTATATCGTTTAATTTTTCTAAATCGCTAATAAGCAAGTTCAAAAACGCATCTCTATCTAAATCGGTCACCATAAGCACGTTGCCAACACCGTCGAAATCTACGAAGGTTTTCCCCGGCGTTTCGTCTATATCCACCCTAACGCTAACACGCTTAAATTCAAACATTTTTGGATAAACTAGCGCAAACAACGCTAAACTATCGTTAGTTGCGACACGTTTGTCGGGATAACCCGGCTCCCAATATTTTGAGTATAACTTTTTAAGCAGTTTTCCAGCGTCGTTTATTTCGCCTAGACTATTCACAAACTCTTCAGTTAAATGCGCCTTTCTTCTACCAACGTCCGACGGTATCATTACTAGTGGAATTTTACTATCTAAAACAATCTTAAAGGCTTCTGGGTCTGAAGATATGTTAAATGATATATGGTCTGGATAATCTGGATTTCCAAACGGCGAACCACCCATAAATACTATTTTGGGAATTTTTGAAATAACGTCGGGGTGTAAAGAAAGCAAATGTCCCATATTCGTTTGCGGTCCTAATACGATAGGAATAATATCGCCATCGCCTTGCATAATCGTTTGATAAATCACTTCTACGGCGTCGCCGTCAACAAGGCAATCACACACGTCACTAGTCGGCTCGTATCCACCAAGCCCTTCTTTTTGGTGAATAAACTCGGCGTTTATACTTTCCCTTTGCATAGCCTTTTTAGCGCCACGTGCAACGGGGATTTTTTTATTAAACAAATGTAATAAATGAAGTAAATTTCTAGTGGTTTTATCAAGCGTAGTATTCCCTACCACCGTCGATAGAAGTTTAATGTCTATATTTTCGTC
>JAZQWW010000102.1:0-5404 GCA_045632585.1 Christensenellaceae bacterium
AATAGTTAACAAGTATCTATATAACGAAGACGGCGAGCATCCAAACTGCGTAAGCATAAACAAGAAAGTTTACGAAGAATACTATAAATAAAAATTTCCACCCGTATAAGTCGGGTGGTTTTTTTAAGGAAAGATATGGAACTAATACTTGCAAGTGCGTCGCCAAGACGAAAAGAAATTTTAACTGAATACGGATATAAATTTAAGGTAATTACAAGCAATTACGAAGAAAAATCAAATCAAAAAAACCCAAAAAAATTAGCAGTCACGTACGCCGAAAGCAAGGCGCAGGACGTTTTTAATTCTTTAGAAGAAAAGGAAGATAAAATCGTTTTGGGCGCTGATACGGTAGTTTTCTATAAGGGCGAAATTCTAGGTAAACCTAAAAACGAAGAAGACGCTTTTATAACCTTAAAAAAACTATCTAATAAAACGCACAAAGTTATAACGGGCTATGCTATAGTTGGTAATGATTTTATAAAGAAAGGCTACGTTGTTTCAAAAGTTAGATTTAATGAACTATCAAACGAGCAAATAAAGGAATATATAAAAACTAAAAGTCCGCTTGATAAAGCAGGGGCGTACGGAATTCAAGACGATTTTCCTTTAGTTAAAAAATATAAAGGAAGTCTAAAAAATATTATAGGACTTCCCATTGAAAAAATTTCAAAGAAGATAGATAAAATAATAAAGGCGAAGTAAAACTTCGCCTTTTTACGTGTTTTTAATATTTTTTAATTTTCTAGTTCCTTTTAATATCATATATATTGAAATATAAATTGCAATTCCAATAACGACGACTCCAGTTAATGAGAGAATAATTTGCTTAAAAATAGGACTTGTAGTTTGCCCAAAGGTTTCTAACATAGTGGTTTCAAGCGTTAGCATAGAAACGCAAGCGACTATTAAGGCAACGTTTTTGCTCGCCGAATAAACGGGACTTTTGTGTTTTTTAAATTTTACCATATTGACTATTGCTATAGCAAGTGTAGTAAACGTATAAGTCGCAAGCACGATAGTCGTTATTTCACCGTGATAAAAAGTCTTATTATATGAAACTATAAAGGTTATAACTACGGCGAGCGCAACGTTTAATATAAGTAATAAATAACCGCAAAGTAAATACTTTTTCGTTTCTATTAGTAGGTTTTCGTTTGCTTTATACGCTCTAACGTGTTTCAATAGGAAAAATCTCATTATAGACAGTATTACGTAATATATAAATACCGAATAAAACCACAAAGATTTATGATAAAATCCAAGACCTAACTGAAAAATTGCAAAACTAACGTTTAATAAAAGTGCGCCGTATAAGGAAACGTTAACCCTTAGATGAACGTCTGAAAACCATTTTTGAAGAAATTTATTTTGAGTTTTAAACTTCTTAAAAAACACAACCATTTTTGGGATTCTTAGACAAACGACTAGTAATAGGTAAAATGAGAGTAAATAAGATAATATGCTTGCTATTGACGTAGACTCAAGAAATATAAGGGAATAGGTAAGTAAAGCGATTGCTATCGGTAGCAGGCAAATAATAATTGCAAGGTGTGGGTATAAAAATTTAATCAACGTTTTTTTGAAGTTCATAATATGCCTATAAAAGTGGTGCGAATAATTTTATTAATGAAATAAAAAATTTACTAAAGATATTGTTTTTAAGATTACTTTCGGTAATTTCCACCGATTGATTAAGAGTGCAATCAATATCTTTTTTTATATCGACGATACTTGCGCAGTTATAAAGCCATACGCCGTTTTCAAAGTGATGTACTAAACTTCTATAATCAAGGTTTATCGTGCCTATAATTGCGTATTTATCGTCTGATAGATAGGTTTTTGCGTGAATAAATCCCGGAGAGTATTCGTAAATTTTTACACCGGCGTTTAATAATCTTTTGTAATAGCTTCTGCTCATAGAAAAAATTATTTTTTTGTCTGGAATACGGGGAAGAATTATCCTTACGTCAACGCCTTTTAGCGCCGTGTTTTCTATGCTAACGCAAAGTTCATTATCGATTATTAGATAGGGAGTAGTTATATAAACGTAATCAGTTGCGCTATTTAGCATATTTTGGATTGCGCTTTTAGAAACTCGTCTATCGTAAAGTGGTTTAGGTCCGTCCCCGAAAGGAATTAGATATCCGTCTTCAGTAATTTCGCTTTTTGGAAAAACAGCTGAATTAATTTCTAAGGGCTCATATAAATTAATACCAAAGTCTATTAAGAATAGCCTAGTCATTTCTTTAACGGCGTCGCCGTAAAGCCTAATACCGCCGTCTTTCCAATGCCCGAATTTTTGTATTTCGTTAATATATTCGTCGGCAATATTTACACCGCCCGTATATCCTATAATACCGTCAATGACGGCGATTTTTCTATGACTTCTGTTGTTAAATTCGCTATCGGCAGCCCCTTTAAGCCTTGAAAAAGGAAGTGCTTGTATACCGTGCTGTTTTAAGAATTTGGCGTAGTTTCCAGGTAAAGTTTTCATACAACCTATATCGTCATAACATACTTTTACTTCTACCTTTTGCTTGGCTTTTTCTTTTAGTACTTCTAAAATGCTGTCCCAAAACAAACCTTCTTCCACGATAAAATATTCTAAATATATAAATTGTTTAGCATTTTTTAAATCAATTAGAAGTGAGGTAAAATATTCTTCTCCACTAGAAAAATAAGTTTGTTTAGTATTAGTAAATAAATGTGCGTCGGCAAGACGGCAAAG
Organism: Christensenellaceae bacterium; assembly: GCA_045632585.1. Classification (GTDB taxonomy): domain Bacteria; phylum Bacillota; class Clostridia; order Christensenellales; family Borkfalkiaceae; genus UBA1259. Next base: position 2,729 of record JAZQWW010000102.1, read on the forward strand.
CATTTTAGCGTCGTTGTAGGCTAGTGGGTTTTCTTTTTTTAGTTTTTTAAATAACTCGTCGTCGCATGATTGATAGGTCGTGCTTTTTAGATTAGATAATCTTTTAATATATTTTTTCTTCAATTTTCTTGATGCGAAAATAAAGTATAGCATTAGTCCCACTACGGGTAATACTAAAACGAATAATATCCACGGGATTTTATAATCGGGGTTATTATCTGACGCTATGATTTTTAGTATTACGAAAAAGGTAGTTAAGCCCACGGCTAAATAAAAATACGGAACGAAAATACATAAAAGTATCATTACAGCAATGATTGCTAAAACTTCTAAAAGAGTAATTGTAAACGCTAAAATATACCTAACGGGAATATAGTTTACTTCGTTTTCTTTAAATTTTTCGTTTCCTAAATTTACTTTAACAATTTTTTTCATTTTTATCCTAAAATAAAGCGAAATGCCGTAGGCATTTCGCTTGAAAGTCTTTTAGTCCTTAAATCCCAAAAACATAGGTATTAAGAATAATATCATTATTAAACCTACTACACCTACGAGTATGCCTAATATTAAGTAATTCCATACCATGATTAAGCACATGCCAACGCCAAGAATTAACGCTGAAATTACGCCGTAAGCGATTTTTAGAACAATCTTCCAGTTGATAGGTTTTCTATTTTCTTTATTTTTTATTAAATAAACGCAGGCTACTAAAATTAAGCCTATTGCGCCAAGTGCCGTTAATATTATGCCTGGCACGAATAAATCCCATTCCGGAAGTAGGCACATACAAAGTCCTAATGAGAACGTAAGTCCTACTATCGTGCAGTAAATTAACGATATAAAATGATTTCTTTTCATAATTTTCTCCTTTAATTAGTCTTTTTTAACTTTTGCGTTTTCGTATCTTTGGTTTGCAAGTCTAATTCTTTCATTAGCTTCTTCAATTTGCTTTTGTTGTTCTTCACGAATCTTTGCAGTTCTTTCAGCGGGGCTTAGGTGCGCTTCATCCCAAGTTTTCTTGGCGTCCTCTTTTGCCTTTTTGAAAGTGTTTTTACCACGATTTTCTTCAAAGTTCGCTTTTGCTTCGGCTTTTGCTGCTTTGAAGTTAGCCTTGTCAACTTCATGTTGTGCTTTTGCGCTCTCTTTCATTTCCTTAAATGCTCTTTTGAAAAAATTTTCTTTCTTTTCTTCCATTTCTATTTCTCCTTTCACAAAAATACTTGTCAATTATTATTCCAACACTTGACTTGTTAATAAAAGTATAGTAAAGTATTTTTGTAAATGCAACCAAAAAAATGCGTTTGGTCGCAACAAAAAATAGACAGTTGTTGGAATAATAAAAAATTCTACAAAAAGGGATAAAAATGAACGTAAAAAACAACTCAAGGTATAAAGAAAGCAGTGAAAAAATAGAAACGGCGTTTTTAAGTTTAATATTAAAGCATGGTTATGAAAACGTGACGGTAAGTCAGATAGTAAAGGAGGCGGGAATAAATCGTAGCACTTTTTACTGTCATTATGACGACATAAACGATTTGATTATAAAAGTTGAAAAAAGATTTGCTAAGGCAACTGCTAGCATATTCAATTTTGGCGAAAACAAAAGTCACCAAGCTTTTATTGATATGTTTACTTTTATTAAGAATAACGCACATTTTTACAAGGCGTTTTTAAGCTTGCCCTATTCAACGTCTGCTGAAAATAAAACTAAAATCGAAGTGCTAGAAAATATCGGAAGGAAAGCGGAAGGAAAATTGGCGGGTAATATTGGGATTTATTATCGTGCAAGTTTCTTTGGTGCAGGAATAAAGGAAATGTGCAGGTTATGGCTTGAAAGAGGTTGCAAAGAGACTCCAGAGCAAATGGCAACTTTGCTTATTGATGAGTATGGTGGTAGAAAACAGTAAAAGCATACGTATTGACTTTTATTTATCTATAATGTATAATAAATTATACTGGGAAAGTATGGTATGCTAGAAAATATAAATTGTCCAAAGGACGTAAAAAAACTTAATATTAATGAACTTTCTAGTCTTGCGGATGATGTTAGAAAAGAAATTAAGGACGCAACGGGACTTCACGGTGGACACTTATCGTCTAACCTTGGAATCGTTGAAACTACGCTTGCTCTTTATTATAATTTTGATTTTCCAAAAGATAAAATTATATTCGACGTTGGGCATCAATGCTACACGCATAAAATTTTGTCGGGTAGAAAAGAAGGGTTTAAAAATATCCGTGAAGACGGTGGAATATCAGGCTTTCCAAACAAGGAAGAAAGCGAGTACGACCTTTTTACTACGGGACATGCAGGCACGTCGATATCGACCGCATTAGGGCTTTGCTCTGCAAGGGATAAACTTGGAGAAGATTATACGGTAATTAACGTTGTTGGCGACGGCTCGCTAGTAAACGGACTTAATCTTGAAGCCATTACGTCATCTACTGAAAAGCCTAAAAACTTAATCGTTATATTAAACGATAACGGTATGAGTATATCAAAAAATAGGAACGCATTTTATAAGTTTATCTCACGAAGCACTATATCTAAAGGCTACGTTGAAAGCAAAAATCGTTTCAAGAAGATTTTTAGAAATTCTATATTTACTAGATTTTTAAGAAAGATTAAAAATTTTTTCAAAAGATTATTCAGTCGTCAAAACTTCTTTAGTAAAT
>JAZQWW010000103.1:0-17070 GCA_045632585.1 Christensenellaceae bacterium
CGTTCTTTCTATACGTTAACTTCCACTCACCGCCTACCTATACTTCTTCCCTTTTTTAAACATACCCCCCTATTGACAATATACCCCTAGTGGGTATATTATTTTTTTGGAGGTTGGGTATGGATAATAATTGTTGTCATAAGAAAACAAAAAGAACTGCCGAGGCTAAAAAACACATAATAAATAGACTTAATAGAATAAGTGGACAAATTAACGGAATTAGCAAGATGGTTGAAAACGATGCATATTGTAATGATATATTAGTTCAATTATCTGCCGTAAAAAATTCAATTAAGAGTTTATCGACACTTATTTTAGAAAGCCACTTATATACTTGCGTGCCAAAAGAATTAGAAAACGGCGAGTTTGATAGTTTAGACGAACTAATTAGTTTATTTAAAAGATTTAATCAATAAGGAGGTAGAAAAAATGGAAAAATACGTAATCTGTGAAAAATGCGGTGCATTAGTTAAAGTTTTAATCGAATGTACTTGTGAAAATTGCGGTATTAGATGTTGTGGCGTGCAAATGAAAGAAATTTCCGCTGACGAAGCTAACAAACTATTAGAAAACAAATAATTCATTTAAAGACTACTAGTTAACTAAAAAGGCGAGAATTTTTTCTCGCCTTTTTACTTGATTTTTTATTTAAAAATTGATAATATAATCGTATAAACTAAAACGGAATAAAAAATGCAAACGGTTGTTAAAAATTTTGACGAACTTACTAATTACGAGTTATACGAAATATTAAAATTACGCTCTGAAATATTCGTGGTGGAACAAAACTGCGTGTATTTAGACCTTGACGGCGTTGATTTAAACGCCTACCACGTTTACTTAAAAGAAAAGGACGAAATAGTAGCCTATCTTAGAGTTATCGACAAAGGTTTAAGACTTGAAGAAGTGTCGCTTGGTAGAGTAATTTCTAAATACCGCCGAAAAGGGCTTGGCACTAAAATTATGCTAGAAGGTATAAAAGTAGCGAAAGAAAAATACGGCGCTAAAAAAATCAAAATTGGCGCACAAGCCTACGCCGTACCCTTTTACGAAAGCGTCGGGTTTAAGGTTTTACCTAACGGCGAGTATATGGAAGACGGTATCCCCCACGTCTATATGCTTTATAAAGAATAGTTCTATTTAACCCACTTTGTAAGTGGGTTTTTTCGTTATTGACAAACTATATCTACTGTGTTATACTTTTCCCGTTAAACTTACACAAAGGAAGTGAAATTATGGAAGGTACTTTATGGGCGTTTTTGCCCGCAGTTATCGCAATTATTTTAGCGCTTGTCACTAAACAAGTTTACGTTTCGTTGTTTTTAGGGATATTCGTTGGCGCTTTAATGTACACGGGTGGCGACCCGTTAAACGGTCTTTTTATCGTTTTTAAGGTTATGAGTGAAAAGGTAGGCGCAAACGTTCCTATTATCGTGTTCCTAGTAATTTTAGGCATACTCGTAGTGCTTATGCAAAAATCGGGTGGCGCTAGAGCGTACGGCGACTGGGCTGGTAGAAAAATTAAATCTAAAAAAGGCGCACTTGCTGCTACTGCTGGTCTTGGCTGTCTAATTTTCGTTGACGACTACTTTAACTGTCTAACGGTTGGCTCGGTTATGCGCCCCGTCACCGATAGATTTAAGGTTTCTAGGTCAAAACTTTCATACATAATCGACGCTACCGCAGCGCCAGTTTGTATTATCGCACCTATTTCTAGTTGGGCGGCTGCCGTTGCCGGCGAACTTGAAGGCGACGGTCTTATGATGTTTATAAGCACTATCCCCTTTAACGTTTACGCTCTCTTAACTATTATTATGGTTTTTACATTATGCTTTATCAAGTTCGACTTCGGCAAAATGAAAAAGAACGAAGGTTTTACCGAACTTACCGGTGACGTTCATAGTGGCGTTAAAGAAGACGGTGGTAATGAAGTTGAAATTAAAAGCAACCCCAAAGGTAAAGTTCGTGACCTTATTATTCCTATCGTTATACTAATTGCTTGTTGTATAGGTGGTATGATTTACACTGGATATTTTTATAACTGGGACACTGAACTTATCGGCTATGAACTTCAATCTTCAAGCGTTATCGAAGCCTTCTCTAACTGCGACGCCGGTACTTCACTTGCAATCGGTTCAACCGTTGCACTAGTTATTATTTCTATTTACTATATGTTAACTAAAATAGTTTCTTTTAAGGAAATTACAAGTAGTTTCGTTGATGGTTTTAAGGCTATGGTCCCTGCAATTTTAATTCTTACTTTCGCTTGGTCTATCTCTGGCATTATGGGCGCTAAAGGTGGTTATCTCGACGCACAATCGTTCGTTAAAAACAACCTTGCAAATAGCGCTTTCCCAACTTGGTTATTCCCTGCAATATTCTTCGTGCTAGCAGGCGCAATCGCTTTCGCAACTGGTACCAGTTGGGGTACGTTTGGCGTTCTCGTTCCTGTTGCCGTAGCAATATTAGGCGGTAGCGGAACTCTTGCCGTCCTAACCGTTTCGGCAACGCTTGGTGGCGCTGTATACGGCGACCATATCTCGCCTATTTCGGACACGACTATTCTTGCGTCTGCAGGCGCTGAATGCAACCACGTTGAACACGTTAATACTCAACTACCCTATGCAACACTAGTTGCAGGTATAGCAGCAATTACCTATTTAATAGGTGGTCTTTGCGTTGGCCTTGGCGGAGTGTTAAGCGGTTTAATTATGTGGGTTGTTGCACTATCGTTGTTTGTTGGCATTATATTCTTAATTAAATATATTGAAAAGAAAAAAGACGCTAAAGACAACACCCAAGTTGAAAATTTAGAGCAAAACTAATTTAATAATACTAAAAAATTAAATTTAAGCACCGACTTCTGTCGGTGCTTTCCTTTATGTTTTTTTACCAATAACTCCCTATTGACCTTGATATTTTAGGTATTGTAAAATATAGTTGATGAAAAAATTATTTATTTTATTTACCTTAATTTTAACAATTACCCTTACGGGGTGCTATACCACTTTGGGCGACGATAATATCGATTTACCGCCCGTTCAAACGACTCCGTTTCCAGACTTTTCGGGGGACGACTTTAACGAAAATGAAGATGGTTTTACTCAAGGCGACGAAGATAGTGATAGAAAAAAGAAACTTTACGCTGTTTCTAACGTAAGCGGACTTCGTGTTAGAACTAAGCCTAACGGCTCGTCTTCGGTTTTAGGTTCGCTTGATAAAGGCGATGCTATTACTTTTACTGAAAAAGTTGACGGCTACTATAAAACTACTTTCAAAGAGCAAACGGCTTACGTTTGGGCTGAATATTGCTACACCCTAGAAATTGATATCGAAGACGAAAAGGTAGAAAGCGCCATAGACTTCGGCTCTACCCTGCTTGGCTATCCGTACGTTTGGGGTAGCGAGCGTTATCACTGGGGAAACGGCAAACTTAACACCAACTTTAAAAACGGTGAGTTTGACTGCTCTGCACTTGTTCAGTACGTTTACTTTAAGTCAAACGGCGTTAATCTTGACTTAACTTCTAGGGCGCAATCACTTAACGGCGTTGAAGTTAAACGTGAAAACTTAAAACGCGGAGATTTAATGTTTTTTACTAACTCTTCTAGGAAAAATAAGCTTGGCATTGAAAGAATAGGTCACGTTGGAATTTATTTTGGCAATAATTACATACTACATACTGCAAGCGACCACGCCGTTATAGAACCTATATCTAGCACACGTTGGAGTTATTATATTACTGCAAGAAGAGTTGTTTAACAACAATCAAGTAAGGCATCAACGAAAGTTGATGCCTTTTTATTTTGCAATTTTTATAAAGCGTGATATAATGAATTTATGAAACAATACGTTTTAAGTTATTATCCCGCTTTCAAATGTTCGGCAGATAAGTGCAAACACACTTGTTGCGCTGGGTGGAAAATGCAAATTGACCAAAACACTTTAGATTTTTATAAAAAGGATACGTCGGCGTTTTCCAATGCTTTAATTAGCGGCATTAACCTTAAAAAATCAAATTTTAAGACGGATAAAAATAAACGTTGTGCCTTCCTAAACAAAGACAATCTTTGCGATATTATAATTAATCTTGGAGAGCAAAGTTTATGTCAGGTATGTCGTGACCATCCTAGGTTTAGAAGTTTTTTTGAAGGCTTTATAGAAACGGGACTTGGGCTTTCTTGCGAAGTCGCATCTAAATTAGTTCTATCTTTTGACGGCAAAATAGAACCTATCCTTATTAACGACGACGGAAAAAATATTTCTCTATCTATAAAGGAAAAATATCTTCTTGAATTTAGAAAACAAGCACTAGATATTATTCAAAATAGCGAAGAAAACTTTGGTGATAGAATAAACGCTCTTATGGCTCTTTGCAAGTGCGATATCACAAAATTAGACTTTAATAAAATAATTAAAAAATATTCGTCACTAGAAAGAATTGAAAAAAATTTTACCAAAAGATTAAAGTCCATAAAAAATAAAACTCTTAATTTTTCGACTAATGAAAAACTTTCAAAATATTTTGAGCAGTTTTTAGTAAACTCTATATTCCGTCATATATCAAGCGCTGAGGACACTTTAGACGCGCGTGCAAGAACAGTTTTTTGTGTGATTTCACTTTTTATAATAAACGCCATATTTGAAAATGAAAAGCAATCTGGACAAGAATTAAACGTTCTTGCCGATATAGTTAGAGATTTTTCAACTGAAATAGAGTATAGTCAAAAAAATTTAGACAAACTTTTCTCTTTTTGTTATAATTTTATTAAAATTTAGGGATTTATGAAAGCCAAATTTATTTTTAACAGCGTAATAGTTTCTTTGAAGAAAAATATCGTTATGGTTATAGCCTTTTTACTTGCGCTATTAACCGTTTTTTTCGTGCCTATTGATAGCGAATACATAAACTATTTCGATTTTAAAACGCTAACGTGCTTATTTTGCACGCTTGCAGTCGTTTGTGCGCTTAAAAATATTAGATTTTTTTATACGCTTGCAAGAAAAATCGTTAGGCTTTTTAAAAACGCAAGGCTATGCGTTTTAGCGCTTGCTTACGTGACGTTTATCGGCTCAATGCTTATCGCCAACGATATGGCGCTACTTACATTTCTACCGCTAGGCTATATCGTACTAACCACCACAAATAAACAAAAATATATGGCGTTCACCTTTATAATGCAAAACATTTCGGCAAATCTCGGTGGAATGCTTACCCCGTTTGGGAATCCACAAAATCTTTACCTTTACACAAAATTTAATATTCCAACCATTGAGTTTATGGGAATTATGGCAATTCCTTTTATCATTTCAATCGCATTAATTACCTTTTGTTGTTTTATATTCGTCAAACCTGAACCACTTAAAATTGAAGACGAAAAAATTAACCTTCCTGTTTTTAAAACTATTGCTTATACTCTTTTATTCCTTTTATCGATAGTTATAGTATTTAGAATTATCAACTACGTCGTTGGACTAATAGTTATTCCACTTGCCTTGCTAATTTTAGATAGAAAAGCGCTAAAACAAATCGATTATCCCTTGCTTTTCACTTTCGCATTTTTCTTTATCTTCGCCGGCAATTTATCAAGAATAGAAATAGTTAAAAACTTTATTTCTAAACTGTTAAATAAAAACGTGTTTTTAGTTAGCGTTTTATCTTGCCAAGCAATAAGCAACGTTCCGTCGGCAGTACTTTTATCAAGTTTTACCACCAACTATAAAGCGCTACTTCTCGGCGTTAATATAGGCGGTGTGGGAACGCTTATATCTTCGCTTGCAAGCCTAATCACTTTTAGAGAATACGGTTTCCATAACCCAGGTAAATCTAAACGTTATATTGCACTTTTCTCTGCGTTCAACTTCGGCTTTTTAATAATTCTTTCAAGTTTTGCACTTTTATTACTTTAACGTTTAATATTAAAAAAGCGTTAGCAGATTGCTAACGCTTTTTTATTTTAATTATTTTATAAGTACTTTTTTGTAAGTTCTTTTGTTAAACCTATAAGTTTTTTTACGCCTAAAATAAGTAATTTTCTAATAAAGTCTAAAACAAACGCTATCGTAAATAACGAGATTACAACGGCTAGCGCAAATAATAAGAAAGTTTTAGATGAAGCGTGGAAGGAAACGTTAAACATTTCGGTCCACATATACGAGTTTATTATCGGATTATCGTGTAGTAGGTATACGGCAAGCGTACTGCCCGATATAACGTTGATTATTTTATTTGATTTTATTTTAATATTTTTAAACGTACAAAATAACGCTAAAGAAGATATTAAAATTAAAACGTTTCGCATTTCCCACCAAACTAATTCTAGGCGATAGTATGCACGAATAATCAAATAAAAACTAAATATCAATACAGGCAATGCAATTCGTTTTTTCTCGAAAATAACGCTTGGATATAATCTAATATAAGCCGAAATAGCGTATAGCGTTATAAACCATAATAGTTCTGCTATTTGGTATCTAGATGCTAAAACGTCAGTATAAAACGAATTATATGAATAAGGCATTTGCACTTGAATAAACAATAACACAACGATTATTAGTACGTATTCTGCTTGTCCGATTTTTTTAAGAAGTTTATTCAAAAAAGGCGATAAAGCATAGAGTAAAACATACATTTGCATAAACCAGTAGCGCCTAGACGATATTGGGAAAACGCAATATAATAGGTCTTCGTACTCGAACTCGTTAATATCAACCTTGCAAGACGCAAAGTAAAGTATAACGCTAAAAAATACCGTTTGAAAAACAAGGTCTAGTAGTTTTGAAAACTTAAACTTACTATTTATTAAAAAATATCCGCTAATTAAAACGTAAACGTTTACAGCAAGTTTTCCAACGGACGAAAAAACAGTTAAGAATAAGCCGTTAACTTTCGTAATCGACTCTAAAACAATGTTTCCGTGTACTGATAAATGGTGCAATACAATTAACGCCATACACACTATGCGTAAAAGTTCAAAATTGGATTCACGCTGTTTTTTAACCGTGTTGTTTTGTGGCAATTCTAAAAAATCTCCCACGATAAACTCCCTTTAAGGTTTTAATACTTTTTTGATTATTTTGGATTGTAAGCCCTTTGGCAAAACGTTAAGCATAATTAAAAGTGGATTCCTATTTATGCTATACGTTTGTTTGGGACGTTTTTTGTTTAAGATTTTAAGTGTTTTTTTGGCAAGTTTTTGGGTGGATATTTTTCTTGCTTCCACCTTTTCTACTATATTTTTAAATCTTTTAGCGTTGCAAGAATACATCTTGGTGTTTTCAGTAAACTTATCAAGTTCACGCATTGAAACGTCTATCATACCCGTATCAACAGCGCCCGGTCTTAAAACTATCACCTTAACGCCTAAAAGTTGAACTTCCATACGAAGAGAACTTGCGTATTTATCAAGCGCCGATTTAGTCACGGCATAAACGCCTGTAAACGGCAACGGATTAAGATTTGCAAGTTCGCTAGTCGTTATTAAAATCTTGCTTCCATTTTTAAGCAAAGAAATAAACGCCTTGTTTACTCTATACGCTCCGAATAAATTAACGTCAAAGGCTTTGATAAACTTTTCTTCATTCATTTCCACTAGTGAATCTAATGTATAAATGCCTGCAAAGTGCAATATAGCGTAGATATTATCGGTAATTGCTTTTACCTTTTCTAATGCTAAATTAACGCTTTTATCACAAGTTATATCGACTTCTATGGGCGTGACAAAATCTTGCTTTTCTTCAATCTTTTTATCAAGCGCAAAAACGTGATATCCGTTTTTTATAAGTTCTTTAACGACGCTTTTGCCCATTCCACCGTAAGCGCCAGTCACTACAACGTGTTTCATTGTTTATTCTTCCACGTTGATTATTCTACCAAGCGTGGTAGGAACACGTTGTACGCATTCTTCTATAACTATATCTGCGTCGCCTACCTTTTCAAGTAAAGCGGGAAAGTCGTTTCTATTATGCATTATATTTATTCTACTAAAAGATTGCGCAAACGGCACACTCCAGTAATCTCTTTGGGCAAAACTATCGCCGTATATAAATAATTTTAGGTCATTGTCGACGTCGGAAATAATCGTGCCGTCTTCTAAAACCGTAGGCGTATGTGAATATATTAAGTACGGCGCACTTTCGGTTAGATAATCGGATAGATATATCGTTCCCGCCAAATCCCCACTACGAGTGAAAGTTCCCGGTTCAAACTCGGTACATATCGGCAAGTTGCTACCTTCAAACATCGGCGCTATTATTTGCATTAACGATTCGTAGCCGTATTGCGCGCCTAATCCGTTCCAATGCGTGTCATACTTATAGTATAGTTGGTTAGTCGCCGTCTTTTTAGTAAGAAGATAATCTTTACCGTATACAAATGGTACGGGGCAACCTTTTTGAGTTAAATAATCTCTTAATTGGTCGATAAGCGTGTAATCAGAGTTTAACAACTTATCGTATTCGGGATAAATAATTTGTTTTTCAGGTGCAACGTAAATTACGTACTTTTTGCCAAGCGACGATAAAACTTGGTACTTATACATTATACCTTGATATATCGTTTCAAGTTGTTCTTCGGTTAGCATATATTCACCGCTAACCACCCTTCTAGTGTTTTCCGCTTCGTAAAATAACCAACCGTTTTTACCAACCGACGTCACGCTAGGTAAAAGCGAATTATCAAATACCTTATACTCAAATAGCGAACTTAATTCTAGCATTTTAGACTTAAATGGAAAATGGTCGTTAAAATGTACCATATATTTATTAGAAAAGTTTGGATAATCGCCTATCAAGTCTTCAATCGTGGGGGCTTCTGCCAAGATTTTTTGTTCATAATTCTTGCCTGCCGACACGCCGAACAAATGCATTATTGGAAAACTTAATAAAATAGAAGTAAATATCACTACGAATATTAGCGATATTACTTTATTTTTTGAAAAACTATTATTTTTTTGACTAGAGTTTTCTCTTCTTTGGTTAATCATAATTTACCTTTATTAAAATTGCGTATAAATAAACGGCGTTGCCGAGCCAGAGAAAATTATTGGCACGCAAAGCGCGAATAACGCTATAAGTATAATCCAAGTAATTGCGTAAGCGACGTTTGTAATCGTGTTGTTTTTCTTTTGCTCGATTAAAGCGCCTAATCTATTAAATATAGGCATAGAACCTATCACGCTTATAACGAACACTATAGTCATTGCAATAGACATAGTTGGAAGTCCTGTGCTAGCACCGTGAATGAACAACATACTGCCTAAATATCCAAATGCATATGAAAGCGTGGGCGCTCTAAAGAATACCCAACCTATAAGTACGATAAGCATAGCGTAAACGTGTTTTAACGGCTTTGGAAGTTTTGACAAAAACCTTTTCATAAACGGAGTTTTTTCTAGCATTATAAAGATTGCGTGATATAAGCCCCAAACGAAGAAAGTTCCGTTTGCGCCGTGCCAAATTCCACTTAAAACAAATACTAGAAATAGTCCTAAATACATTCTAAACTTACCTTTTCTGTTTCCACCAAGGCTAAAATATACGTAATCTCTAAACCACGTTGATAAAGATATGTGCCAACGACGCCAAAAATCCGTAATACTATCAGAAACGTATGGATGATTAAAGTTTTCTTTATAATTAAAGCCTAGCATTTTAGCAATACCTATCGCCATTGAAGAATATCCGGCGAAATCAAAGTAAATTTGAAGTGCGTAAAAAATAATTCCTACCCACGCACTAAAACCACCAAGGGCAGACGTTTGGGTCGAAAAAACTTGGTTTGCTATTTTTGAAAGATAGGTCGCAAGTATAATTTTTTGCGATAAACCTATTAAAAAGCGTTTTAGTCCAGATGCTATTCCGTCTAAATCCACTGTTCTATCGTCTAGTTCACTTTGAACGTCACGATATCTTACGATAGGTCCTGCGGTAATTTGTGCAAAGCACGAATAGTATACGCCAAACTTAATAAAATTAGTTGCCGGCGCACATTTTTCGGTATAAACGTCGGCAAGGTAAGAAACGGCTTGGAACGTATAAAAAGATATACCAACCGGCAAAGCCACTCTAATAATTCTAGTAGGAGCAATACCCACCCAGCCTATTATAGAGTTTAATATTCCACCTAAAAAGGCTATATACTTTAAGAATACTAGCATTGAAAGGTTTAAACATAAACAAATTATAAACAACGTTTTAACACGCTTTGGATTTACGCTTTTGTTTTTACTTGAATAAATTCCAAAGGCAAAGTTCACGCCCATAAGACCGAATAAAAGTAAAATAAATATCGGCTCGGCAAATGCGTAGAGCAAGATATTTATTATAAACAAAAATACGTTTCTAGCCTTTTTGCCTAGAAGCGCGTTAGTAATTATTATTATAGGAAGTGCCAAAAATAAAAAAATGGAACTATCAAGGCTCATAAAAAAAATCTCCTTGTCATATTATAGCAAAACATTACTATAAAAGCAAGGAGATTATATAATTACGTCGATTTATATACTTTTACACTACTTATTACACCAAAAATCGGTGCTAATTGCACTATACGGCACTCTTCCGACGTCAGTATTATCCTTGGTCCTACTACGAAGTTCTTTGATAGGATTTGGCGCAACTTCAAACCTATAGTCCCTTCCGTATCCCCTAATATGTGTGTCGATTACTATATGAGACGGCACTACGTCTACCGTTGGATTAATGATTTTTTGGTATTGATAAAAATTAGCGTCTTTAGGAAGTTCGTCGATATTAACGTAATCTTCAAGTAGTCCCGTAAACTGCACGGTGTTTTTAAGAACGTCTCTAACGTAGTCAATATTTTCGTGAAGTGATATCGGTGCTGGGAATTTACCATCTGGAATAACTTCTTGCCAAGATTTCCCTTCGTATTTTTCAAGAAGTTCAACGGCTTTTTTAAGATGACCTATTTCGATATCTAAGTTTTCTTCCCAAAGCGATTTAACGTAAGCGTCAGTTTCTGTCACGAAACACGACCAGTATAGATAACATTCGCAATATTCGTGCCAAAGTAGCATTTCTAGCCAGGTAGCGCTACTATCCATTAGCGATTCGTACTGCGTGACGTGTTCTTCTTCCACTTGCGCTATTTCCATATATAACTTTCTAGACAAATCGTTCGTCGCTAGATTAGTTATATTCATATAATAGTTCATTGTTTGTTGTTCTGCTGCCGTTATAATCATAGTGTTAAGAACGGTTTGCTTGTCGGCTTTTTTTGCTGAGATATTACGCTTGACGTTGTCTTTATTTAATCTGTGATGAGCAATAGTTGGTCTCGCGGGAGTTATTTCGGTATATCTACCAACAAGCCTTTCGGCGTGAATACCACTTTCCATTTCAAGAAGATTAGAATACCTATATAAATGGTCAAAGTCTTCTAAAAGCGCAAAATCAAGCGCTTTTTTAACGTAGCAATCACACTCTCGTTTAGCAAGTTCCGCCGTTAAATCAACGGCTAATTGCTCATAAGAAATGGTGTGTTCTAAAGGACTTTCGTCGCAAGGTTTTAGAAGAGAGTTCTTGATTTGTTGTTGTTTTTCAACGGCTCTAGTGACCGAAAGTTCACGACGAAGGTCGTTATCCGTCACGTGTCTTGCAAAATTATGCGAAAACCAGTTTGCTTCAAACTCAGTACCGTTCATTAGTATAATTCTAGTTTTGGTATAAGGGTCGACTTCCCTTTTGTTGTATGATTTTGGGTAAAGTTGTTTCCAGTTTTGAAAACTTCCAAGTACGCTTATACCTTTTTCGTTAAATGGATTCATAATCCCTCCTTTTTTATTAGTTCCCGTTTATAATATGAATAAAAATTATTTACGGTTAAAATTCAAAATTATGTTTCCCTTTTTTAAATTTTTTAAACAAAAAAACGGACGAAAGTTTCGTCCGTTTAGTAATTAATATAATTTTAATATTCGGTAGTATAGTTATCAAAGTATCCTTGAACCCAAATAATAGGCGTACCTTTATCGCCAGAGCCTGAAGTTAAGTCGCAAAGCGAACCGATAAGGTCGGTTAAACGTCTAGGCGTCGTTCCCATTTGACCAACGGTTTTATTGTCTTTTTCTAAAATTTTATCTTTAATTGCTTTCTTTAGTTCTTCGCCCGAAAGGTTTTTAAAGTCGTTATCGGCAAGGTATTTAAGTTTTAGTTCGTTTGGCGTTCCGTCAAGTCCCACGGTATAAGCAGGCGAAACAACGGGGTCTGCAAGTTCCCAAATTTTACCAACGGGGTCTTTGAACGCACCGTCGCCGTAAACCATAACTTCAACGATTTTGCCCGTCTTTTCATAAAGTCTTTTTTGGATTTCTTCGACAACGGGTTGGCAATCTCTAGGAAAAAGTTTTACAGAATCTTCCGTTGCTTTGTTAGAGCCGAGTAGTCCGTATTCACTATTATAACCACTTCCGTCAACTGAAGAAGACATAATTTCGTCAAGTCCAACGACGTTAGCGCCTTCGGCTTTAAGTAAACGTTTGCTTCTAAATCTAGAGTGAATATCACAGCAAAGCACGTTTTTAGCGTATGGAAGAATTGCCTTAGCGTTATTTGCAAAAATAATTTCACATTCAGCGCCTGCTTCTGTAATTAGGTTTCTATAATATTCAACGTAATCAACGCCCGTGAAGGTGTGTTTTTCGTATCCGAAAAGTCCCCTGTATTTTTCTTCGGTCAAAACGTCTAAATAAGGGTTAACACCCTTTTCGTCAAGCGCATCTAAACTAACTAGGTGATTACCTACTTCGTCAGACGGATAAGATAGCATTAAAACTACCTTTTTTGCGCCTTTTGCTATTCCTTTTAGACAAACTGAAAATCTATTGCGTGAAAGTATTGGGAAAATAAGCCCAATAGTTTCTCCACCAAGTTTTGCTTTTACGTCTTTTGCAATTTGTTCTACGGTTGCGTAGTTTCCTTGAGCCCTTGCTACGATTGCTTCGGTCATTGCCACTACGTCGTGATTACGAAAACTTACTTTTTCGTTTTCAGAGGCTTTAAGTAAAGTGTTTACAACTACTTCAACTATATCGTCTCCGTTTTTTATTATAGGCGCACGTACGCCCCTTGATACGGTACCAAAATATCTTTCCATATTTTTCTCCTGCCGTTAATAAATTTCCTTTATATTATAAATGCTTTTTATCGTTATGACAAATTTTTTAATACTAGTAGGTATTATTTTTACTTATACTTCTTTAATGTCAAAAGAATTTTTCACTATTTGTCTACACTCTTTAACGTCTTTTATCTCTTTTCCACCTATCATTTGCATCATAAGATTTCCAATCGCCGTGCATTCGGTAGGTCCGGTTATAATTCTTTTACCCGTCTTTTTCTTGGTAAGTTCGTTTAAGAGTTTGTTTTGACTTCCACCACCAATAATGTTTAACGTATCGTATTTTTCGCCTGTAATTTGCTCTAGTGCGTCAAGTTCAATTTTATAACTTTCAGCCAAACTGTTAAGTATACAGTATACGATTTCGCCAATTGAAAGTTTTTTGCCTACAGCCTTATTGATTTCTTCGGTCATATTTTCAGGCGCAGTAAATCTACGGTCTTTTACGTCGATAAGATAATCGTTAACGTTTTGTCTTGCCATATCGGCAAGTTCCACGAAACTATATTTATCCCCCGTTTCGTGCCTTACTTGTTGAAGTATCCAAAGCCCCATTATATTTTTTTGAAGTCTATACTTATTCTCAACGCTACCTTCGTTAGAATAATTAAGTTCAAGCGCCTTTTCTTCGGTGTGTGCGTAATCTTGCTCTACGCCAAGTAGCGACCACGTGCCACTAGAAATATATGGCGTTTGACTTTCTAACGGCGCACCGATAACGGCGCTTGCCGTGTCGTGCGTTGCGGGAAGTATTACTTTGGCGTTAAAGCCGACTATTCCTTGCGTTTCTATGCTGAATTCGCCTATTTCGGTGCTTGGCGCAGTCACGGAAACAAACATATCTTTGTTAAAACCAAGTTTATCTATAATCTCATAGTCCCAAGTTCTAGTTTTGGTGTTAAGCATTGCAGTCGTGGTCGACATTGCGTATTCGTGCGCTTTTTTGCCAGTTAGTCTAAAATGAAAATAATCGGGAAGATTTAACATTGATTTAGCACTATCAAGTTTACCCGAAAGTTTGTCGTCATAAAGTTGATAAATGGTATTAAAATAGTCAAACTCTATACCCGTTCTAGAAAAAAGTTCGCTAAACGGAATAATTTCGTGTACCTTTTTAGAAGATTCTTCCGTACGCCAGTCCCTATAACAAAAAACCTTATCGATAAGATTATCGTTTTCGTCTAGTAATGCGTAGTCCACACCCCAAGTATCAACGCCAACAGAATATGGTATTTTATTTAATTCCTTTGCCTTTTTTAGCCCGTTTATAATCTCGGCATAAAGTCTATCTACGTCCCAAAACCAATGTTTTTTACCATCAAATGCGCTAACGTCTTCAATAGGACCGTTAGAGAAACGGTATATTTCTTCAGTCATTATTTTGCCGTTATCAAGCCAGCCTAAAATGTGCCTACCTGATGACGCACCAATATCTATTGCCATATAATACTTCATAATAAACCTCCAAAATACTTTTTTATTATATCACAAAAAAAATGCGTTGTATATACTTTATAAATTAAATATGTTCTTTATTTTTCGTTTTTTTCGTTGTATAATATATTTATGAATAATTATAAATCAGTATCAAAAAAACTTGAAAACCAAATTATAACGGATAGAAAAAATAATACATTACCCGTATTTTATTGTAAGGACGAATCGGCTCAAAGAAGAAGAGAAAACACGCACGATTTCGGCTCTGTACTTCGTTCGCCGTTCGTTAGAGATATAGATAAAATCCTAAATTGTCCATACTATAATCGCTATTCGGATAAAACGCAAGTTTTTTCGCTTTATAAAAACGACGATATTACAAGGCGCTCACTTCACGTTCAACTAGTTTCTAGAATTGCAAGAACTATCGGCAAAACATTAAACCTCAACCTTGACTTAATTGAAGCCATAGCGCTAGGTCACGATATCGGTCATACCCCTTTCGGACACACGGGCGAAAAGTTTATCGACGAACTTTATAGAGCCAAAACGGGCAGAAGATTTAACCATAACGTACACTCTGTTAGAGTTTTAGATAAAATATTCCCACTTAATATATCCCTTCAAACGCTTGACGGAATACTTTGCCATAACGGAGAGTTAGAACTAGAAAAATACGAGCCACAGCCCCTAAACGGTTTTGACGAATTTGATAAACGAGTTGAAAGTTGCTATTTAGATAGCAAAAACGTGCTTAAATTAATTCCTTCAACGCTAGAAGCGTGCGTAATGCGTATTACCGATATTATCGCATATCTTGGAAAAGATAGACAAGACGCAGAAAGAAACAAAGTAAGATACGAACTTGACTTTTCCGACGACGGAATCGGCGTAATCAATTCTGAAATTATAAATAACCTTATGGTTAGCATAATAGAAAACAGTTATAATAAACCTTATATTATGTTTGATAAACAAACCTATCTAGCACTAAATAAGGCTAAAAAAGATAATTACGATTTAATTTATTTAAGCGATAAAAACGTTAAAATTAACGACACGTTGCGCCAAATGGCAAGTAAAATATACGAAAAATTATTAAGCGATTTAAATGCTTTAGATAAAAACTCGGTTATATTTTCACACCATATAGATTTTATAAACTCATCACACTATAAGCGTGATATCCCGTATTTAGAAACTGAAAAAAACCAAATCGTAGTTGACTTTATAGCAAGTATGACGGACGACTATTTTATAGAACTATACTCTTACCTATTCCCGTCGTCAACAATTTCGCTAAAATATAAAGGATATTTTGAATAATTAATTTATTAAAACTAAAAATCTCGACTAAAAAGTCGAGATTTTTTTGTGTTTTATTTTTTTATTTTAATTTTTGCAAGTCCGCCTTCTGACGTTTCCCTATATCTTGCCAATAAGTCTTGCCCCGTTTCCTTCATGGTTTGCACCACTTTATCAAACGATATTTTTCTACTGTTCCATAAAAAACTTGATAGGTTAACTGCGTTAATAGCACGCATTGCCGCTACGGCGTTTCGCTCAATACACGGAATTTGAACTAACCCGCATATTGGGTCGCAGGTAAGTCCTAAATGATGCTCTATTGCTATTTCCGACGCATATTCGATTTTATCAATAGAGAGTTCAAATAGTTCCGCAAGTCCAGCAGACGCCATAGCGCAGGCCGTTCCTACTTCGGCTTGACAGCCACACTCTGCGCCCGATATCGACGCATTAGTTTTAATAAGATTTCCAATTAGACCTGCCGTAAGTAAGGCCTTTATTATTTTTTCGTCCTTATATCCGTTTTTCTTTTGCTGGTAATATAAAACTGCTGGAACTACGCCTGATGCACCACAAGTCGGTGCAGTCACGATTTTTTCACCAGATGCATTTTGTTCGCTAACGGCAAAAGCATAAGCGCATACCATACGGTTTTCTCTTGTTTCTGCCGTTTCGTCAACGTGCTGATTGTTGTATAGTTGTTTTGCTTTTTTTGCTACGTCAAGCCCACCGGGAAGTATGCCTTCGTCGTTTAAGCCGTTTTTTATAGACTCTTTCATTTGCGCCCACATATTAGAAACGTATTCGATAATTTCTTCGCCTTCGTTTTCTATCACGTAGTCGCAAAGTCTAATATCGTTTTCCTTGCAGTACGCAGAGATATCTTCAAATTTATTATGTTTATAAATCTTTTTAGGAGAAACGAAAGTATCGCCTTTAACCAAAATACTTCCACCACCTACGCTTAGTATTCTAGTTCTATCAATTTCTTCGCCGTCACGGTAAGCAATTAAATCCATAGTATTAGGGTGTTTTAGTTCAACGTTAGAATTATCGAACACCACTTCGCAATTTATAGGACTTAACGTCTTTTTAATAACAACGTCCGTGCCGTGACCCTTTCCGGTTTTAGAAAGCGAACCGTATAGTATTGCCTTAAATTTATCCGCGCTAGGATTTTTATC
>JAZQWW010000104.1:0-1561 GCA_045632585.1 Christensenellaceae bacterium
CAAGCAATTTTTTTGCTTGCTTAAAACTTTTTGAAAAAACCTTTTAGCCTA
Organism: Christensenellaceae bacterium; assembly: GCA_045632585.1. GTDB lineage: Bacteria > Bacillota > Clostridia > Christensenellales > Borkfalkiaceae > UBA1259. The sequence continues at coordinate 52 of JAZQWW010000104.1, forward strand.
TAGCCCGATAAAAACGGCTAACATTAAAAATCCTAGTGAAACTGCAAATAATAAAAGTTGGAATAGTATAGTTTTTCTAAACCACTGTGAGAAACTAACGTTCGCAAGCCCTAAGCCAACTAAAAGCGTGCCACAGGTTGGATATAGAACGTTAGTGTATCCGTCAGCGAATAGATAGGTTAAAATTATAACCGTCTTGCTAATGCCTTCGATAGGCGCTAAGGTAAGCATAGGAATAATTAAAACGGCCTTTGCGGACGCACTAGGGATAAAGAACTCAACTATAAGTACGAATAGGTATAAAATAATTACGGCAACGTATGGAGAGATATTAGATACCGAATTATAGAAATAATGAAATATGGTATGTAAAATATTTCCTTGTTGGGCGATATACGTAATGCCGAAAGCAATCATAATAATCACGATAGAAGGAAGAACGTCTTTTACGCCGATTATGAAATTTTTTCCTAAACGTTTGTAAGAGCCTAATAAAATTCTACCGATAATGACCGTGCCGACTATAAAAGCAACTGCCATAAATACCATTGCAAGACTTCTAAGCGATGCAATCGAAGTGGTTATAATAACCGATAAAAGCGCTATAGAAAATAGCGTTATAATCATTTTTGATTTATAAACGTCTTCAGCGTGTTGCTGTTGTGAAACGTTAACGAACTCTTTCGTGTTAAACTTATCAGTAGCGTTTTTCTCGTCTCTTTTTGCTAAAAAAGTTAAGAAAAGCGACGTTAAAACGTACATAACGCAGAAGATGATACATCTATACCAAAGCCCGTCGGTGACGTTTACGCCGGCGGCGATTGACGCCGTTCCTATGGTTAGTGGGTTAGTAATAGCCGTTGTAAACCCAACACCAGACGCAATTAATATAAAAGAAATTGCAGTAAAGCGTGACCAGTTAAGGGCAGTGCATAGCATAGCGAATATAGGGTATAAAATTAATAGTTGTTCTTGAAGTCCAAAAACGGCAGATAAAATCATAATAACGGCTGTCACAGCCCAAATTACGGCAAAGCGCTTTGAACGAAGTTTAGTCATAATTACTCTTACAAGAGATACTAGTCCACCACTTTCTTCAAGCACCTTAAACGTTCCGCCAAGAACTAGTAAAAGCGCAATTATCATTAAAGCGTTTGAACTGTTGCTACCTAAAAAAAGCGCTTCAAACGGTGCAGTAAACCAACGAATTATAGGAAGACGTGAAGTGTTTTCTTCTATAGTAAGGTGACGGAACGAATCAATCACTATTTGTTTATTCAGTGATGCGTCTGTAGTGTACTGATAAAACGGTTGACCAATTTTAGATGCGTCGGTGGTGTAAACGGTGTATCTACCGGCAGGGATAATAAAGGTAAGTGCGCCTACAAGTAATAAAACCGAAAGCAAAATAATAACGACCGTAATAAAACTTTTAAGACCAAATTTTACTTTTACGTCTATTTCTGTTGATTTACTCATAATTTCTCCTTTGTGAAAGCCGTAAACTTGT
>JAZQWW010000105.1:0-42341 GCA_045632585.1 Christensenellaceae bacterium
GCCGTACGTTATGGCTTCACGTAGCCTTTTTTGTATATCTTCTATCCTTATCATATTAAAATAATAGCACATCGTGCAATTTTTACTTGACAAAAGGCACAATGTGCCTTTATACTATATCCAGTGAGAAATTTTTTATACAGGAGAAGTTTTATGTTTTGTACTAATTGTGGAAACGAACTAAACGATAATGCGGTAATATGTCCTAATTGTGGGGTGCCGACGGATAACTACGTTGGCGTTAGTAAAAATTCTAGGGAGAAAGAAGGTTTGAGTATTGCTATCAAGATATTGATGATTATTTCTTGCGCTTTTAGTGTTTTTTCATTTCTTATTCCACTTGCGTGGTGTTTGCCTATGACCTTACATTATAATAAAACCGTTAACAACGGTGAACAAGTTGGCGTAGGCTTTAAGGTGTGTACGTTATTATTCGTAAATACGATAGCTGGAATTTTAATGCTTTGTGATAATTAAAGGAGAATATCTATGTTTTGTAAAATTTGTGGAAACGAACTTAACGAAAAAGCTGTAATATGTCCTAAATGCGGATGCGCCGTTGAAAAAGTTAAACCACCTAAAATAAAAAAAGAGAAAAATATTACTAATTATTTCATGATTGTTAAGTATATAACTGTAATTTTATTATGCTTTGCGGTTATGTTTATGACGTTATCAATAATTTATTCGTACATAAAAGTAAACGACGGCTTATATCTACTAGGCACGTCGAAAACCGGTTATGATTTATACGGCTCAATTTACGCTTATTTCTATACGGACTATGAGGTGTCAATTCCGTGCTTAATTTTTTCTATACTTTCGTACGTTTTTTCGGCTATAGGCTTTGCTCTTGGATTTAAGAAAGAAAACAAAGAAAAGAGATTTGCTACGGACGCAATGTTTATAATTGCAAACTTTATACTAGTTTTATCAATAATTTGTATTTCTAATGCTTGGTAAAATTTACCCACGGAATTTCCGTGGGTTTTTTGTTGCATTTTTTACCTTTACCGAATATGATAAACGGTACGCTAAAAAAGATTGCGTAATAAAAAACCTTGTGGTATAATTAAAAAAAGGAGGCTTACTATGAAAAAATTAAAAATTTTATCATTAGCACTCGTGTTTGCTTTGGTTTTAGGAACACTTGCAGGTTGTTCGGGTATTAGCGTTTCTTCGCTTTACAACACTAAAAAAGTTAACGAACTAGCAGGTGAGGTTAAAATGCTTAATAATGCCGAAAAATTAGCGTTCGACGACGAATTGGTTGATTCTTTCGGGGACGTTTTGGTATTTAAAAGTTCTAGTGCAACTCACGATACTTATACCTTTTATAGCGTTTCAAGCAAAAGTGTTATACATACTGAAACCCAAAATATCAACAGGATTGAAGAAGTAGAATTAGTTGGTTGTGTAGACGGTGATTTTATTTTCTACGTTCGTTCGACCTTTGAAACTGTAGATGGCGAACCACAATATAGAGTTGCTGTTTTTGACTCTAAAGGCGTTCAAATTAAGGAATTCGTTTCTGATAGCCAAGATAAGGCTGATAAAGCAGTTCCCGAATTTAATCTTGATTTACTTAAAATCGGCACTGAATTTTATAGAAAAAATAGAAAAGGCGTTTATAAACTAACGGCTACCGTTTCTTCAAGTGATTTAATTCCAGAATTCGACGCTAGAAACGGCAATTTATATTACAGTTTTGGTAATGATGCCATAACGGTATTTAATGAAAAATTAGAAATAGTTTACTACTATCAATTCCCAACGTATTTAGTTGATGCTGGAATTAGTATTCTTAACAATGGTAAAATTCTAATTCAATATAGTATGCAACTTTTAGAAACTGATAAGAATTACGATTTTATCGAAGGTGATATCCCTGTTAAACTCGTTAGCAAAATTATCGACGTTAAAAATGATAAAGTTAAAGAAGTTGATTTAGATTATTTAGTTGCTTTGCAATCAAGAGATACGCTATACGCTTACGGTAGTTCTTTTAACTTTGAAATTCTAAAGAAATCTATCGATAATATCGGCTATCTTTTAGAGATTGAAGAAGAAAGATTAAACGAAACGCCAAAAGTAGCGTCCTTTAACGACAAGGGTAAAATAGTAGAAAAGTTCGACCAAATGTTTGAAGGTCAAAACTCACCCGAATTTGGACCTTACGGTACGAATGGACTTCCTGAAGTGGTTGGTGCTGATAGATATTCAATAACCAACACGCTTGGTCAAAAAATCCTTTTAGACGGCAAAGGAAATAAGGTTGGCGATATTACTGATGCAATATTCTTAAACGGTAAATACGTGATAATGGACGACGGTATTTATGATATGAACCTAGTAGAAGTTGCGTCTATAAAAGACTACGTTTTCGTTACGGCGCTTGGAAATTTGCGTACTTCAATGATATTCACCAAAGAAGTGGGTGGCGTTCAAAAATATTACCTATTTACAAATGGAGAATTTAAATATATTACAGATTACGGCGTTTCTACCGTGGAAACGGGTGCAAATTATCTAATTCTTAAGAACGTAGAAACAGGAATAGTTTCAATATTTAACGAAAACCTTGAGCAAATTCTAAATACCGACGCTCAAATTTCAGTTAAACTATATTCGGCAGAATACGGTGTGGTGTTAAGCGGATATAACCAAACAACTTCTAAGTACGAGACTTATTTAATTTCAACCGTTGTAAAAAAATAATTTATTAACTATAGCGCCGTGCTAAACGTTTAGTACGGCGTTTTTTAAGGGGTAAAATTATAATAATAGATTAGAATATAACGTGCAAAATCAAGGTAATTTTTGGTAAAATAAAAAAATTTCTAAAAATGACGGTAAACTCTTGCAAAAATTTCTTAAATATTGTAAAATTAACGTAATGCTTTAATGGAGGTTTATTCGCTATGTCGGTAAGAACTAACAACGTATATGGCAAAATAGTCATTTCGGACAGCACGATTGCCCGTTTTATCGCGCGCGTTGCTCAAGATTGCTACGGTATAGTCGAATTTGTTCCAAAGAATCTTCTTGAAGGCGTAATTAGTTTTTTAAGGTTCGGAACGCAAGTTAAAGGTATTAAAGTCAAAACTTCAGGTGCAAGAATTTTCGTTGAAGTTTCGGCTATCGTTAAATACGGCGTTTCTATTAAAGCGGTTATTGATGCTCTAAACGAATCAATCAAATACAAGGTAGAAAAGTTTACCGGTATGATTTGCGACTCTATAAACGTTAGAGTTATGGGTATTAGAAAATAATTAAGCGATTTCTCTTTAGGAGTGTATATGCAAAAGACTTTCAACGGCGTGATGTTCAAAACTATGATTTTAACAGCGTCAAAACTTTTGGAATTAAATAGGGTTAACGTTGATGCTCTTAACGTATTCCCAGTTCCAGACGGGGATACTGGTACTAATATGTCTTTAACCGTTCAATCGGCTGTTAAAGAAGTTATGAACTGTAAGAGCAATAAAATGGCAGACCTTGCCGAAGCAGTTTCTCGTGGTGCGCTTCGTGGCGCTAGGGGAAATTCAGGTGTTATTACTTCGCAAATTTTAAGGGGTATTTGTTCAGTTCTTAAAAAGAGTGAAGAAATTGACGCTAAAATTATGGCTCAAGCCTTAATGTCGGGTGCAGAAGTTGCGTACGGCGCAGTTTCTAAACCCAAGGAAGGTACGATTTTAACGGTTATCCGTATGATAGCTGAACACGCTCAATCGGCAAAAAGAAAGCATTCTGATTTAGAATCCTTTTTTGCTTCGGTTATGGAATCAGGAAACGAAGCCGTTAATTTAACCCCAGACCTTTTACCAGTGCTTAAAAAAGCAGGCGTTGTTGACGCTGGTGGAAAGGGTTTGATGGTTATTCTAGAAGGTATGTACAAAGCCCTTTTAGGCGAACAAGTTAGTGCAGATGAAGTTATTCCAGATGCTATTTCTTCTGAAACGGCTATGGACCACGTTAATATTATGACTCTTGGTCAAATTGAGTTTGCTTACTGCACTGAATTCTTTATTATCAATATTAAAAAGCAAACCACTCTTGCCGATATAGAACGCTTAAGAGAGTTCTTAATGACGATAGGTGATTGCGTTATAGTTATAGGCGATTTAGAATTTGTTAAAGTTCACGTTCATACTAACCAACCGGGCGTCGCACTTTCTAAAGCACTTGAACTTGGTGAACTTGATAAACTTAAAATTGAAAATATGTTAGAGCAAAATCGTGCTTTAATGAAGAAATACGAAGAAGAAAAGAAAGAAATGGGTATGATGTCCGTTTCTGCAGGTGATGGCATTACTAGTATTTTCAAGGATTTAATGGTAGACCAAATTATCGAAGGCGGTCAATCTATGAACCCGTCGGCTAACGATATTGCTGATGCCGTTCAAAGAATTAACGCTGAAAACGTATTCGTATTCCCGAACAATAAAAACATTATTCTTGCGTCGGAACAAGCAAAATCGCTAGTTGAAAACAAGCGAATTCACGTTATTCCTACTAAGAATATTCCACAAGGTTTCTCTGCTGCACTTGCATTTAACCCTGAACTTTCGGTTGACGAAAATAAGGCGAATATGATTCACGCACTAGATACCGTAACGGTAGGTCAAGTCACCTATGCCGTAAGAAATACCAAACTTTACGGTTTCGACCTTAAAATAGGCGACATTATGGGGCTTGATAATAAAAAGATTTTATCCGTTGGTAAAGATATTAGCGAAGTGACTATCGACTTAATTGAAAAATTAAGAAGTGACGAAGAAGTAATTACGCTTTACTACGGTCAAGAAGTTAAGGAAGAAGACGCTATGAAATTGCAAGAAGTTCTTCAGGAAAGATATCCTGATTGTGACGTTGAAATTCATTACGGCGGTCAACCCATTTACTATTATTACGTAGCATTAGAATAAACTTAAGGGAAAGATAACATCTTTCCCTTTTTTAAGATTATGGAACTAAATAAAATTCGTGGAATAAACGAAAAAAGGCAAGAAGAACTTAATAAACTTGGTATTTTCGACACCGCATCATTTATGCGGTTTTTTCCACGTAGATACGTTGATTTACGTTCTAAACAAATGCTAAAATACGCTTATCATAACGATATGGCGCTTACCGTGGGTAAGGTGATTTCAGAGCCTATCGTTTCGTATTTTAAAAGAACGGGAAACGTTAGGGTGACTTGTGAGCAAGAAGGTTTGATTTTTAGCATTATTTGGTTTAACCAGCCATACGTTGCGGGCAAACTTAAGGTTGGCGAAGAATACCTTTTCTACGGCAGGGTTAGAAACGATTTTAACGGGATTTCTTTAGTAAATCCTTCATTTGAACTTTGTGATAAGGCTTATAGGCTTAAAGGAATTGTTCCGCAATACGCTATTAAAGGTAATCTCACGCAGAAAATAGTGCGTGACGCCGTTAGGCTTTCGGTCGATATCGAAAAGCCCAAGAGTATAATTCCACAAAGGCTAATTCTTAAATACGGTTTGCCAGACCTTTATACTGCTTATAGACAAGTTCATAATCCACAAAGTTTTTCTGAACTTGAAAAGGCTAGCGATAGAATAGCCGTTGAAGAATATTTTGCGCTAATTTCTGCGTTTAAGATAATTAAAGGGAGCAGAGAAAACGTTAGAGTAAATAGGTATTCGGTTTCAGCGGAAAAACTTAAACAGTTTATTACTAGCAAATTTCCTTTTGAATTTACAGACGGTCAAAAAAAGGCAATAAACGAAATTTATCAAGATATGCTTAGCCCTAAAACTATGAACAGGCTTATGCAGGGCGACGTTGGTAGTGGAAAAACGGCTGTATCGGCTTGCGCCGTTTTCGTTGCCGTTGAAAGTGGCTACCAAGCGTGTATGATTGCACCCACCGAAATGCTTGCAATTCAAAACTATAAAGTTATTTCTAATCTCTTTACCAACAAAAGAGTTGCACTCATTACAGGTTCTACGCCCTTAAAAGAGAAGAAGCAAATAAAACAAGATTTAGTTAGTGGTGGAATAGATATATTAGTTGGTACGCACGCTATACTTACTAGCGACGTTGAGTTTAAGAACTTATCACTATGCGTTTGTGACGAACAGCAACGTTTTGGCGTTGCTCAACGTAGCGCGCTTACTTCTAAAGGCAAAATGTTAGACGTTTTGGTTATGAGCGCAACGCCTATTCCTAGAACTGTTTCACTTATTTTCTACGGCGACCTAGATATTTCCGTAATTTCTGATAAGCCACAGGGCAGAATAAAGGTTCAAACGAATATCGTGCCTAGAGAAAAGTATTTAGATATGCTTAAGTTTATTGAAACGGAAGCAAAGAAAGGTAATCAAACCTATTTCGTATGTCCCAAAATAGACGGCGACGAAGAAGGTAGCGTTATGAGCGCAACCGAACTACACGGTGAACTTTTAGAAAGATTACCAAATCTTAAAATAGGTCTTCTTCACGGCAAAATCAAGGAAAAAGAAAAAGTCCAAATAATGCAGGACTTTAGAGATGGAAAATATGACGTTTTAGTTTCCACCGTGGTTATTGAAGTAGGGGTTGACGTTCCTAACGCTACGGTAATGGTTATAAGAAACGCTGAACGATTTGGATTATCGCAATTACACCAACTTCGTGGTAGAGTGGGGCGCTCGGATAAAAAGAGTTATTGCTTTTTAATGAGTGACGCATTAAACGATATTGCAATAGAGAGATTAAGGATAATTAAGGATAACGACGACGGCTTTAAGATAGCCGAAAAAGACTATAAACTTCGTGGTGCCGGTGATTTTATAGGCACAAAGCAAAGTGGAAAGACTATTACAGACCTAGGACACTTAAACTACGATACCGAGTCAATCTTTTTAGCAAAAAAACTTAGTGACGAGTGTTTTGAACTAGGAGAAAGCCTAATTGAAATAAAAAAAGTAGCACTCGAAAAATACGAAAAACTAAAAGATATTACGCTAAATTAAAAAGCCACGGCTTGCCGTGGCTTTTTATTTTAATTTAATTTATTTTATTTATGTTTTTTAATTCGCTCGTTTTTATATAAAAATTGAAAAACAACTAAAAACTGAACTGGAACGCCTAGCAAAAATATTTCCCATAGTTTTTTGGGTGGGTTGGTTAAGAATACGCTTAGTGATAGATATACCGCAAGTATTAGCGTCCACCAAAACAAAGAGTGAAATATCATATATGTAAAATTCTTTTTCCAAATGGTTGCTAGTATAAGTAAAATTCCTAAAGTTATAGGCACAGCGTAAATAAATAATAGCCAAGTATGTTGAAAAATAGGTGATATAACTTCTAGGCAGAAAAAACCTATTACTGCAAGAAACCAAACACCCACAGCCGAAGTCAAACCTTTAATAACTCTAATTCTACCTATTTGTTTAAGGATAGAAGGTTTCTCTTCTTTGGGTGGGGAAATAAGCGTGTCAATGGAAATTCCAAAAAGTTCGGCAATATTTTGCAAAACGTAAATATCTGGAACTGATTCCCCGCGTTCCCATTTTGATACAGCCTTGTCAGAGTAATTAAGTTTTTCGGCAAGTTCTAATTGTGTTAAAGATAGCGCTTTTCTATACTTGATTAGGTTAAGCGCAACATTTTCCTTTATATCCATACACGTATTTTAACACAATTTTGCTAAAATATCAAACTTTTGCGCCAAATTTTTATGAATTCTACCGTGAGTAGAATTATTTTTTTAATAATATAGTTGAATTCTACCGTATAGAGATAATTTTATTTACAAGTATTTATACTTGTGATAATATGAAATACATAAAAATATTAAGGGGATATTTTATGAAAATAGCAATTTCTACCGAATCAACGGTAGATTTAACAAAGGAATTAATAAACGAAAACGACGTAAAAATAGTACCTTTTACTGTATTGCTTGGTAATAACGCTGGGCTTGACGGCGAAATTACGGGAAAAGATATTATCAATTTCGTTAACGAAACTAAAATTCTTCCCAAAACGAGCGCTGTTAATAGAATTCAGTACGAAGAACATTTTACTGAATTATTAAAAGACTACGACGCAATTGTACATATTTCTCTTTCTAGCAAACTTTCAAGTGCTTACGAAAACGCTTTGGCGGTTAGCAAGGAATTAAAGAAAGTTTACGTTATTGATAGCCAAAGTCTTTCAACGGGTATAGCACTTTTAGTTTTATATGCTAAAGAACTTGCAAGCAATGGTTTATCCCCTGAAGAAATAGTAAGTGCAGTTGAAAAGCGTATTCCTTTCGTTCAAGCAAGTTTTGAACTAAATCGTGTTGATTACCTTTATAAAGGTGGAAGATGTAGCGTGCTTTCATTTCTAGGCGCAAACCTACTTAAAATTAGACCGCAAATACTTCTTAAAGACGGCAAGATGATTGCTGGAAAAAAATATAGGGGAAACTTTAAGCGTGTGGTAGAAAACTACGTTAGCGACGTTTTAGAAGAGTATTCAACCCCAGACTTATCTAGAATATTCATAACTTATACTACTGCCGAACCTGAAATTATAGACTACGTTAAAGAAGTTTTATTAGACCGTGGCTTTAAGGAAGTTTTAGTCACCGTAGCAGGCGCAACTATCACTAGTCACTGTGGGGAAGATTGTCTTGGTATTTTATATATCAACGACGGAGAATAAGTTTAATTTACATTATATATAAAGTCCGCTAGAAAAGTTCTTGGCGGACTTTTAATTTACGTAAACGCCTTCAACGTGCAGAAACCTTATTATATCGTATCTAAATATCGATAAGGGCACGTTAATTAAATCCCTTGAGTGACAGCAAACGAAAATCTCGCCGTTATATATTTCGGTAATAATCGCCGTGTGAAAAAAATCTCCCGTTGTGTGGCCTAGTTGTACGATATCACCTATTGCTACTTGGTTTTGGTTTACCACGCTAGCGAAAGGCCCTATCCTATCATTAGTGATTAGATAGTTATATAAATACTCTACGCCCGTCCAAGAAGGCGTTCTATCACTACTAGACCTATAATACCACCCGAAAGTTTTCGTAAAATTCATAACCTTACAACCAGCGTATAGACATTGCGAAATAAAATTTGTGCAATCCCCACCTAGTCCGTCAAAATTATAATACTTCGGGTTTCTTTTTTTAGCCCACGTAAGCGCATAATTTATCGCTTGCTCTACTTTGTATTCACTTATTCTCATATTTTATTGTACGAAAGTTCTTGTAATTAAGGTTAAAAAAGAATAAAATAAATAAATATTCAATTTTTTATTCATAAAAATAAAATTTATACATAAAAAATTAAAAAAATCTAAAAAATATGCATAATTTTGTTGACAAATGAAAGCGGGGGGAATATAATAACTAACGTAAAATAACCAAAGCAATTAAGTTGCTTAAGGAAAAAAGGAGAACAAATATGAAAAAATTATTAACATTAGTAGTGACATTAATGGTTGGCTTAACTGCTTGTCTAGGCTTAACGGCTTGTGGCAACAAAGTTAAAATCGGTAGCCAATCTGGTACTACAGGTTTGATGTACGCTGAATGCTTAAAGGGTTGTGAAGTTTCACCATACGACACTTTTGCTCTTGCTGCTCAAGACTTAAAGAACGGCAAAGTTGACTACGTTATCGTTGACGGTGCAACCGGCGCTAGCCTAGTTAAAGAAATTGAAGGCTTGAAAATGATTGACAAAGTTCCACTAAGTAGTGAATACTACGGAATCGCAGTTGACAAGGCTCAAGACGGATTACTTGCAAGCATCAACTCAATTCTTGAAAGCAAAGCAGCAGAAATAGATGCAATTCTTACCAAATATATGGAAGGTGACGAAGCAAGCTACGTTAAAGTAGCATCTGCAGAAGAAAACGTTTCTGCACCTGAAACTCAACTAGTTGTTGCAACTAACGCTGAATTCCCACCGTTTGAAGAAGTTTCTGGCGACAAATACGTTGGTATTGATATTGAAATTGCAAAACTTATTGCTGACGAACTTGGTATGGAACTAGTTATTAAAGATATGTTATTCGACGCAGTTGTGACTTCGGTTGGACAAAACGGTGTAGATATCGGTATGTCGGGTCTAACTATTACCGCTGAAAGAAAGAAATCTGTTAATTTCTCTAACCCATACTACATTGAATCACAATACGTTTTAACGCTAGCAACTAACGTTGCGCTTGACGATTGCTTAACCATTATGGACGTTCTTAGCGTATTGACTGCTAACAAATAATTTAAAAATTATAAAACTTATAAGGTTTGGCGCAGTTTTGCGCCAAACCTAAAGTGATTTAAAAGGACAAAATATGATAAACTGGTCAAAAGAGTGGAGTCAATTTTATAAGCAGTTTATAACGCTCGGCGGATACAAAAGGGTTGTAGACGGTTTAATTTCTACCATAGAAATTGCCGTATTCGGTCTAATTATCGGTATTTTAATCGGTATTTTGATAGCCGTTGTCGCAGTTATGCCAAAGTACAAATTGCTCCCAAGAATATTAAACGGAATATGTAAGGTATACGTTGCAATTTTCCGTGGTACACCTATGGTCGTACAACTATTAATAGGACATTTTTTACTTTTACCACTACTAGGTATTAGAGTATCGGGCGTTATCGAAGCCATAATCATTTTCGGGTTAAACTCGGGTGCTTACGTTAGTGAGATTATGCGTTCAGGTATTCAGTCGGTAGATGTTGGTCAACTTGAAGCAGGTAGGGCAGTAGGACTATCTTATTGGACTGCTATGATTAAAATAGTAATTCCACAATCGATAAAGAACATATTACCAACGCTCGGCAACGAATTTATTTCGCTTATTAAAGAAACGTCGGTAGTATCGTTTATCGCCGTGACTGACTTAACTAAATCTCTAAAACAAATAGGTGATACGACTTATCAATATTTCGTACCCTACATTATGCTTGCACTTATTTACTTAGTATTAGTACTTCTAATTTCTTGGGGTGTAAGAACTATGGAAAGGAGGTTCAAAAAAAGTGATAGATAATATTTCTAATGAAAAAGAACTTATTTTTTCTATTAAAAATCTTGAAAAGAACTTTGGCGACCTTAAAGTTCTAAAGGGTGTTGACTTAGATATATATAAAGGTGATATTATCGTTATTATAGGACCTTCTGGTTGTGGAAAGTCAACTTTTTTAAGATGCCTTAACTGTTTAGAAGACCCTAACGGTGGTAATATTTTCTTCGACGGTGAAGACCTTGTCGATATGAACGTTGATATTAACGTTCATCGTCAAAAGATAGGTATGGTTTTCCAAAACTTTAACCTATTTAACAACTTAACCGTACTTGAAAATATAACGCTTGCGCCTATTACTATTGCTAAAAAGAATATAAAAAAGATTAAGCGTAAAAATTCTTTTATTAAATTTACTAATCTTTTCAAAAAGGAAAAAAATTCTTTTATTGAAATTAATGAAACAATTGAAGAAATAAAGGAAAAAGCAAACGAAAAAGCCTTTGAATTATTAAGGAAAATAGGTCTTGAAGAAAAGGCAAACGTATATCCTTCGACGCTATCGGGTGGACAAAAGCAACGTATTGCCATCGTTCGCGCGCTTGCAATGAACCCACAAGTTATGTTATTTGACGAGCCGACTTCAGCGCTAGACCCAGAAATGGTTGGCGAAGTTCTAAACGTTATGGTAGAACTTGCTAAAGAAGGTATGACTATGGTCGTAGTCACTCACGAAATGGGCTTTGCTAAAGAAGTTGCGTCAAGAGTTCTATTTATGGACGACGGCGTGATTAAAGAAGAAAATTCGCCAAAAGAATTCTTTGATAACCCCAAAAACGAACGTCTTAAAGACTTTTTGTCAAAAGTTTTATAAAATCGTTGACAAATCTAAAAACAATCTATATAATACAAGGTGTAAAGCAAAATAACTTTACACCTTTATTTTTTATGGAAAAGAATATTTACTATATCGAACTTTTCGATTTATACGGGGAACTTTTAACCGACAAGCAAAAAGAACTTTTTACTTCGTATTACGTTTTCGATTTATCACTATCAGAGATTGCCGAGCCACTTGGAAGAACTAGGCAAAGCGTTTACGACGCTGTTAAAGGCGTTTGTGAAAAACTTAATGCGTACGAAAAGATACTAAAAGTTCACGAAAAAAACCAAAGATTACTTGAACTTGCGAGAATAAGCGAAAATCAAGACTTTTCAAAAAAAATAAGCGAGATTATAGGTAAATAATGGCGTTATTTCAAGGATTATCAGATAAACTTAATCATATTTTCAGTAAACTTACAAAGCACGGCAGACTTACCGAACTTGAAATTAAAACTGCAATGCGTGAAGTTCGTATTGCGCTTTTAGAAGCAGACGTTAATATTAGAGTCGTTAAAGAATTCGTTTCAAAGGTTAGCGAAAGGGCAGTAGGACAGGAAATTCTAAAAAGTTTAAGTCCAACTCAACAGGTTATTAAAATCGTTAACGAAGAACTCATTGAACTTATGGGTAAGGCAAACGCCAAACTTTCGGTTAGTAGTAATCCGCCGACTGTAATAATGATGTCGGGTCTTCAAGGTGCAGGTAAAACTACGCTTTGCGGAAAACTAGCGTTAAACCTTAAAAAACAAGGCAAAAAGCCACTCTTGGTCGCTTGTGACGTTTATCGTCCCGCAGCGATAAACCAACTAAAGGTGGTTGGGCAAAACGCTGGCGCAACCGTTTTTGAAAAGGGGCAAGGAAATCCCGTTAAAATAGCCAAAGAAGGCGTTGATTACGCTAAATCTTACGGCTTTGATACGGTAATTATAGATACAGCGGGTCGACTTCAAATAGACGAAGACTTGATGCAAGAGTTAGAAGATATTAAAGACAAGGTAAATCCTACCGAAATCTTGCTTGTTGTCGATTCAATGACGGGTCAAGTTGCCGTTGAAGTAGCAGACACTTTTAATAAACGCCTAGAAGTGACAGGGCTTGTACTCACCAAACTTGACGGCGATACTAGGGGTGGTGCGACGCTTTCAATGAAAGCAGTCACCGGAAAGCCTATTAAGTTTTGTTCGGTTGGCGAAAAACTCGGCGATTTAGAGCCTTTCTATCCAGACCGTATGGCGAATAGAATTTTAGGAATGGGCGACGTTTTAACGCTTATTGAAAAAGCGCAAGAAGCCGTGACTGAAGAAGACGCTAAAAAAATGGAGAAAAAGTTTAAGGAAAATTCCTTTACCTTAGACGATTATCTATCGCAGTTTGAAACAATGAACAAGATGGGTGGAATACGTAGTATACTCGGTATGATGCCTGGACTTGGTGGGAAGTTCAAAATAAACGAAGATAGTATTGACGAAAAGAAAATGCTTAAAAACAAAGCCATAATCCAGTCAATGACTATGCGTGAAAGACAAAATCCACAAATAATAAACTCGTCTAGAAAGCAAAGAATTGCTAAAGGTAGTGGAACGTCCGTTCAAGACGTAAACGTACTTTTAAGGCAATTTGAACAAAGCAAACAGATGATGAAACAAATGAAAAACAATAAAATGTTTAAATTTTAATATATAGGAGAACAAAAAAATGGCAGTAAAAATGAGATTAACCAGAATGGGCGACAAAAAATCACCTTTCTACCGTGTAGTAATTACGGACAGCAGAAACGCTAGAGACGGCGCATACATTGACAAAGTAGGTCACTACAATCCTACCACCGTTCCAGCAGAAGTAGTTTTCGACGAAGCAAAGGCTAAAGAATGGCTCGCTAAAGGTGTTCAACCTACCGACACCGTTAAAAACCTACTTGTAAACGCAGGAATTTTACCAAAGCCTACCAAACTTTCACCTGCAAAAACTAAAGTTCGTAAATCTAAATAATTCTATTTGGAGTTTTTATGATAGAACTAATTAAATTCGTTGTTGAAACTTTTGCCGAAAATCCGGACAAGGTAGTTTACGACGTTATCGAAGACGGCGCTAATATTAACGTCACCATTACGCTTGATAAGCACGATATGGGTAAGGTTATAGGTCGTCAAGGTAAAATTGCAAAGGCGCTCAGAACTATCGTTCGTGCCGGCGCGCAAAAGGAAAATAAAAAATACAATATTGAGATAAGAGAACAAGCGTAAGCCTGTTCAAGTCTGATTTATGGAAGAATTTTTAAAAATCGGCGTTATCGTTAAACCGCAAGGCGTAAGGGGAGAACTTAAAGTTCAGCCCCTTACTGACGATATAAGAAGATTTATAGACCTTAAACAAGTTATTATCGACGGAAAAATCGTAAAAGTGCTAAGTTCTAGACTTGGCGCAAGAGAAGTTTTTATTACGCTTAGTGGCGTTTCGGATAGAAACGTGGCTGAAACTATGCGTAATAAATTTTTATGCGTTAATAGAGAAGATGCTGTTAAACTTCCCGAAAACACCTATTTTATTTCGGATATAATAGGCGCTAAACTAGTCTTTGAAAAGGGAGAGCCGTTTGCTGAAGTTATTGACGTGACCGAGGCTAAAACAGATTATTTTACCGCTAAACTAATAAACGGCGAAATTATTCGCTTTCCTTTTTTAAAAGATATCTTGGTTAAGGTTGATATTGAAAATTCCCTAATAATACTAAACGAAAAAAGATTTAACGAGGTGTGTGTTTATGAGAATTGATATATTAACGCTTTTCCCAGAAATGTTTACACCGCTTAAAACTAGTATTTTAGGAAGGGCCGAAAAAGCAGGTAAAATTGAAATCAATATAGTCGATATCCGTGACTATACTTTAGATAAACACAAAAAATGCGACGATACGCCTTTCGGTGGTGGCGCAGGTATGGTTATGACGGCTCAGCCTATAGCGTCTTGCATAGAAAGCATAGACGCTAACCACGTGGCAAAGCGCATTTACCTTTCGCCAAAGGGCAAAACGTTTAACCAAAAAATCGCCGTAGAATACGCAAAAGAAGAAAGAATTTTACTTCTTTGCGGGCATTACGAAGGGGTTGACCAAAGGGTAATAGACCTTTTTATTGACGAAGAACTATCTATCGGCGACTACGTTTTAACGGGTGGGGAAATTCCTGCAATG
This sequence comes from Christensenellaceae bacterium, assembly GCA_045632585.1. GTDB lineage: Bacteria > Bacillota > Clostridia > Christensenellales > Borkfalkiaceae > UBA1259. The sequence continues at coordinate 15,065 of JAZQWW010000105.1, forward strand.
GCTATTACCGACGCTATTTGTAGGTACGTTGACGGCGTTATAAACGGAAGTTCGCTATCGGAAGAAAGTTTTTCAAGTAATCTTTTAGAATATCCACAATACACTAAACCGCAAGAATTTATGGGGATAAAAGTCCCTGAAGTTTTAATAAGCGGTAATCACGCCTTAATAGAAAAATGGCGTAGGGAACAGGCTGAAAAAATTACTAAAGAGCGCCGTCCCGAATTACTAGAAAAACAAGATAAATAAAGGCAATATGCAACATTTACAATGGTTTCCGGGGCATATGACGGCGGCTATGCGTATGATGGAAGAAAACGTAAAACTGGTTGACGGTATTATGATGATTCTTGACGCTAGAGCGCCACTTGCTTCAATGAACGAAAAACTGAATAAACTTTTTTCTAATAAAAAAATTCTCTACGTAATCAATAAATGCGATTTAATTTCGCAATCTGATGCGAAGAGAATTATTTCGGTTTTAAAAGCCCAAGGAAAAAGGGCTGTTGCAGTAAGTGCTATGGATAAAAAAGCCGTTGACTTACTTTATAACGAGATGTTTTCGTTGTTTAGCGAAAAGTTGCAAAAAAACAAAGAAAAAGGGCTATTCCGTCCTTTAAGATTTATGGTTGCAGGTATTCCAAACACCGGAAAATCAACCATTATCAACGCTCTTTGCGGTGGCAAAAAAACAGTCACGGGCAACAAGGCGGGCGTGACGAAAGGCAAACAATGGGTAAGGCTAAAAGAGTTTGAACTTTTAGATACCCCCGGTACTATGCCACCTGCTTTCGAAAACCAAACGCAAGCGAAACACCTTGCGTATATCGGCAGTATGAACGACGCTAATATTGATTTCGGCGACCTAGCGTTCGAGTTTATAAAAGAACTTAAAGTAAAATATCCCGAAATGCTAAAAACCAAGTATTCGCTTAACGATTTAGACAAAGAAGATATCGAAATTTTTAACGATATTTGCGTTCGTAGGGGCTTTTTAATGCGTGGTGGCGAATACGATTATTCACGTTGCGCAGTTGCTGTAATCGACGATTTTAGAAAGGGTAGAATAGGAAAAATTCTTTTAGATTTATAAACTATGGATAATTTAATTCACGAAAGAGAGTGCCAAAATATCGGCTATAAATATATCGCAGGTGTTGACGAAGTTGGGCGTGGTCCACTTGCAGGTCCTGTGGTTTGCTGTGCTTTGATTATGCCACTTGACGATTTGATTGAAGGTGTCACGGACAGTAAAAAACTTTCCGAAAAAAAGCGCAAAATACTTTCGGAAGAAATTAAAAAAAGGGCGATTGCATATAGCATTTTTGAAGTTTCAGAAAGAGAAATAGACGAGATAAATATATTAAACGCCGTAAAAAAATGTATGGTTAAATCGGTAGAGAATTTAAGCGTTAAACCGGATATAACTTTGGTTGACGGAAACGATTTACACCTTAATATAAACGCAAAATACATAGTAAAGGGCGACCTTAATAGTTATACCATAGGTTGTGCGTCCATAGTTGCAAAAGTGTATAGGGACGAGTTAATGTGTGAATATGCTAAAACTTATTCCGAATATGGTTTTGAAAAGCATAAAGGTTATGGAACGAAAACTCATATTGACAAAATAAAGGAGATTGGACCTTGCAAATTACACAGAAAAACTTTTATAAAAAATTTCTGGGAAGAGCAGGCGAATTAAAAGCCGTTGAATACTTAAAACAAAAGGGTTATACCATACTAGACACTAACTATAAAACGCACGTGGGCGAAGCCGATATAATCGCAAAAACTAACGAAACGACGGTTTTTATTGAAGTAAAAACACGTTCTAGTAGCGTTTACGGTACGCCTGCCGAAGCGGTAAACTATAAAAAAAGAGAAAAATATTTTCTTCTAGCAAGTCAATATTTACAAAAAAAAGGCTTAACTGATAAGCCGTGTAGGTTTGACGTAGTTGAAATTGAAAACGGGCAAATAAATCATATAGAAAACGCATTTTGTATGTAAAATTGCTTGCCAAGGCAAGAAAATTGTGTTATAATACGAAGGCTTGCGGGCGTTCCTCTTATATTTGTTATCAATGAACGCTTAGTAAAAACGGAGGTTAAAAAAGATGAGCAAAATTATTGAAGCAATCAATCAAGAAAACTTAAAGAAGTCAATTCCCGAATTTTCAGTAGGCGATACCGTTAAAGTAATGGTAAAAGTTATTGAAGGTGATAGAGAAAGATTACAAGCGTTTGAAGGAATCTGCATAGCAAGAAAGCACGGTGGAATTTCTGAAACCTTTACCGTACGTCGTTTATCGTTCGGCGTAGGCGTAGAAAAAACTTTCCCAATTCACTCGCCTAAAGTTGCTGATATTCAAGTAGTGAGAAAAGGTAAAGTTAGACGTGCTAAACTCTACTACTTAAGAGGCAGAACGGGTAAGGCCGCTAAAGTTAAAGAAGTTAAGAGATAAAATCTTCAAAAAAATTAAGAACTTACTTATGAAAAGTAGGTTCTTTTTTTATGCTTTTTTCTTTACTTTTAAAATCAAATCATATATAATGTTTTATAGTAGGGTATTTTTAGACTTTATTTTGGGAAATTTTTTATAAGGGAAAGAAACGCTAATGATAGCAAAAATTCAAAGTTATGCCTTAAACGGTTTAACGGGAATTGCAGTCAGCATAGAAATAGACATCAATAACGGTATTCCGTCCTTTGATATCGTGGGACTAGCGGATACTGCCGTTAAAGAATCTAAAGAACGTGTTCGCTCTGCAATAAAGAATAGCGGTAGACAATTTCCTACAAAAAAAATTACTGCAAACCTTGCTCCTGCCGACGTTAAAAAAGAAGGTTCTATTTTTGATTTAGCAATAGCGATAGGACTACTTAAAGCGTCCAATCAATTAGTTGCCGAGACGGACGAAATAGTATTTATAGGCGAACTTTCTTTAGACGGAAGTTTAAGGGGCGTAAACGGAATACTTCCTACTTTAATTTCGGCTAGCGAAAATTATAAAAAGTTTATCGTGCCTAGCGATAATGCAACCGAAGCGTCTTTCGTTGAAGGCGTAGAAGTATATCCTGCTAAAAATTTAATAGAAGTTATAGACCACTTAAGCGGTCTAAAACATATAGAAAAAATTTCTAACGGTGTTTACTTAGGAAAGGAAAGCGAAAATCTATACGATATGGACCTTTCGCTAGTAAAAGGACAAAAAGTTGCTAAAAGGGCGTTAGAAATAGCAGTTTCGGGTGGACATAATTTACTTTTCGTTGGCGCACCGGGAACGGGTAAATCAATGCTCGCAAAATGCATACCTACCATAATGCCCGATATGAGTTTTGCTGAAGCCCTAGAAACCACTAAAATTCACTCGGTTGCAGGCTTACTATCTTCTAGTGATGGAATAGTAAAGACAAGACCGTTTAGAAGTCCACACCACACGGCTACAACCGTTTCGCTAACGGGTGGTGGAAAAGATTTAAGACCGGGCGAAATCTCGCTTGCGCACAACGGCGTGCTATTTTTAGACGAGATGCCTGAGTATATGCGTAGCACATTAGAAGCCTTGCGTCAACCTTTAGAAGACGGCGTTATTACCGTTTCTAGAGCGTCTGGTTCGGTTAAATATCCCGCAAACTTTATTCTTTGCGGTAGTATGAACCCGTGTCCTTGCGGAAACTTCGGTTCAAACGTAAAGACTTGTACTTGCTCGCCGTCGCAAATCGCAAAATATAAAGCCCGTATTTCAGGACCATTACTTGATAGAATTGATATTCAAGTGACCGTTGACGAAGTCAATTATTCTGAACTTATAGGCACGCAAAAAGCCGAAGACAGTTTAACGGTTAGAAAAAGAGTAAATAGAACTAGACTTATTCAATCTAATAGATTTAAGGACTGCAATATAAAGACCAACGCCGATATGAGCGAAAAGCACATAGCACAATTTTGTAAACTTTCTAACGAGTGTGAGCAAGTGCTTAAAAACGCTTACGAGAGTTTAAGTCTTTCACCTAGAGCGAGGGCAAGAATTATAAAAGTTGCAAGAACTATAGCCGATATGAGTTTATGCGACGATATACGCATAGAACATATTTTAGAAGCGATAAGTTATAGACACGGTTAGAAATGAATTATACTAAAGAACAACTGCTTTTAATTTGGCTTGATAGTTTTATAGGACTAGAATATAAGCACAAAAAAGCCCTTTACGAAGAAGTTAAAGGTAATAGCGAAATTAAGAGTTTTTTAGAAAAGTCAAAAGAATATATAAAGTCTTCGATAGGCGAGAAAACCTATAATACTTTGCTAGCGTCTGCTAGCAACGATTACTTAAAATATTTAATAGACGAATATTCTAAAAAAGGCGTTAGGCTTATAACTATAATTGACGAAGAATATCCAAAACTCTTAAGACAAACGGAAATACCGCCACTAGTTTTATACACGGTTGGCGACTTGAAATTACTTAACGAAAAAACTTTTTCAATAGTAGGCTCAAGAAAGTGTTTGCCCGTTTCAAAAGAACTTGCTAAATCTTACGCTAAGGATTTAGTAGAAAACGGCTACTGTTTGGTGACTGGAACTGCCGAAGGCGTAGATATAGCCGTTATAGAAAGTGCATTGTCTAACGGTGGAAAGGTAATAAGCGTAGTTGCAGGTGGAATTGATAACGTTTATCCTGCAAGCAATATTGCTTTGATTGAAAGAGTGAAAAAGCAAGGGCTAGTTATTAGCGAATATCCACCTGAAGTTAAGGCTATGCCGTATTTCTTTCCATTAAGGAATAGAATTATAGCAGGATTATCGAAAGGCACGCTAATAGTTTCTGCAAAACTAAAAAGCGGAACAATGTACACGGCTGAATACGCAAACGTTTACGGCAGAGACGTGTTTGCAATTCCGTACGGAGTTGGCGTAGAAAGTGGCGCTGGTTGCAACGATTTAATTAAGCGTGGCGCAATACTAACGGATAGCGTAGACGATATTTTAGATTTCTACGGCGAAAAGAAAAAAACTAAAATTATTCTAACGCCTTTAGAAAAAGAGATTTACGACGTTTTAACTGGCGGCGATAAACACTTAGAACAAATAGCAGAAAAACTTAACAAACAAATTTTTGAAATAAGTCCTATAATTTCAATGATGGAAATTAAAGGAATAATATATAAAGCAGGTAATAACGTTTTCGGATTATTAAAGGCAAAGACGGAGGACTAAATGAACTTAATCATAGTGGAATCACCACATAAGGCGAAAACAATAGAAAAAATACTTAAAGGCGAATATAAAGTAGACGCATCGAAAGGTCACGTTAGAGATTTACCCGCCAACAGAATGGGTATAAAGATAAGCGAAAATTTCGAGCCCTTTTATGAAATTTCGGCAGATAAAAAAGCCGACATTAAAAGACTTCAAGACGACGCTAAAAAAGCAAGCAAAGTCTTTCTTGCAACCGACCCGGATAGAGAAGGCGAAGCAATTTCTTGGCACTTAAAAGAAGTTTTAGAACTTGGCGACGACGTTAGCCGAATTGAGTTTAACGAAATTTCTGAAAAAGCAGTAAGAAACGCACTTGCAAACCCAAGAAAGATAGATATGAATTTAGTTGACGCTCAACAAGCAAGACGTGTACTTGATAGAATAGTTGGTTATAGTATATCGCCTGCTGCAAGTTGTAGACTTAACGAAAATTTATCGGCTGGTAGAGTTCAATCGGTGGCTCTAAAAATGGTGGTTGATAGAGAACGTGAAATTAAAGCGTTCGTTCCAAAAGAATACTGGAACTTAAAAGCCGACGTTGCGCCCGTAAACGACAGTTCGTTCAAGGTGCTTTTAGTAGAAAAGAACGGCAAAAAATTTAAGCCGTCAAGCGCCGACGAAGCAAACCTAGTTGAAGGCCAACTAAAAACTTTACCGTTTAACGTTAAAAGCGTAAAAAGAACTTTAATTAAGTCGCACGCTCCCGCACCGTTTATTACGAGTACTCTTCAACAAGAAGGCTCTAATAAGTTAGGTATTAGTGCGCCACAAGTTATGCAAATTGCTCAAAGACTTTACGAAGGCGTACCTACCCCAAACGGAAACGTTGCACTTATTACTTATATGAGAACGGACTCGGTTAGAATTTCAGTTGACGCTCAAAAAAGTGCGCTTAACTTTATAGCCGATAGATACGGCGAAGAATACCTTCCTTCAAAACCGAATTTCTATAAAAGCAAAAAGGACGCTCAAGATGCACACGAAGCAATCCGTCCTATTGACGTAAATAAAACGCCTGAAAGTTTACAAGGCGTTCTAGATAAAAATCAATACAAACTTTATAAACTAATCTTTGATAGATTTATTGCGTCGCAAATGTCCGAAGCGAGATACGACGGCGTTGCCGTGGAAGTCGGCGCTGGCGATTACACTCTTAAGACTAACGGCAAAACGTTGGTGTTTAAGGGCTACACCGCCGTTTACGACGACACTAAAAAAGACGACGACGAAGAAAGTGGAAATTCTATTATTCCAGCGCTAACGGATGGTCAATCGCTTATTCTTAAAGGTTTAGGAAAAGAACAAAAATTCACTAAACCGCCTATTAGATTTACCGAAGCAACGCTAATTAAGAATATGGAAGATAAGGGCATAGGTAGACCGTCAACTTACGCTACTATTATGGCTAAACTCTCGGATAAGAAAAGAGAATACGTTTATAAAGAGAAAAAATATTTAGTTCCAAACGAGATAAGTTATAGTTTAATCGACTTTTTAGTAAAATACTTCCCCGATATTATGAACGTTGGTTTTACAGCCGATATGGAAACTAAACTTGACGATATCGGTATGGGGGATAAAGACTGGCATAAACTTATAGCCGATTTTTACGCTCCGTTTGAAAAACAACTTTCAGCGTCCAAGGTGACGGAAGTCGTTTGTGATAAATGCGGTGCAAATATGATTATAAATACCGGAAAATACGGCAATTATTACGCTTGTTCTAATTATCCTAAATGTCAAAACATTAAAGCCGTAAACGAAAAGGTGGCTATACCAACCGAACAAATATGTTCTAAATGTGGTGGAATGATGGTTGAACGTCAAGGAAAGTTCGGTAAATTCCTTGCTTGCTCAAATTACCCTAAATGTAAAAACACCGTAAGTTTATCCGAAAGCGCAGGCGTTTGTCCTACCTGTGGAAAACCTACCAAGAAAATGATGAGTAGGGGTGGAAAGACTTTTTATGGTTGTTCGGATTATCCAAACTGTAAATTTATGAGTTGGGATTTGCCTACGGGTGAAAAATGTCCTAAATGCGGTGGATATTTAATTTCCGTAGACGGCAAAGTTAAATGCAATATGAAATCTTGCGACTACGTTAAAGATGGAAAAAATTAAAATAATAGGCGCAGGTCTTGCAGGTACTGAAACGGCGCTATATTTAGCAAATCACGGCGTAAAAGTAAAACTTTACGATATTAAACCTAACAATTTTACTCCGGCGCATAAAAACCAAAACTTCGCCGAACTAGTGTGTTCAAATTCGTTAAAATCAAGCGACGTTTACGGAAACGCTTGTGGACTTCTTAAAGAAGAAATGCGAATTTTAGGCTCTAGCGTTATAGAAGTTGCAGACAAAACTAGAGTTCCCGCTGGAAACGCACTAGCCGTTAACAGAGAAGAATTTGCTAGAATTTTAACCGAAAAACTAAAGTCTAACGCTAATATCGAAATTATATCCGAAGAAATTACCGATATAAACTTTGACGAATATACGGTTATTGCAACGGGCCCGTTAACCACCGACGCACTATCTACTAAAATTAAAGAAATAGTTGGCGAAGAATTATCTTTTTTCGACGCTTCAGCGCCGATAATCGAAACGGACAGCATTGATTTTGAGTCTGCTTTTTACGGCGACAGATACGATAAAGGGGACGGCGACCATATAAACTGTCCTATGACGAAAGAAGAATATCTTGAGTTTATTTCTGAACTTTCTAAAGCCGAAAGGATAGACACGCACGATTTTGAAAACGTGAACGTTTTCGAAGGTTGTATGCCCGTAGAAATTATGGCAAGCCGTGGCGTTGATACGCTAAGATTTGGACCGCTTAAGCCCGTAGGACTAACTAATCCAAAAACGGGAAGATGGGCTTACGCTTGTCTTCAACTTAGAAAGGAAAACAAAGAAGGCACTATGTATAATATGGTCGGTTTTCAAACCAACCTAAAGTGGGGGGAACAAAAAAGGGTATTTTCAATAATTCCCGCCCTAAAAAACGCTGAATATTATAGATACGGCGTAATGCATAGAAACACTTTTATAAATTCGCCAAAAGTATTAAACGCAGATTATTCGCTTAAAAATCACACTAAAACCTATTTTGCAGGACAAATCACGGGTGTTGAAGGATACGTTGAAAGCGCTATGAGTGGACTTATGTGCGCAATATATATTCTTCAAAAATTAAAGGGAAACGACCTTATAACCATAAGCGAACAAACGGTGTGTGGGGCGCTTGCAAAGTATATCACCACCGAAAATAAAGATTTTGAGCCTATGAACGCTAATTTCGGCATACTTCCACCTACTGAAACGCTTATTAGAGATAAAAAGCAAAGGAAAAGAGTTTGCGCCGAAAGAAGTTTAGAACAAGTTAAGAAATTTAAGGAGACTATAGAAAATGTCGGAATTTAAAGGAACTACCATTTGCGCCGTAAAAAGAAACGGCACGACGGCTATTGCCGGCGACGGACAAGTGACTATGTCGCAATCAATTATTTTTAAAAACAACGCCGTTAAGGTTAGAAGAATTTACGGCGGTAAGGTTATTTTCGGGTTTGCAGGCTCTGTGTCGGACGCTTTTTCGCTTTCCGAAAGATTTGAAGAAATGTTAAACAAATATTCTGGTAATTTAATGCGTAGCGCAGTAGAACTTGCGGAACTATGGCGTAGCGATAAAATGCGTAAACTTGAAGCAATGATGATAACTGCCGATAAAGACACGCTTTTAATCGTTTCTGGTACGGGCGAAGTAATTGAGCCCGAAGACGGCGTTTGCGCTATCGGTAGTGGTGGAAATTATGCTTTAGCGGCTGCAAGGGCGCTTATTAAAGAAACTGATTATTCAGCCGAAGAAATTGCAAAAAAATCGCTACTTATCGCAAGTGAAATTTGCGTGTTTACAAACTCTAATATTACCTGCGAAACTATATAGGAGAGAATATGAATTTAAGTCCAAAACAAATAGTTAGTGAATTAGATAAATATATAATCGGTCAAGAAAACGCAAAAAAAGCAGTAGCGATAGCGCTTAGAAATCGCTATAGAAGAAGTAGGCTATCCGAAGCCGAAATGGAAGAAATTACGCCAAAGAACATAATAATGAAAGGACCTACGGGCGTAGGTAAAACGGAAATTGCAAGAAGACTTGCAAAACTTGTCGGCGCACCTTTTATTAAAGTTGAAGCGACTAAATTTACCGAAGTAGGCTACGTTGGTAGAGACGTTGAGTCAATGATAAAAGACCTAGCCGAATGCGCCGTTAGACTTGTTAAAGAAGAAAGATTTAAGAAAGTGACGGAAAAAGCAGGCGCAGTCGTAGATACTAGATTAGTAAAAACCATAGCCGACGCAAGACGCATAGAAAGGGGCGAAACGCCTATTGAAGTATTTGAAAAAAATATTTACGAAGGCTTAAAGAAAGGCTACTACGATAACGAACTTATAGAAATTGACGTTATCGATAATCCAAAGCCTATGGAAATCGTTCCTGGTGGTGCGGAAATAAGTATAGGCAGTATTTTCGGCGATATGATGCCAAAGAAAACCAAACGCCGTAAAATGACGGTTAGAGAAGCGAGAAAACTTCTTTTAGAAGAAGAAGCCGATAAACTTATCGATAACGACTCGGTAAACGAAGAAGCAATTAGACGTGCTGAACAAGAAGGTATTATCTTTATCGACGAAATAGATAAGATTGCTGCAAAAGGTCGCACGAGTGGGGGGCAAGACGTTAGCCGTGAAGGCGTCCAAAGAGATATTCTTCCTATCGTTGAAGGCTGTACGGTTATGACTAAATACGGGGCGATAAAAACTGATTATATTCTATTTATTGCTGCGGGCGCTTTCCACGTTTCAAAGGTTTCGGATTTAATCCCAGAACTTCAAGGAAGATTTCCTATACTCGTAGAACTAAACAGCCTAACCAAAAAAGATTTTGTTGAAATATTAACCACGCCGAAGAACGCAATAACTATTCAATACGCAACCTTGCTTAAAGTCGATGGTGTAGAACTAAAGTTCACTGAAGACGCTATTAGTGAAATTGCAAGTATTTCGGAAGATATGAACGCAACTAGCGAAGATATAGGTGCTAGAAGACTTCACACGGTTATGGAAAACTTAATCGAAGATATTTCCTTTGAAGCCGACGGCGAAAGGGCTAAAGAAGTCGTTATCGATAAAGACTATATTCAAAAGAAATTAGGCGTTGAAAACAAGACTAAAGACTTGAAAAAATACATTTTATAAGGATATTAAAATGATAAACCTACCTAAAGGCACTAAAGACGTTCTTCCAAAGGACGCATATAAATGGCAATATTTAGAAAACTCGGCAAGAGAAGTAGCAAAACTTTTTAACGCAGGCGAAATCAGAACGCCCACCTTTGAACATACCGAAGTATTTTTAAGGGGCGTTGGCGAAACGACGGATATCGTAAACAAGGAAATGTACACCTTTTTAGATAAAGGCGATAGAAGTATAACTCTTAAGCCTGAAGGCACGGCAGGCGTTGCTAGAGCATTCGTGGAAAATGGCTTACAAAATAGTGCGCTTCCACAAAAACTTTTCTATATTACGCCTTGTTTTAGATACGAAAGACCACAGGCTGGAAGATTAAGAGAATTTCACCAGTTCGGCGTTGAAGTATTAGGCTCTAATTCGCCCGTGACGGACGCTGAAACCATAATACTTGCAAAAACTTTCCTAGATAAAATCGGAGTAAAAAACCTAACGCTATATATTAACAGCATAGGCTGTCCCGAATGTAGGGGAAAATATCAAACGGCGCTTAAAGAGTTTATGGGCGAAAACTACGATAAACTCTGTCCGCTTTGTAAAGAGCGTTTAGAAAAAAATCCGCTTAGGGTTTTAGACTGTAAAAACGATACCTGCAAGGAAATTACTAAAAATGCACCTAAAATTCTAGATTATATTTGCGACGACTGCTCTTCGCACTTTGAAAGCGTTAAGAAATTACTTTCTAGTGCAGGCGTAGAATTTGAAATTAACGCAAATATCGTTAGGGGACTAGATTACTACACCAAAACCGTATTTGAATTCGTTTCAAATAGCATCGGCGCTCAAGGCACCGTTTGTGGTGGCGGAAGATACGACGGACTTATTTCGCAGTTCGGTGGTGGCGCAGTTCCGGGAATAGGCTTTGCTATGGGATTAGAAAGACTTTTATTAGTTTTAGAAAATACGGGCGCCCAAATAAAGAACCCAAACGGCGTAGAAATTTACGTTGCGCCTATGGGCGAAATTGCTACCGAAAAAGCGTTTACATTAGTAAACGAGTTAAGAAAAGCAGGCGTAATAGCCGAAACTGACCACGCAAAAAGGGGAATTAAAGCCCAATTTAAGTACGCTGATAAAATCGGCGCTAAATTCGTTGCCGTTATTGGTGATAGTGAACTTGAAAAGCAAGTTCTAAAAATCAAGGAAATGCTTACGGGAAATGAAACGGAAGTTTCGTTTGACAAAGTAATAGAATTTATATTAAGCAAATGAACGAAATAGGCATAGTAGAAAATATAGAAAACAATCTCGCCAAGGTTAGGGTAGATAAAAAAGACGAATGCGACAAGTGTGGAATGTGTATGTTCCCCAAAGGCGCAAGCAAGGTCTTAATCGACGCCGTTAACGAAGTTGGCGCAGAAGTTGGCGACACGGTTAAAATCGAAGTTAAGCCAAAGGCTAAAACTTTAGGAATAATTCTTGTGTTTTTAGTTCCTTTACTTTTAATTTTAATAAGCGCTTTTATAACTTTTCACCTTTCTAAAAACGAGTACCTAATTGCGCTAGTAAGTTTGCTAACTTTATGTTTTTGGTATTTCGTTTTAGCAATTATCGATAAAAAACTAAAAAAAAGCGTTGGTTTTTGTTCGGTAATAACACAAATTATTGAAAAAAATAAAATTATATAAACAACAGGAGAAACAAAATGATTGACATGACCAAGATTAAAAACGCAGACGTAGACGTTTTTGAAGCAATGGAAAAAGAACTTAGTAGACAACAAAACAATATTGAACTTATTGCAAGTGAAAACTTCGTTTCAGAACCCGTACTTAACGCTATGGGTAGCGTTCTTACTAACAAGTACGCCGAAGGCTATCCTACCAAAAGATACTACGGTGGTTGCGAATGCGTTGACGTTGTAGAAGATATAGCAAGAGAACGTGCTAAAAAGTTGTTCGGTGCAGAACACGCAAACGTTCAACCACACTCTGGTGCAAACGCTAATTTTGCAGTATTCTTTGCAGTATTAAAACCGGGTGATACCGTTATGGGTATGAGTTTGGCGCACGGTGGTCACTTAACTCACGGTAGCCCTGTTGCAGTATCTGGCCAATATTATAACGTTGTAAGTTATGGCGTTTCAGCGGACAAGCAAACCATAGATTACGACGAAATGGAAAGATTAGCATTAGAAAGCAAGCCTAAACTAGTAGTATGCGGTGCGTCTGCATATCCTAGAATTATCGACTTTAAGAGAATTAGAGAAATATGCGACAAAGTTGGTGCGTATATGATGGTTGACATTGCACATATTGCAGGTCTTGTTGCAACGGGACTTCATCCGTCACCCGTTCCATACGCTGATTTTGTCACCACCACCACTCATAAAACCTTAAGAGGTCCAAGAGGCGGTATGATACTTTGCAAAGAAGAATACGCTAAAATGATAGATAAAGCCGTATTCCCAGGCACTCAAGGCGGTCCGTTAATGCATATTATCGCAGCCAAAGCCGTTGCTTTCGGCGAAGCGTTAAAACCCGAATTTAAGGCTTACCAAGAGCAAGTTCTTAAAAACTCTAAAGCAATGTGCGAAAAATTTATGGAACTTGGCGTGAAAATCGTTTCGGGCGGAACGGACAACCACTTAATGCTTTTAGACCTTTCGGATAAAGAAATTACGGGTAAAGAACTTGAAGTAATGCTTGACGAAGTTCATATTACCTTAAATAAAAACTCAATACCTTTCGACCAAAGAAAGCCAACCCAAACCAGTGGTGTTAGAATCGGTACGCCTAGCGTGACGACTAGAGGCTTTAAGGAAGAAGATTGCAGAAAGATAGCAGAACTTATCGTTAAAATTATTAACGAAAAACAAGACGCTTACGATTACGTAAAAGCAGAAGTTAAAAAATTAGTAGAAAAATATCCACTTTACGCATAAGAAGAAAAATTATAAAAGAGGCAAAAAATGTATAAATCTTTGCTTAATCTAATTGATACCGAAATCGCAATAAAATTTATTAAAGACAGTTTTGAAAAAGAACTCGCTAAAAGCCTAAAACTGATAAGAGTTTCAGCGCCACTTTTCGTTCAACCTGAAACGGGCTTAAACGATAACTTAAACGGCTATGAAAGGGCCGTTAAGTTCGACGTTTTGACCTTAAAAAAGGAAGTTGAAATAGTGCAATCGCTCGCCAAATGGAAGCGTATGGCACTTGCAAAGTACGGCTTTAAGGAAGGCGAAGGTTTATACACCGATATGAACGCTATTAGGCGTGACGAAACGCTTGACGCTATTCACTCTATTTACGTCGACCAATGGGATTGGGAAAAAATCATTAATGAAAAGGATAGAAAACTATCTTACCTTAAAAGCACGGTTAGAAAAATCTATAAAGCGCTTAAAAAGGTAAGCGAAATGGTGACTAAAAAATATCCACAAATTAGCCATAATCTTCCTAAAGAAATTACCTTTATTTCAACTAGCCAACTTGAAAAGGACTATGCAAATTTAAGTAGGAAAGAGCGTGAAAATGCAGTAGCAAAGAAATACGGTGCGGTATTTATTTATCAAATCGGTTGGAATTTGCGTGACGGCGCACCACACGACGGCAGGGCTGCCGACTATGACGATTGGAAACTTAACGGTGACCTTTTAGTTTGGTACGACCAAATTAACTCGGCATTAGAACTTTCTTCAATGGGTATTAGAGTTGATGAAAATAGCCTAGTTAAACAACTAAAAAAGAAAAAGGAAACTTCTAAACTAGACAATCCTTACTGCAAAGCCGTATTAAACAAACAATTACCGCTTACTATGGGTGGTGGCATAGGTCAGTCAAGACTTTGTATGTTTTTACTTAAAAAAGCCCACGTAGGCGAAGTTCAAGCGTCTATCTGGGACGAAGAAGATTTGAAAGAAAAAGCAAAACAAGGAATAAATCTTTTATAATGCTTAGTAGAAGTGAAATGCTACTTGGTAGTGACGCTTTAACTAAACTTAAAAACTCTCGCATTGCGCTATTCGGCGTAGGTGGGGTTGGCGGGTTCGTTGCAGAAGCGCTAATTAGAAACGGTTTGGGTAGTTTAGACGTTTTCGACGCAGATACCGTCGATATTTCTAATATAAACCGTCAAATTATAGCAGATAGTACGGTTATAGGCGAAAGTAAAGTAGAAGTAATTAAATCAAGGCTAGAAAAAATAAATCCTGACGCTAAAATAGGCGCAAAAAGGATATTTTTCTCGCCCGAAAATTCTAGCAAAATAGATTTTAGCGTGTACGATTACGTTATAGACGCAGTCGATACCGTGACCGCTAAAATTGAAATTATTAAAAAAGCCAAAGAAAAGGGCGTAAAAATAATTTCTTCAATGGGGACGGCTAATAAATTAGACCCGTTATCGCTTAGGGTTGCCGACATAGAAAAAACGCATACTTGTCCACTTGCTAGAGTTATGAGAAGAGAGTTGTCTTCTCGTAAAATTAAGGACGTTAAGGTTGTGTTTTCAGTTGAAAAACCCGTTATAAGCGACTTATTAGACGGCGAAAACGGTAAAAAAATTCAACCTAGTGCAATATTCGTTCCGGCGACGGCTGGACTAATAATTGCAAAAGAAGTTATTTTAGATTTAATAAAGTAGGTAGTTATGAAAATTTTAATTGCGTCGGACGTGCATGGCTCAAGTTTTGCAATAGATGAAATAATAAAGAGATTAAAAGAAGAAAATGCTGACAAATTAGTTCTTCTTGGCGACGTTTATAATCACGGACCTAGAAATCCGCTTCCTAAAGATTACGCACCCTTAAAGGTAGCCGAAACTCTTAACGCTATTAAGGACAAACTTATAGTTGTTAAGGGTAATTGTGACAGCCAAGTTGACACTTTAATATCCGAGTTTGATTTTATAGAAAACCTATGCCTAGTTATAGGCGAAAAGACTTTGCTTTTAACGCACGGCCACGTGTACAACAAAGATTGTTTGCCAAAAACTAAATTCGATTATATAATTTACGGGCATTTTCACACGGGATTTATAGAAAAAAGAGAAAACGCCACTTTTATTAACGCTGGCTCTATTTCTCTTCCAAAGTGCGACACTCCTGCAAGTTATCTTATAGTAAATGACGAAGAAATTATTCTTAAAACCTTGGACGGAAAGGTAATAGACAAAACACAATTATAGGAACGAAATATGTTAGAACTAAGGAACTTAACGAAAAAATACTCGACGAAGAACGGACAAGACGTAGTTGCTATCAACGACGTTTCGCTTACCTTTGAAGAAAAAGGTATGGTTTTCTTGCTTGGAAAAAGCGGTTCGGGTAAATCTACTATGCTTAACCTTATCGGTGGTTTAGACACCCCCGATAGTGGTGAAATTATAATAAAGGGAAAAAACTGTAAGGACTTTTCTACTTCGGATTTCGATAGTTATAGAAATACTTTTATAGGCTTTGTTTTCCAAGATTATAACCTTTTAGAAGAATTCACTTTAGAAGAAAATATCGCACTAGCGTTTAATCTTCAAGGAAAAAAAGACGAAAACAAAAGGGTTAGCGAAATACTAAAACTCGTTGAACTTGACGGCATGGAAAACCGAAAACCCAACACGTTATCGGGTGGTCAAAAACAACGTATTGCTATAGCAAGGGCGCTTATTAAAGACCCTGAAATTATTATGGCTGACGAGCCTACCGGCGCGCTTGACAGTAAGACGGGTAAACAAATTTTCGATATATTAAAAGAACTATCTAAAAATAAACTAGTTATAGTCGTTTCACACGATAGAGAGTTTGCCGAAAGATACGCCGATAGAATTATTGAACTTAAGGACGGCAGAGTGATATCGGACCACGTTAGACAAAATATTGAAGCAAAAAAATTAAATCAAAACGTTAGCATTATTGAAGGTAAGACGGCTGTTATTAAAAACGTTAAAGACCTTACCGAACAAGACTTAAAAGAGATTTTAACGTCCATTTCTGATGGTGAAGGTGAAGCCGTTATAACTGCTAAAAAAGAAGAATTAGAGTCGGTTAAACAATCGTTTGGTCTTTTAGAAGAAGGCGGAAAACGAAACTTCGTAAAAACAGACAAGGTAAACGTTAAAAATTACGGCAAGGACGATACAAAGTTTATTGCTTCTAAATTACCGCTAAAAAACGCCGTGAAGATGAGCGTTGGCAGTCTTAAAGCAAAGCCTATTAGACTTGCGTTTACTATATTTTTATCAGTTTTAGCATTTTGTATGTTCGGCGTTTTATCAACGCTTATGTTATATAAACCTTCATACACCTTAAGTAAAGCCTTAAGTACTAACGGATACACAAGCGTAGTCGTTAGCCGTGGGGCTGAATATAACGATATAACTTACCACGTTGACGAGAACGGCAAACGAACTATAAGCGAACAAAGACAGGGACAGAAAAACGTTTTGTTTTCTAACGAAAGCCTACAATATATGAATTCAAACAACGTTGGAATGAATTTTGCAGGTGTGTTTAATTTGTCTAATGCTGAAAATCAAAACGACGCAAAACCTTATAGCATAGACGTTTCTTTTTCTAACAACGATTTGTCGGAATTTTACAGGACCAAGTCAATTTTTGGTTTTTCCGACGTCGGTGAAGAGTATTTAATTAAAAACGGCATAACCTTAGTTGGTGATTATCCAACTGAAGTAAATCAAATAGCCGTAAGCGATTATATATGCAATATGATTATAGATTCTTCAAACTATCCGGCAGTCACTTCCGCTGAAACGCTAATAGGTACGCATATAGAGTTTAAGCAAGGCACTAATAAACCCTTAAAACTTGAAATCGTGGGCGTGTTTACTGCGTCTGATTTAAGCGAATATTACGAGTTAAAGTTCCGAACTGAAAGTGAAAAACATAACGCCTTAAGACAACAAAAATTAACGACTTTTGCAACGACCATTAAAAGAAGTTTTGAAACGTTAGCCTTCGTTGCGCCAGTTTTCTACGACGCATACGAAAGTAGAGTGCCAGTTTCTTACGCACCTACTCAACCTACCGTTATTCCTGCTAGGGGATTGGTAATCGATTACGGCGAACCACCAGAAGATTCAACGATTACTAAAGAATATACTTGGTTTAACGTTTATAGCAAGTCTAGAATTGATATAACCTTAGACGCGTGTGAATTTTACGACGTTAATAATTCATCTATTGAATTTACGCTAGGCGAAAACGAAATTTTCTTGCACCAAGCCAAGTACGAACAACTTTTACAGTCCTTTACTGCTAGTGAAATAGGCGAACTTCAACTTTACGCTAAAAACTATAAGGGCGAAGTTAGAATGCTTAACGTAAAAGGCTACTATAAAATTAAAAACACGAATAAAACCACTTTATATATAGTTCACGATTCGCTAATTGAAGGTTTTTCAGCAGTTAAACCACATACCTATAAGCAAAAAGTGACCGATTACGTTCACGACAGCACGGAAAAATATAATTTCTTAATATCGCATTGTGATACTAGTGAAAGACAAGTAAACTTTATTCTAAATAGAAACGGCGATATTTACTATTCGATTGTAAACGGCGAATATCAAAAACTATTTAGCAATGAAGTAATGAATTTCGTCGACCAAATTAAGAATATATTTATAGTTGCCGCCGTTGTTGTAGGCGTATTCTCGGCACTAATGCTATTTAACTTTATTTCAGCGTCAATCAACGCTAAACGAAAGGAAATAGGAATACTTAGGGCAGTCGGCGCAACGGGAAAAGACGTGTTTAAGATTTTCGCTTGCGAGTCGGCGCTACTGACGGGAATAAGTTTCGTTATTGCAAGTATATTAGCATTTATAACTTGTATAATTCTTAACAACGTCACGCTAGGTATGAGTGGACTAGTTTTCTGCAAATACGGAATAGTAAACGTTTTATTAATACTTTTAATATCCGTGTCGATATCGCTAGTTGCTACAATTGCTCCCGTCGTTAAAGAAGCAAGAAAATCTCCAGTTGAAAGTATAAGAAGACTATAATATTAAGGTAAATAAAACCGCAAGGAAATCCCTTGCGGTTTTTTTATTGTTGTCCGTTTACCGTGACTGAAATTTTAGGTTTTAGTAGAGTTAAAAAATTATCTTTTAAGGTTGAGTAGTATTTGAAATGTTTTCTATAAAGTGTTTTTTTGATATTTAGAAAATCACACTCGGTCTGTATTTCAGTTTCGATAAGTTCGTTAATTTTACTAGTAAAAAACTCTTCGGCTTTTTTCTTTGCGTCTTCTTGAAGCGGTACGTTAGAAGATAGTATTTGCTCGTAATTTTCACTGTTCCTATCACTCATTCGGCAGTATAGTTCAAGGTCTATTTTATAGATTATTTCGTTTTCGGTTGCATCTAAGGAAATTTTACGCTTGTTTCTATAAACGTTAAGTAGTACGTTGTTTCCACTTTCGTTGTTTGTTATTCCTTTAAGTTCAAAAAGCGCACCTTTCATATTACGGATTAAGGTGTTAAAAACAAAACTTTGCCCACTATCTAACTCTCCAACTTTGACGCCGTTCTTAAATAGTGCGGTAGTGTTTGCTAAAAATAAATTACTGCCTTGCTCTTCGCCGTTTTTTCCACTTTGTTTTGATTGAGCCGAGTTTTTTGTGCTATACGAAGATTCTTGTTTTTGTTCTAATATCTTAATTACCGGCATATAAGACGACGAGTTAGACGAATAATATCCCGTACAAAAGTTTTTAATATCCATAGTGATAACGTCGTTTTCAAACCCCGTGTTTTTTATTATGATTTTTTGGAGTGCAAACGACGAAATATTATCAAACGGGGTGGATGCTATTAAAACGTCTTTAGCCTTTTTATCCGTCATAGCGATAAGTGCAGAGTCTTGAAGTCTAAAAGTTCTTGAAAAGTAATCTAAGACTTTCATAACGTTAGTGCTAGCAAGTTCGTTTCCTATAATTATAATGTTGCAAAAGTTCATATTAGGATACCACCCTGAAAGGTCGCCTATTTTTTTAATTGCACCGGCAACCGTTCCACCCGTGCCGGAAATTTGCGCACGCTTACTTTCGGTGTTTTGGTCGGTGGCTTCGGGTACGGCTATTTGCGCCGTGACGGTGTATTCTCCGTTATCTTCAAGGTCTATAGCAAGCGCCGTTATAATAGCCGTTCGTTCTATATCAATAAGTCCAAAGTCGTTAGAAAAAAAGAGTATTGATATAAGGAAAAAGACGAACAGCATTAGTTTAACTTTCTTGTACTTCATAAACTTTCTCCTTTGGTTTTAATCTTGTTAGTAGGGCGATAACTATAGGGAAGACGTTAGAAAACGCTAAATAAACTATTCCTATTTTAAGAGTTAAAAATCTTTCCAAGGTATAAAACTTTTGTGCAAATATTAGATTTACCGTAATATAAACGGCAGTAAGCAATAACGGCGCAACGTAAGAATACTTTATATTAAATATTCTATTAAAAAGTATTACTGAAAAATATATAGGTAGGCTTGTTGCAAAAATAGCTGAAAACAAAAGAAAGAAAATAGCAAAGTAGTCGAATCTTCCTATATTATTTATAACCGTCATATACTTAGAAATTTCGGTTAGTGCAAATCGTTGTCTAAACGCTATAGACGAAAAACTGCACCAGAATAAAAGTCCAAATATTAACACTACTAAAAGCGCAACGCCATAGCATATTAGAATTTTACTAGTGTCTTTTTTTTCGTGCTTATAATTACCTATAAAGAACAAAAAGTAAGCGCAATCGCCAAACCAGTTAAGCGAAGAATAACTTCCTTTTAAGATGTTTTCTATCCCAGTAGCGCCAACGGGTAGTATTGTGTTAAGGTCCACGTTCCCGATTGAAAGTGCAAATATTAAAAGATAGCCGATTATAGCAAAAATCCAAACTGCATCGGCGCACCTACCGATAACTCTTAATTTTTTTATAGAAAGGTATATTGGAATTATAAAAAACGGTGCGAAAAGCAGGCTTGACGACGTACTTAAATAAAGCGTAAATTCAACGTAGTCTTTTTGTTCGGATATAGGAATTATCCCTTTAAGCATAAAATATATAAGATAGAAAAAAAGGAATATTTTAGCGGGGATTTTGCCTAACGTATCTTCTAAAATTTGAAACACGTTTCGCTTTTCGTGTTTAGTTAAAAAAACCATAAACGCTAGGGTAGAAAAGTCTAAAAGTGCATTAACGACTAGCGATATCCACATATCTTCCCAAGCAAATCTCGCCACGGTGCTGGGCATTAAAAAGAACTTTAATACGGGTAAAAAGGCGATAAAGAAAAGGCAAATTTGTCTAGTTTTAAGAGAGTATTGCATTAGTTATCCTCCGTGTTTAATCGTTTTCTATTTCTGACCTTAATCGAACTAGGTCTATTTGACTGTTCGGTTAAAAAGCCCTTATATAAACTATCCTTTAAGTCTTTGGCAACGAGTGGCGAAAAGGGCGCTAATAGTGGCAAGGAAAAACTTTCAAAGGATACTAAATAAATTAGTAGAAACACCGTAGCAACTATTACGCCGTATGCGCCGATAGAACCACCTATAATCAAGAAAGCAAGGCGCATAACTGAAAACGTTTGTTCAAGTTCGGGAACGGTATATAGGCAAATTCCCGAAAAGGCTACAATCATAAGCGCAGGCGCTGAAATTATACCTGCGTTAACTGCCGTTTCGCCAAGCACCAAACCACCGACTATAGACACCACCATACCTACGTACTTTGGCATGCGCACGCTTGCTTCGTTAAGCGTTTCAAATATAACCAGCGTAAAAAACATTTCATAACTAGGGGATAAAGGTATACCCTTAATAGAATTGACAATGGTTAGCAAAAATGAAAGTGGAATAAGTTGCAAGTGAAAAAGTTCCGCCGAAACGAATAGAGCGGGAAGATACAGGGATATTATAACGGCTAAAAATCTTAAACTTCTAGCCATCGTAGCGCTATATGGCGAGTTATATGAATCGCTAGGGCTTTGAAAGTCTTCGATAAGAAGATAGGGAACGGTTAGAGCAATAGGCGAGCCGTCGACGATTAACGCAACTCTACCTTCTAATATTTTTGCGATTAAAATATCCGGCTTTTCGGTATTTCCTACTTGTTTAAAAAGCGAACTTTTATGCTCACCTATAAGTTTAGATACGTAAGAAGAGTCTAAAATAGCGTCGATTTTAATTTCTTTTATTTTTTTTCTAAGTTTATTTATTAAACCTTTATCTGCAATACCCTTAACGTAGCATAGAGCGACGGTAGTGTTAGAATATTGTCCTACGCTAAAGTGTTCGAAAGTTAAATCAGGCGTTTTAAGTCTTCGCCTTATCATACTAACGTTTACGGGCAGACTTTCAACGAACCCTTCTCTAGGTCCCTTTATAACCGTTGACGTAGGTGGTTCGGTAATGGCACGTTTTTCAAATTTTTTAAGCCCGAAAATAAACGCCGTTGATAATCCGTCTACGAGTAGAACGGCACTACCTGAAACTATTTCGTTTATTACTTGTTTCAAGTCGCTGGTCAAGGTTTTTTCAGGGCTAAGAAAAATCTCGCTTACGGCTTTTTGGCTAACTTCGCCTTGATATTCGGTTGCGGGGCGTAAAATAAGTTGACCTATGGCTTCCTTGTTTACTATATCGCTAACGTAAATCAGCAATGCTTTTTTATCCGATATAAAAATTTCTAAAAACTCCACGTCGCTAGAAGAGAGTTCCTTTTTTAATTTGGCTAGGTTTTCGCTTAATTTTTTTTCTAAAGTCATAAGCATAGTATTTATAACTAAAATAAAAATATGTAAAAAAAAGTCGGTGAAAATCACCGACCAAAAATTAGGAATTTTTTTGAAGTTTTAATATTTCCATAAGTATAAACAAGACGATTTTCTCTTCAATAAAAAATCCAAATTTTTTGTTAATTTGATTGTTGATTTCTAAAGATAGTTCGCTAGCACCTAATAGTTTATGGTTATCGTAATAGGTTTTTTCAATGCATAACGCAACGCTTTCTTTGTCGTCTTCAGGCACTATGCCTTCCAAAAGTCCTTCAATAGCAAGTCTTGAAGGGTTAAAAATAACGCTCTTTTTGTTTTTCGTCTTGTTAATGAAAACGCATAGAGCCGTTGCAAAAGAACCCGTAAGTACGCCCGTGGTTAAAGTTTCTTCGCTTATAACGAAGGTTTTTTTGACAAAGATTACGTCAAACGCTACCTGTAGAACGACTGAAATAATTAGTGCGACGTAATTTTTTATCCTTTTTAGTTTGTTAGATTTGATTTTATCTATTATTAAATACCCTATTGTTGCAATAACTGCAATTATAATAGAAGAAATTCCATATTTTGATAAAACTTCAAAAGAAAAATCAGTCATTTGCACCTCCTTTTATTCGAAGGTTATTTCGGATTTTAAATATTCTTCTATTTCTTTTGATAGCCTAACGTAAAACGACGCTAAATCAAAGTAATAATATGCTTTTTCCAAGTTAACCTCCTTTTTTTCCAAACGCTAGAAAGATTTTATTAAAACTTTATAAAATGTCAATAGCCTTATGACAAAGGGATAAGCAGTAAAGTATACTAAAAAATTTTAAGCATAATTTATTAAAAAAAGGTAGGTGAATTATGTTTCTAGATATGATTATGTACGTGATAGGAAAAATCGTTTTCTTTACGGGTAGCGTTATTACGGGCGCTTCTTTTCCAAAACCGCTGAGCCCTGAAGAAGAAAAAGAATGCATTATAAAAATGCGAAACGGCGACAAAGATGCAAGAGATAAACTAATCAATCACAATATGCGTTTAGTTGCGCACGTAGTTAAAAAATATAACGGCTCGGCAGAAACCGACGATTTAATTTCAGTAGGCAGTATAGGGCTAATCAAGGCTATAAATTCGTATAATCCCGATAAAGGCACGGGGCTTGCAACGTATACGGCAAGATGCATTGAAAACGAAATTTTAATGCTACTTCGCGCTAATAAAAAGCACAAAAAAGACGTTTCTCTATCAGACGTAGTAGGGACCGATAAGGATGGCAACGAACTAACGCTAATTGACCTTCTTTGTGAAAAGGAAGACGAAGTTTTTATAAAAGTTGACAAAAGTATTGAGCGTGATAAATTTTTAAAATTTCTTAGAAGTATTTTAACCAAAAGAGAGTACGTTATCATTTGTTTAAGGTACGGTCTTAAAGGGGAAAGAAATTATGCGCAACGTGAAGTTGCTAAATTTCTAAGGATTTCAAGGTCGTACATATCCCGCATTGAAAAGCACGCAATTTTAAAAATAAAAAACGCAGTAAAAAAAGAGCAAATTTATTGCTAAAGCGTTTTCATTGTGATAAAATATATTTTAGAATAAAATATAAAAATTTTTGGTGAGTAATGGAAAAGAAAGTTGCCGTTGTTGCAGTTATAATAAGCAAGCAAACTGCGGTAGAAAAAGTCAATCAAATTTTCCACGATTTTGGAGAATACGTAATCGGTAGATTAGGGCTTCCTTATAGAGAGCGTGGGATAAATATAATAAACGTAGTTCTAGATGCTCCGCAAGAAATTATCAACGGTTTATCTGGAAAACTAGGCATGGTTGACGGAGCGAAGAGCAAAGTAATGCTTACAAAATAGAAACACTAATTAGGGGAAAAGAAAATGAGTTTAGCTGATGAAATTTTTATTAAAACTTGCCGTGACATAATTGATAACGGCGCTTGGGATACCGAATTTGACGTTAGGCCTAAATGGCTTGACGGAACGCCTGCGCACACGGTAAAGAAATTCTGTATTGTAAATAGATACGATTTGAGTAAAGAATTTCCTATAATTACGCTTAGAAGAACGGCGCTTAAGTCTGCGATTGACGAAATATTATGGATTTGGCAAAAAAAGTCTAATAACGTAAACGAACTAAATTCTCATATTTGGGACAGTTGGGCTGACGAAACGGGTTCAATCGGCAAGGCGTACGGCTATCAACTAGGCATTAAACACAAATACCCAGAAGGCGAATTTGACCAAGTGGATAGAGTTTTATACGACTTAAAACACAATCCGCAATCGAGAAGAATAATGACTAATATTTACGTTCATCAAGACCTTCACGAAATGCATCTTTATCCCTGCGCTTATTCAATGACGTTTAACGTTGCAAACGGCAAACTCAACGGAATACTAAACCAACGTAGCAACGACGTAGCCGTTGCTAATAACTGGAACGTAGTTCAGTATTCCGCACTTCTTATGATGCTTGCACAAGTAAGTGGTCTAGAAGTTGGCGAACTAGTTCACGTTATAGCCGACGCTCATATTTACGATAGGCATATTCCCGTTGTAGAAAAAATGCTTAAAGGAGAAAAACATCCTGCGCCCAAACTTATTCTTAACCCTGAAGTTAAAGATTTTTATAAATTCACGGTGGATGATTTTACGCTAGTTGATTACGAATATAACAAAATTGATGAAAAATTCGAGGTGGCTGTATAATGAAAGCAATAGTTGCAGTAGATAAAAAGTGGGGAATTGGCAAGAAAAACGATTTGCTTTTTTCTCTTCCCGAAGATATAAAGTTTTTTAGAAAAACTACACTTAATAAAGTCGTTATAATGGGTAGCAACACCTTAAAATCTTTCCCAAACGGAAACCCCTTAAAAAACAGAACTAATATCGTTCTTTTCCCAGGTGGCGAAAAAAGGGACGATTGTATTATAGTGGACAGCCTTGACGAATTATTTGCCGAAATAAAAAAATACGGCGCTGACGACGTTTTCGTTATAGGTGGCGCAATGTTTTATAAAACGATGCTACCATACTGCTCGGAAGTTTTAGTGACTAAAGTTGACGCTGACGGGGAAGCAGAAGTTTTCTACGAAAATTTGGACGCACTTTCAAACTGGTCGTGCGTTTACGAGAGTGAAACGATTGAAACTAACGGTTTAAATATTAAATTTACCACTTACGTAAACTCAGAGATTAAACCGTTACCGTAGAACTTGCTAGAAAACATAGGTGTAAAATGGCTATAAAAACTAAGTCCTTAGATATGACTAAAGGACCAATACTTAAAAATCTTTTTATATTTTCGATTCCGTTAATTATATCTAACGTTCTTCAAATACTTTTTAACACCGTCGATACTGTCGTCGTTGGAATTTATGAGAGTGATTCGGCAGTGGCGGCAGTCGGAGCAAACGGACCTATAGTTGCCCTTATGATATCCTTATTCGTTGGGATGAGCGTTGCAACTAATATCTTGCTAGGCAAGTATTTAGGTGCTGGTGAAAAAGAAAGAGCGGGAAGAATAGTTGGGACTTCTATTCTAGTTAGTTTACTTTCGGGCGTTTTGATTGCCACCGTAGGTTTTTTTCTAGCGCGTCCACTCTTAGTTTTAGTTGATTGCGTGCCTGAAGTTTTAGATCTTGCAACACAATATCTAAAAATTTACTTTTTAGGTATGCCGGTAATAATGTTATATAATTATTCGGCATCAATACTTAGAGCGTCGGGGGATACCTATCACCCTATGCTTTTTATTAGTATTGCGGGAATTATTAACGTTGGATTAAACTTTTTACTTGTGGGCGTGTTTAATTTGGGCGTAGCCGGCGTAGCAATAGCAACCGTTGTGTCACAGGCTTTTTCTGGGGTAGCGTCGCTTATCGTTATAATTAAGCAAGAAGGCCCGTCTAAACTTCAGATGAAACATTTAAGGATATACTTTATAGAATTAAAAGGTATTGTATTTATAGGAATACCTTCGGGCATACAAACAGCGTTATTTTCAATTTCAAACATAGTAGTTTTGTCGTCAATTAACTCGTTTGGGTTAGATTTCGTGTCGTCATATGCGATAGCTCAGCATTTTGAAAACGTAATAGGCCAAATTATAGCGTCGATTAGTGTTGCGGCTCTATCATATATGAGTCAGAACTACGGGGCAAAAGACCTTAAGCGAATGAAGCAAACTTGCTATTTTGCTTATATAATTATGGTTGGATTAACATTCGTCGTAGGTGGAATATTGCTTATTTTCGCAAAAATGGTGTTTAGAGTTATGGCCGATTCTTCAATCGTTGTGGATTTAGCATTTGAAAGACTTGCATTTATGTTGCCGAGCTATCTGCTTTTAGGGTTGATGGAATCTTTTAGTAGTCTTGTTAAATCGTTTGGAAGAACGACGACGGCAATGATATTAACCTTAGTATTTGCATGTGCGTTTAGAATAATTTATCTTAAGACGTACCTACCAATCAATAAAACTCATTTTAGTTTATATGCCGTTTATCCTATAAGTTGGATATTGACGACCATTTCACTATTGTTCGCTCTGATATTCATCTTTAAGATAGAGAAAAGAAAACTAGAAATACGATAAAAAATCAAAAAAATTAACCGCTTTTTACCAAAAGTAAAGAGCGGTTTTTTTGTTTTAAATTTTTTTAATTTGACGGTCATATAAGGGTTTTCAAGACGAAAAAAGATGCTAAAATGCGGTTGGAAGTGCCAAAATGCGTGAAATTATTGAAAGAATTAAAGAGATAGAACTTGAACTTATAAGGCGAAAGGGCGACGATAAACTTTCTAAATATAATA
The DNA here is from genome assembly GCA_045632585.1 of Christensenellaceae bacterium. Lineage (GTDB taxonomy): Bacteria > Bacillota > Clostridia > Christensenellales > Borkfalkiaceae > UBA1259. The sequence goes on from JAZQWW010000105.1 coordinate 42,188, forward strand.
CGGGCGAAAAGGTACATAAAAAGCAACTAGCGTTTCATAAATGCAAAAAAAAGAACAGATGGGTATTCGGTGGAAATAGAAGCGGAAAAACCGAGTGTGGAGCAGTCGAAACCGTGTATATGGCAAGGGGGATACACCCTTATAGGGAAAATAA
>JAZQWW010000106.1:0-1486 GCA_045632585.1 Christensenellaceae bacterium
AGGTAAAATAATTTAAAAAGGGGAATTATAAAATGAAAAAAGAAATTCTACTAGACCAAAACGGCAAGCGCCGTTTTGGCATGAGAGACAAAGTCTCTTATGCAGCCGGAGATTTAGGTTGCAATATGAGTTTCGCACTAAAGAGCACAATTATGGCTATATTCTGGACCCAGTTTATGGCACTTGGCGAAACTTTATACGCTACCCTACTTCTCATTGTACAAATCTGGGACGGTATAAACGACCCATTACTCGGTTCGCTTTTTGACGCTGATAAACGTAAATATAAACGTGGCAAGTTTAAGACGTATATTTTCGTTGGCGCGTGCGGACTTTTATTCTCGGGATTATTTTTCTTCTTGCCGATACCGGGTGCATCTAAAGTAATGAAATGTGTGTTGTTTATTCTTGGATACGTATTGTGGGATGCTTTCTACACCGTTGCTAACGTGCCTTACGGATCAATGATGTCTGTAATCAGCACCGACGGCTCTGAAAGAGCGCAACTTTCTACTTGGCGTTCAATCGGCTCTATGATTGGAAATATTGTTCCTATGGTATTACTTCCTATTCTTTGCTACGACGCTTCAAACAATCTTAAAGGTGAAACCGTATTCGTTGCAGCAATCATTATGGGACTAATCGGACTTGCTTGCTTTATCTTTATGCTTAAAACCACCACTATTAGAGTTGAAGAAAACAGCGTAATCGTTAACGATTCTCAAAAATTCAATATATTCAAGGCACTCGTTAACTTCTTTAAAAACCCACCTGCTATCGGTGCAACTTTAGCTGCCATGGCAATGTTCCTTGGTATGCAAGGCTCTACAACCGCCACTACCGTTTTATTCCAATCTTATTTTGGAAACGCTAAAATTTCTGGTATAATTATGCTTATTGGCTATCTACCTATGTTCTTGTTTATGCCGTTTATTAAAAAATTAGTTGATAAATTTGGTAAAAAAGAAACTTGTGCTGTTGGTTCAGCCGTTAGCGTATTCGGCGCATTACTCCTATTCTTACCTTTAGGTAATGGCATGGCAGGTCTTGCTGGATACGTTATCGCACAAGTATTCTTCGGTCTTGGTTTAGGTTTTTATACCTGTGTTTCTTGGGCTCTTATGGCTGACGCTATCGACTACAACGAATGGAAAAACGGCACAAAGGAAGAAGGTACGGTTTACTCGCTACACTCGTTCTTTAGAAAACTCGCCCAAGGTCTTGGACCTTCACTTGTTATTTTAATTATGGGCGCACTTGGATATGATGGTAAATTAGGACCAAATCAACCATTCCAAGTTGCTGAAAATATGAAATGGTTAGTTGCTGCGCTTTATACTTTTAGTGCTATCATTATGTTCGTTTCTATCGCATTTATTTATAACTTAAATAAAAAGAAATGCGCTCAAATGGCTGAAGAACTTAAAGACAGAAGAAACGCTGACCAACCTGAAATTAAAGAATAATTATAAAAAAACTTACGTCC
>JAZQWW010000107.1:0-1841 GCA_045632585.1 Christensenellaceae bacterium
CCAAATAAAAGTTTTAATGCACCCAAAATAAATTCACTTAAATTAAGCAATGGAAAGATTAGCGCAAAAATTGCGCCGAGCGCCGAAGTTAACGCCACCTTAACTTTGTTTATGGGAAGCCCCACCACTCGTAGTGTCAAGGATATTAGCATATAATCTATTAAAAAATTATCGATTAAAACGTACTCGATATAAACGGTCATTTGCCTTATTTTAGCACGTGGCTATTTACGTAAATTGTTTTTAGGTGCTTAATTTAGTCATATTTTGGCGAAATAAAAAAGAACGCAAACATTTGCGTTCTTTTAAGTTTTGCTTAATTTTTATTCTTTAACTACTACGTCGTGCGCGCCACCTTCAACTATAGATACCGAACTTACTAGTATTAATTTTGCTTTGTCTTTTAGTTCTGGAATAGTGATTGCGCCACAGTTGCACATTGTTGAACGAACTTTTGCAAGAGTTATTGCTAGGTTATCGTGAAGTCTTCCCGCATAAGGAACGTAACTATCAACGCCTTCAACGAAAGAAAGTTTACCCGAACCACCAAGGTCGTATCTTTGCCAGTTCCTTGCCCTTGCACTACCTTCTCCCCAGTATTCTTTCATATAAGTTCCGTTAATAAATACTTTATTCGTTGGACTTTCGTCAAATCTTGAGAAGTATCTACCAAGCATACAGAAGTCTGCGCCCATTGCTAGCGCTAGTGTAATATGATAGTCGTGAACTATTCCACCGTCGGAACATACGGGAACGTAAATTCCGGTTTTCTTAAAGTATTCGTCCCTTGCTTTGCAAACTTCGATAACAGCAGTCGCTTGTCCTTTACCAATACCCTTAGTTTCTCTAGTGATACAAATAGAGCCACCACCGATACCAACTTTGATAAAGTCAGCGCCACAATCGGCAAGGAAATTAAAACCTTCAGCGTCAACTACGTTTCCTGCGCCTACTTTTACGCTATCTCCGTAATTTTTTCTAATCCATTCAATAGTGTTTTTTTGCCAAACGCTATAGCCTTCAGACGAGTCTATACAAAGCACGTCTGCACCTGCTTTAATAAGTGCTGGAACTCTTTCAGCATAGTCACGGGTATTAATACCTGCACCCACTACGTAGCACTTGTCGTCGTCAAGTAGTTCGTTAGGATTAGATTTATGTGCGTCGTAGTCTTTTCTAAACACGAACGAAACTAGTCTGCCTTCTTTGTCTATAATGGGTAGAGAATTTAGTTTATGTTCCCAAATGATATCGTTTGCTTCGGATAAAGTAGTTCCTTCAGGCGCAGTGATAAGTTTCGCAAGCGGAGTCATAAAGGTTTCAACTTTTTCGTCGCCCGTCATACGGCTAACCCTATAATCTCTACCCGTCACGATACCAACGAGCCTGCCGTTTGAAGTTCCGTCTTCAGTGACGGCAAAGGTAGAATGACCTTTTTCTTCTTTTTCCCTTAAAACGTCCTTTAGCGTATCGGTTGGTTTTAGGTTAGAATCCGAAACAACGAATCCTGATTTGTATTTTTTTACTTTCGCTACCATTTCGGCTTGCTTTTCAATTGTTTGAGAGCCGTAAATGAAAGAAACGCCTCCTTCTTTAGCAAGTGCTATAGCCATAGTATCGTTAGAAACTGATTGCATTATTGCACTAACCATAGGAATATTAAGCGTGATTGCGCTTTCTTCGCCCTTTTTGTATCTTACAAGCGGGGTTTTTAGCGACACGTTTTGTGGAATACAATTTTCGTCGGTATAACCGGGAACTAAAAGGTATTCACTAAAAGTTCTAGAAGGTTCATCATAAAATTTAGCCATAAATTTTCTCCTTTTTAGTTTTTACATAAA
>JAZQWW010000108.1:0-1107 GCA_045632585.1 Christensenellaceae bacterium
GACGTTTATAAGAACGCCCACATAGCGCTACAAAGCATTCAAGACTTACTTCCTGAAGTGGAAGATAACGAACTAAAAAAAGAACTTGAAGAACAATACGACGGCTATGATAAAATTATTAGCGAAATATCAACCTATATGGCTGAGAACAATATTGAACCTAAGGACGTAAACGTTTTCAAAAAAGCAATGCTATGGAGCAGTATTAAAATGAAAACACTGTTTAATAATAGCAAAAACCAAGTGTCCGAAATGATGATTAACGGCACGGTAATGGGCATCAACGAACTTACGGCAATGAAGAACGAAAGCAAAAATTTAAAGCCAGAAATCGAAGAATTACTAACTAAACTATTAAAACTTGAAGAAGAATACGAACAAAGATTAAAAAAATATCTTTAAGCCAAACAACTTCCACTATTTTTTGTGGAAGTTGTTTTTTTAGTAAAAACGCTTGAATAATTTTTACATATATGATATAGTTAATAACGCTTTGGAGAGATGTCAGAGTGGTCTAATGTGCACGCTTGGAAAGCGTGTATAGGGAAACCTATCGGAGGTTCGAATCCTCTTCTCTCCGCCACAACGAGAAAAGAGCGCTATTGGCGCTCTTTTTTGTTGTGGTTGATGTGGCGTGTGGACAGAGAAATTTGGTTCGGCTTTGCCATCGCAACGAAGTGGAGATGTATCCTCTTCTCTCCGCCAGCAAAGAAAACCCTACACTTCCGTGTGGGGTTTTTGCTTTGTTTTTTATTCGTTATAAGGGGTTTTTACACCCCTTTTTCTTTTTACTGTAAAACGGCTGTCGCTTTCTTTTGACTTGCTTTCTTACTCAAAAATTGCCTTGCCATTAAAACGCAACAGTTTATTAAAACTTAAAAAGAGTGCAAAAAAATTGCACTCTTTTTCTTAACCATCATTACTTAACCAAACTTATAAACTCAATGCTTTTTGTAGGTTTTGTTTAATTTCGCTAATAAATTCGGTTGTAGTCACTTCTTTTACCTTAACGCTTGAATCTGCCAAAGAAACTAGGTCTTTAGTCATTACGCCTGAAAGCAAGGTTTCTACGCAAGCGTTTTCTAATTTAGAAGCAAAATCTACAAG
>JAZQWW010000109.1:0-19613 GCA_045632585.1 Christensenellaceae bacterium
ATCCTAGGGGACAAGGAAAAGAAAGGAAAAAACCGCTTTGATAGTTATAGAAAAAAATAAAACGTGTGCTGTGACGGGACATAGACAAGTTGATAGCGATTTAGATAAAAATTTATTAGAAACACTCTTTATTAGACTTATACAAAAGGGCTTTAAGACTTTTTTAATAGGTATGGCAGTAGGTTTTGACACAATTTGTTTTAAGACTTTGTATAAATTAAAGCAAAAATACGATATAAAACTTATTGCGTGCGTGCCATGTCCTAACCAAGATGAAAGATTTTCACAAAGTCAAAAAGAAGAATACCGTAATTTATTAGAAAAAGCAGACCACGTAGAAATTATTTCACAAAGATACTACGCAGGGTGTATGCGAAAACGCAACGAGTTTATGGTAGATAACTCAAGCGTTTTAATTGCTTACGTAAGAAGAGATAAAAGTGGAGCAATGCAAACGTTAAGTTATGCAAAACAAAAAAATTTAGCCATTTTAAAAGTATAAAAGCGGAAATTTTTCCGCTTTTTTATTATTCGTCTTTTAATATTAGTAAGAAAGAGCCTTGTTTTGCTTGGCAAACGGGACAAGTTTCAGGCGCTTCTTTAGAAGTCACTTCAAATCCACAGTCGGCGCATTTCCACTTAACGGCTTTTGACTTTTTATAAAGAGTGCCGTTTTTAACTTGAGTATATAAATCGTTAAATAGCATTGCGTGGCAATTTTCAATATCAGCAATATTATTAAATAACCTTGCAATATCAGGAAAACCTTCTTCTTCAGCAGTTTTTGCAAATTCAGGATAAAGTTTCATTTCGGCTTTTTCGTCTTCAACGGCAAGCTTTAAGTTTTGCTCTAAATCCCATTTTTCCTTAAACGGATAACCACTGTCGATTTGAATGTTTTTAATAATATTTTCGTCAGCATCTTGAATTTTAGTGTAAAACATACGCGCGTGGTTAAATTCGTTGTAAACGATTTTGTCAATAACTTCGGCAAGTTGTTTGTAGCCCTGATTTCTTGCACCGTATTCTATAAATTCGTATCTTACCCTTGCTTGACACTCGCCAGCGAAGGCTTTTGCTAAATTGTTTAGCGTTTGACTTTCAAGTAAATTCATTTTCATATCTCCTTTTTCTATTATGGTTTCCAAAAAGAAAAAGTTTTATTCAAAAAATTTAGTAAACTAATATATATTTAATGTATAAAACGTAAAAATATAAAAAATTTAAGTAAAAACACTTTACAACTTTAGTAAAATAAAGTATAATAAAATTACTTTATCAAACTAAAGTGATAAATAAAGTTTTAGGAGAAGAAAAATGAAAAAAATATTAACGTTTATTTTAACGGCAATGTTAATGGTAGGTGCGTGCATAGGCTTTACTGCTTGTGGCGAAGAAAAGACTACGCTTTCTGACGGAAAGTTAACCATCGGCTACACTATTTATGCGCCAATGAACTATTTTGACGACGAAAATAATTTTGTAGGATTTGATACTGAACTTGCAAAAGCATTCTGCGCTGAAATCGGCGTTGAAGCGGACTTTGTAGAAATCGAGTGGGATAACAAGTTTACCGACCTTAAAGCAAAGAATATCGACTGTATTTGGAACGGTATGACTATTACTGCTGAAGCAAAAGAAAAATGCGCTTTAACTAGTCCTTATCTTGAAAACAAACAAGTAGTAGTTTGCAAGGCTGAAAACGCATCAAAATTCACTAACGAAGCGTCAATTGCGACCGCAACTAGTATTGCTTACGAAAAAGGTTCGGCAGGAAACGCAGTAGCAACTAGTCTTAATATTGACCTAGCAAAATGCAACGAAGTGACTGCACAAAAGGACGCATTAATGGAAGTAGCAAGCGGTGCTTCTGAAATCGCAATTATCGATATAACTATGGCACAAGTATTAACTGGCGCAGGAACGAGTTATGAAAACCTAGTTTTCGTAGACGTTGGTTGCGAAGTTGAACAATTTGGTATTGCATTTAGAAAAGCAGACGAAGGTTTAGCAAAAGCGTTTGATATTTTCTATAAAAACTACACTGCAAAATCAGCATTACTAGCAAAATACTTTGGTTAATAATTGGAAGAAATAAAATGTTTTTAAAAGTGACGTTAGACCTTCTTCAAGGTTTTGGAACGACGTGCTTTATATTCATAACTACTTTAGTCCTAGCAATACCGCTAGGACTATTAGTTGCTTTCGGGGCAATGAGTAAGTTTAAGCCACTGCGTTCGGTGACGAAGGTGTTTATTTGGATAATTAGGGGAACGCCCTTAATGCTACAAGTAATCATAATATTTTACGTGCCTGGGTTAATGTTTAATTTACGATTACTCCCAAGGCTTGTTGCGGTAATCGTGGCGTTCGTAATAAACTACGCTTGCTATTTTGCCGAAATCTTTAGGGGTGGAATAGAAAGCATTACCAAAGGTCAATACGAAGCGGGCGAAGTTTTAGGTATGACACAAAGTCAAATCTTTTTTAAGGTTATACTTTTACAAGTAGTAAAAAGAATAGTTCCACCTATGAGCAATGAAATAATAACGCTAGTAAAAGACACTTCGCTAGCAAGAGTTATAGTCGTAGTAGAAATACTTAAAAAAGCGCAAGACTGGGCGGCAAAAGGCATAATTTGGCCGACTTTCTATACGGGCGTGTACTATTTGATTTTCGTTGGTGTTCTTACTATAATATTTGGCAAGATAGAAAAGAAACTATCGTATTTTAGGGTGTAATAATGGAATACTTAAAGATAGAAAACCTATATAAAAACTTCGGCAAGACGGAAGTGTTAAAAGGAATAGATTTAACGCTTAATAAAGGCGAAGTAGTATCTATAATAGGCTCTTCGGGAAGTGGAAAGACTACGCTACTTCGCTGTATAAACTTTTTAGAAAGGGCAGACGGAGGTACGATAAGTCTTGACGGAGAAGTGATATTCGACGCAAACCAAACGTCGTTTGACAACGCCGAATACTTAAGGCAAAAACGCCTTAACTTCGGGCTAGTGTTTCAGTCTTTTAATTTGTTTCCACAATATAACGTTAGAAGAAATATAACGCTTGCACCAGAACTTTTGTTAAAACAAGAATTAAAGGCTCTAAAAAAACAGTTTAAGCAAGAAAAAAGACCTAGAACGGAAATAAAAACTATTCTTAAAAACGCATTGATAGAAGGCAAGGCAAATATAGAAAAGGAAGCCGACGAACTTATTGAAAAGACGGGACTAAAAGAAAAAGAGAATTCGTATCCTTGCGAACTTTCGGGTGGACAATGTCAAAGGGTGGCAATCGCAAGAGCGCTTGCGTTAAAACCTAAAATCCTTTGTTTTGACGAGCCTACGTCGGCGCTTGACCCAGAACTTACGGGCGAAGTATTAAAGGTTATAAAGTCACTTCGTGACGAAGGAAGAACAATGATAATCGTCACGCACGAAATGGGTTTTGCAAAAAACGTTTCGGATAAAATAGTGTATATGGCAGACGGAATAATAGAAGAAGTAGGCACTCCAAAGCAAGTGTTTGAAAACCCAAAATCTGAAAAACTAAAAGCCTTTTTATCGGGCGTTAGCAATAAAGAAAACGAGTAAAATCAAAACTTTCTCAAGACTTTTTGAGAAAGTTTTATTTTTTCTGTCATATAAACTTGACAAAAAAGCGTTGAAAAATAAAAAAATATGTGCTATACTACCTTTGCTACGTACTTTTAATAATCATATTGTAGGGAATACTATAGGTAAAATGTGTTCTCTACCCTATAATATGGAAAAAAGTATGTAGCAATACTAGAGAAGCATTTTCGGTGCGTCTCTAGTAGGCGCACTTTTTTGTTATATAGGGGGGATATGGTGAACTATACGAAGGAAGATTTAGAACAGTTTAATATTTACGAATTAAGATATGTAGCGCAAAAAGTAGGCGTGCGTAGACCAACGAACAAAAGAAAAGAAACGCTTATCAACGATATATTAAATATTCAAAATAATGTAGTAGAGCCTTATTACGCAAAAAGGGGTAGACCAAGCGCTTTAAGAAAAATAACTATTGAGTTTAGCCAAGAAGAAATATTAAAATTTGAAAAAAGAAGAGTTGAAGAAATTACTAAAAAGATAGAAAGTTATATAGAAGAAATTAAAAAACTATTAGCCGAATTAAAAGCATAAAAAAAGCGTTGTGATTTTCACAACGCTTTTTATATATTCTTTTTTAATTTTCTTCTTCGTAATAATAAGAATAGTCTATACCTTTCATAAAGATTTCACGATCGAATATCTTATCGGTTAAAGCATTTTTGATAAGCTCTAAAATTTTAGTATAATCAACAACGCTTAATTTCATCGCTTCTAAATATTCTGTTTTGTCAATTTTGCTCCAATCAACGCATGTTGAAAGATTTTTCTTTAATATTAAATCTAACCAAATACGAGTAGTTCTGCCGTTCCCTTCCATAAAAGGGTGGGCGACGTTCATTTCAGCGTACTTTCTAACGATTTCTTCAATTGTATTTTCAGGCATTTTTTCAATGCTTATTAGCGTTTGGTCTAAATATCCAACGCTTGCAAAAACAAACCCACCTTTAGAAATATTTAACTTTCTTATTTGCCCTGCAAAATCGTATAAGCCACCGAATAGATAAGCGTGTATTTGCCTTAAGCCGTTTATTGTGCCAACTTCGATATCGCTTATTAGTCCGCTTTCAAACAATTCATACGCCTTGTTTTTGCTTTGTTCGTCAATAGAAGTGCCTTTTGTTTTAACCCATTTTAAGAATATATCTGACTTCTTGCTTGGAAGAATTGCTATAAGCAAATTTAACCCATTATCATCTATAACGTCCGTCAAATATTTCTTGCTGTCTTTCGCTGTTATTTTCAGTTGTTTGCAAATTGCAATCAACTGCGGATTTCTGCGTTTTATAGTTGCCCAATATATTCTTGGAGAAGAACTTAAAGAAAGCGCTTCTATAATATCAACAGCACATAACCACCAACGAGAAGTTTCTTCATCCCACACAGAACGAACGGGAACGCTTTCAAAAAATCTAATAGAAGTTTTAATCATTTTTATCCTTGTTCACGATTTCTAATATATCGTTTAAACTATTATACTATACACAAATAATTTTATCAAGGTAATCTCTAATTTTTAGGGTATAGAAAAAGAACTTGGACTTAAAAATCCAAGTTCTTTTTTATCTTTTGTAAAATTACTTATCAGCAAGACGCTTGTAAGAAGCAAGTCTATCTTTACTATCCTTTTCGGTTTTCTTAAATAGTTCTTCTGCTTGTTCAGGTCTAGCCTTCATAAGTGATGCATATCTCGTTTCGCCAAGTAAGAACGCTTTATAGTCGCCCGTAGGTTCTTTAGAATCTAGCGTGAACGGATTCTTTCCATCGTCAAGTAATGCTGGGTTATAACGATATAATTGCCAGTATCCACAATCAACTGCTTTCTTTTCTTCTTCTTGACTCTTCATCATATTGATACCGTGGTTGATACAAGGTGCGTAAGCAATGATGAGTGATGGTCCGTCGTATTTTTCTGCTTCGATTAAAGCGTTTAGAAGTTGTTGTTTATTTGAGCCCATTGATACTTGTGCTACGTATACGTATCCATAACTCATAGCCATCATACCAAGGTCTTTCTTCTTAACTCTCTTACCAGCAGCAGCGAATTTTGCAATTGAGCCGGTTGGCGTTGATTTACTTGCTTGACCACCCGTGTTAGAGTAAACTTCGGTGTCAAGAACTAGAACGTTAACGTTTTCGCCTGATGCTAGAACGTGGTCTAATCCGCCGTAGCCGATATCGTAAGCCCAACCGTCACCACCGAAAATCCAAATTGATGGTTTTACTAGGCAGTCTAGGTTGCCTTTAACGTAATCAAGACCTTCAGCCGTTTCAGTTTTAAGCGCTTCTTTAACCATTTCAGCGGCAACTTTGCTCTTTTCAGCGTCTTCTTTATCAGCAAGCCAAGCAGAGAAAGCAGCGTTGGTTTTTTCGTTTACTTTATCAAATGCAGAGCGCATATCTTCTTCGATTTTAGTACGGCGTGCCTTATAAGCAAGGTTCATACCATAACCAAATTCAGCGTTGTCTTCGAATAGTGAGTTTGCCCAAGCAGGTCCTTTACCTTCTTTATTAGTGGTGTATGGACAGGTCGGTGCAGAGCCACCGTAAATTGAAGAACAACCCGTTGCGTTTGCAACAATCATTCTATCGCCGAATAGTTGGGTGATAACTTTTACGTATGGAGTTTCGCCACAGCCTGCGCAAGCGCCAGAGAACTCGAATAAAGGTTTACTGAATTGGCTACCCTTAACGGTTGATTGTTTGCAACCTGGGCAGTTAGATACGTCAACAGGTTCAAGTTTTTCGCTGTATTCGTAGTTTACGGTTTCTTCAGCAACTATAGAGCCAAGTGGAACCATCGTAAGTGCTTTTTCTTTAGAAGGACAAATGTCTGCGCAAACGCCACAACCCATACAGTCAAGTGGAGATACTTGCATTCTGTATTCGTAGCCTTTGTTTCCTATCATTGCTTTAGTAATGAAAGATGCAGGTTTTTCTTTGCCTTCAGCCACTACTGCAGGTCTAATACATGCGTGTGGACATACGAACGCACATTGATTACATTGAATACATTTATCAGCATTCCATTGTGGAACGTTTACTGCAACGCCACGTTTTTCAAATTGAGTAGTTCCTACAGGAACGGTACCGTCTGCGTTAAATGCCGATGATGGAAGTTTGTCGCCTTCAAGAACTAGAATTGGATGAACGATATCTTTGAAGTATTTATCGCACGCAACTTCTGCCATTGGTGCGCCTACTTCGGTAGTTTTCCAACTTTCTGGAACTTTAATTTCGATTAGGTTTGCCGCAGCAGAGTCGATAGCGTTATAGTTCATTTGAACGATAGCGTCGCCCTTTTTAGCAAACGACTTGTAAGCCATTTTCTTCATATAATCAACTGCTTGGTCGTAAGGAATAATGTTTGCAACCTTAAAGAAAGCAGATTGAAGTATGGTGTTTGTTCTTCCACGAAGACCAAGTTCACTTGCAATCTTAATAGCGTCGATTACGTAAAGTTTGATGTTCTTGTTTGCAATATCACGTTTTACGTATGCAGGAAGTACGTTTTCAAGTTCTTCAGCAGATTTTGCAGAAGTATTGAAAAGGAAGGTACCGTTATTCTTTATGTCGCCCGTCATATTATAACGAGTGATGTACGAAGGATTTGAACATTGTACGAAGTCTGCAGAGTCGATTAGGTATGCAGATTGAATAGGCGTAGTTCCGAAACGTAAGTGAGAAACGGTAATACCACCTGACTTTTTACTGTCGTAGAAGAAGTAGCCTTGTGCGTATAGGTCTGTATGGTCACCGATAATCTTAATAGAGTTTTTGTTTGCGCCAACCGTTCCGTCAGAGCCTAAGCCCCAGAACTTACAACTTACCGTGCCTTCAGGTGCAGCGTCGTATTTTTCGCTAAAGTCTAGTGACGAATTAGTCACGTCTTCATAAATACCTACGGTGAAGTGGTTCTTTGGATTTTCTTGTTCAAGGTTTTTGTAAACCGAATAAATCATTGAAGGATTGAATTCTTTAGAGCCTAAACCGTATCTACCACCAACAACCTTAATATCGGTCATACCCTTTTCAAGAAGTGCCGAGCAAACGTCTAGATATAAAGGTTCACCAAGCGAGCCTGCTTCTTTAGTTCTATCAAGAACTGCAATCTTCTTAACGGTTTTTGGAAGAGCGTCAACGAAACTATCAATCGCAAAAGGTCTATAAAGTCTAACTTTAAGCATACCAACTTTGTGACCTTCTTTATTCATTTTGTTAATGGTTTCTTCAACAGCGTCAGCACCACTACCCATTAGAACTACGATATTTTCAGCGTCAGGTGCGCCTACGTAGTCGAATAAGTGGTAATTTCTACCCGTAAGTTTATTAACCTTATCCATCATTTCTTGAACGATAGCAGGGGTTGCTACGTAATAACTGTTAGCAGTTTCTCTGTTTTGGAAGTAAATGTCAGAGTTTTGAGCCGTACCTTTTTGAACGGGGTGTTCTGGGTTTAACGCTCTTGCTCTAAAGTCTTCGATATCTTTCATATCAACAAGCGCTTTCATTTCTTCGTATTCGATAGCGTCGATTTTGCTAACTTCGTGACTGGTTCTAAAACCGTCGAAGAAGTGCAAGAAAGGAACTTTTGATTTTAAGGTTGAAAGGTGTGCAACTAGCGCTAAATCCATAACTTCTTGTACAGAGTTGCTTGCTAGCATTGCAAAGCCCGTTTGACGACAAGCCATAACGTCGGCGTGGTCGCCAAATATGTTAAGTGAGTGAGCAGCGAGCGCTCTCGCACTTACGTGGAAAACCGTAGGAAGTAATTCACCTGCGATTTTGTACATGTTAGGAATCATTAAAAGTAAACCTTGGCTAGCCGTGTAGGTGGTAGTCAAAGCGCCTGCCGTTAGCGAACCGTGTACTGCGCCTGCAGCACCTGCTTCCGATTGCATTTCAGCAAGACGGAGTTTTTGACCGAACATGTTTTCTCTGCCAAGCGCTGCCCATTCGTCTGCAACTTCTGCCATTGGTGAAGAAGGGGTAATCGGGTAGATTGCCGCTACTTCCGAAAAGGCGTACGCTACGTGGCTGGCGGCGGTATTGCCGTCGATAGTCATCTTTTTCATTGTGTAATCCTCCGAAGTATATTTTTAATTATATTAATTTTATTAATACCAACTAACATTATACATACTTAAAATCTTTAAGTCAATGGAAAAGGAAAATTTTCTTAACGAATTTTGTCAACTTTTTATTATTGCGCCCATATCCTTGATAATTACTTTTTTTTGTGTTAAAATAAGCGTTAGAGCATTTTGAAAAAGGACGAATTATGGATATTCTCGTTGCCGATAAAATTTGTTATTCTTACGATAAGCAAGTAAGCGTTATTGACGAAGTTTCGCTTTCCATAAAAAAAGGCGAATACGTCGCCGTTATAGGTCATAACGGAAGTGGAAAAAGCACGCTTGCTAAACTTTTCAACGGTCTTATTAAGCCGGATTCTGGTAAAATCGTCGTTGACGGGCTTGATTTATCGGATAAAAACAATCTTTTTGAAATTAGAAAAAGGGTGGGCGTGGTATTCCAAAACCCCGACAACCAACTCGTTGCTTCTATAGTTGAAGACGACGTGGCTTTCGGCCCCGAAAATTTAGGATTCGCGCGTGAAGAAATAGGCAAAAGAATAGACTTTGCGCTTGACGCTGTTGGTATGCAGGAGTTTAGACACGGCTCGGCAGAGCGTCTTTCGGGTGGTCAAAAACAACGTGTTGCCGTTGCAGGCGTTCTTGCGCTAAAACCACAGGTTTTAGTTCTTGACGAGTCTACGGCTATGCTCGACCCACAAGGCAGGGACGAAATACTTTCTATCGTAAAAAAACTTAACCGTGAACAAGGCGTGACGGTTATTGCTATCACTCACTATATGGACGAAGTTTTACAGGCTGATAGAGTTATAGTTTTGAGCAAAGGTAAAATCGTTATGACGGGTTCGCCTAAAGAAATTTTTTCTAATGCTAGCGAAATTAAATCTTACGGGCTAGAACTTCCACTAGCGACCTACCTTGCCGAAAAAATTCGTGACAAGGGCATAGATTTAGGCGTGGTTATGGATAAAGAGAGTTTGTTGGAGGAATTATGCAAGTTGAAGTAAAAAATCTTTCGTATTCTTATGCAAAAAATTCCAAGATAGCCGTCCACGCACTTAAAAAAATAAACCTAACCATAAACGAAGGCGATTTCTTCGGCATTATAGGAAAAACGGGTAGTGGAAAATCCACTTTCGTTCAACATCTTAACGGGCTTATAAAAGTTCAGAAAAATTCAGGCGAAATTAGAGTTGGCGAATTTAATCTTTCTAGCGATTGTGATTACAAAAAACTTCGTAGCAAAGTGGGTATGGTTTTTCAATACCCCGAATACCAACTTTTCGCAGAAACGGTGTTTGACGACGTGGCTTTCGGACTTAAAAACTTCTTCCCCGATATGCAGAGCGAAGAAATTGAAAGTCGTGTTGCTAGTGCGCTTACCACTATGGGTCTTGACTACCTAGAAATCAAGGACAAGTCGCCATTTGAACTTTCGGGTGGACAAAAAAGAAGAGTGGCTATTGCAGGCGTTATCGTCACTCGTCCCGAAGTTTTGGTTCTTGACGAGCCTATTGCAGGGCTTGACCCAAAAGGCAAAAGAGAATTCGTTTCAATACTAAAAAAACTTCACGAAGACTTCGTTAAAACTATTATTATCGTTTCGCACGATATGGATTTCGTTGCCGAAAATTGCAACAAAGTAGCCGTATTTTTGGGCGGCGAAATCGTTAAACAAGGCAGTGCCGAAGAAGTGTTTTTCGACGCTGAAACTCTATCTAAATGCGGTTTAAAAATGCCACTTACGGCGTATTTAATCACTAAACTTAAGGAAAACGGAATAAATTTAGACGGTAAAATTACCGTCCAAGGTTTCATAAAAGAAATAGAAAAACTTACGGGGGTAGAAAAGTAATGAAAGAAATTACTTTAGGTCAATATTACCCCACCAAGTCGTTCGTTCATAGTATGGACGCAAGGGTAAAAATCTTGCTTACAATAGCCTATATCGTTGCAGTTTTTCTGGTTAAATCTTTCCATTTTTTAGGCTTTGCACTTTGCTTTTTATTCGTTTTAATCGCTACTGTTTTTGCTAAAGTTCCTTTCGGAAAAGTATTAAAAAGCGTTAAAGCGATAATGTTTTTCGTTATATTTTCGGCCGTCTTACAACTATTTTTCAATAAGTCTGGAACGCCACTTTGGGAAGGTGGTTTTATAACCGACCAAGGCTTACTAAACGCAGGCTTTTTAGTTGCTAGAATTATGCTTATAGTTTTCGGTGCGTCTCTACTTACCTATACCACGTCGCCCGTTGAAATATCGGACGGTATCGAAAGCCTTTTAACCCCGCTTAAGTGGATAAAATTCCCCGTTCACGAATTTGCGCTAATTATGAGTATTGCGCTAAGGTTTATTCCAACGCTTATCGACGAAACGGATAGAATTATTAAAGCCCAAAAGGCAAGGGGCGCAGACTTTGAATCGGGCAATATTTTCAAAAGAGTTAAGGCGCTTATTCCCGTGCTTATTCCACTTCTTATAAGTTCGTTCCGTAGGGCAGAAGAACTTGCCGACGCTATGGATGCAAGGTGTTTTGCCGGTAGTAAAGTTCGTACGAAATACAAAAAAATGAAACTATCGTTTAGAGATTTATTAGGAACGCTTTTTGTCGTTGCGCTTTTTTTCGGCGTGATATATCTAAATAAATTTTATTTGGTGCTTGCCGTATGACTATAAAACTTACTATTTGCTACGACGGAACTAATTACGCTGGTTGGCAAATTCAAAAAAACCGAATAAGCGTTCAAGAAGTTTTGCAAAGCGCTATTAAACAAATTACGGGTGAAGACGTAAAAGTGGTTGGTAGTGGAAGGACTGACGCAGGCGTTCACGCAAAAGGACAGGTTGCGTCGTTTGAAACGAATTCGACTATTCCCGCCGAGAATTTTTATAAAGCCCTAAATACGGTGTTGCCTGACGACGTTAAAGTCTTAAACAGCCAAGCGGTGGACTGTAATTTTAACGCAAGAAAATGCGCCAAACAAAAAACCTACGAATATCACTTATATTTATCCGACGTTCAAAACCCATTAAAAGAAAGGTATGCGCATAAAATTCAAGGGGAACTTGACGTTGATAAAATGATAAGCGCTAGCAAGGTATTGTTAGGGAAACACGATTTCGTAGCCTTTTCGGCAACGGGAAGTAGCGTTAAAACTACGGTTAGAGAGATTTACCGAATAAATATTGATAAAAGCGGACAAGACCTAGTAATTTCGGTGACGGGGAACGGCTTTTTATACAATATGGTTAGAATTATCGTTGGAACGCTTATAAAAGTAGGCAAGGGCGATATGGACGAAACGGCGCTAAAAGATATGCTTTTAAGCGGAAAGCGCAGTCAAGGCGTGGCCACTATGCCAGCCAAGGCGCTTTGCCTTAAAGAAGTTATATACTAAATTGTGCTTAAAATAATTTCGAACACAATATAATGTGTTAAAAAGAAAAAACTGCAAAAATGCGTAAAAATTTAGCAAAAACTTGGCAAAAACTATAAAAAATGCTTGACTAAATATTAAAAATATTTTAATATATTTAGGCGTTTTGTGAAAAATTTTAAGGATTAGCCCTCCGAAATGCCTGTTTCGTGGACAGGTTAAATGCTTACAGACGTCAAATCTACAAGGAGATAATAAAAATGAAAACATACATGGCGCACACCCAAGACGTAGAAAGAAAATGGTACGTTGTAGACGCTGAAGGTGTAGTACTTGGTCGTTTAGCATCTAAAGTTGCTGCAATTCTTCGTGGCAAAAACAAACCCACCTACACGCCCAACGTTGATACTGGTGATTTCGTAATCATCATAAATACCGATAAAGTTGTTTTAACGGGTAAAAAGCTTGAAAAGAAAATGTACAGATATCACACCGGTCACATTGGTTCGCTTAAGGAAATTCAATACAAAACCCTTATGGCAAACAAATCTGATTTAGCGGTTTACGAAGCGGTTAAAGGCATGCTTCCCAAGAACAGTCTTGGTAGAAAAATGCTAACCAAACTTAAAGTTTATAAAGGCGCAGAACACGGCCACCAAGCCCAAAAACCAGAAGCGCTTAAACTTTTCTAATTGAGGTGTAATTATGGCAAAAGCAACGAGTAAAAAGAAAGTACAATTTTGGGGAACGGGTAGACGTAAAAAAGCAATCGCCCGTGTTCGTTTAATACCTGCTGGCGACGGCACGATTACCATTAACGGAAAAAGCATGGACGAATATCTTTGCCTTGATACGTTAAAATACATCGTTCGTCAACCACTTGAATTAGTTGG
This sequence comes from Christensenellaceae bacterium, assembly GCA_045632585.1. Classification (GTDB taxonomy): domain Bacteria; phylum Bacillota; class Clostridia; order Christensenellales; family Borkfalkiaceae; genus UBA1259. The sequence continues at coordinate 13,001 of JAZQWW010000109.1, forward strand.
CGCAACTGCTAAATACGACGTAATCGTTAACGTAAACGGCGGTGGATTTACCGGTCAAGCAGGCGCAATCCGTCACGGTATTGCAAGGGCTCTTCTTGAAGCAGAACCTGAAACCAGAACTGCTCTTAAGAAAGAAGGTTTCTTAACCAGAGATTCGAGAATGAAGGAAAGAAAGAAGTACGGCTTAAAGAAAGCACGTCGTGCTCCACAATTCTCAAAGAGATAATTTCAAAAAATGGAAACAACTCATTACGGGTTGTTTCTTTTTTATTTTAAAATTTCAAAAAAGTACGCTTTTTGCATTAAAAAAACGATAAAAATAAAAAAACCTATATACAATAGAGAAAAACTGTGATAATATATTTTGCGGTAAGGGGATATAAAATGGATTGTACCAAAGAATATGAAAAATTAGCCACGCAGTTTTCGATAGAAGGTGAGATACTCTCGGTTTTGCCGTTTGGCAAGGGACATATTAACAAAACTTTTTTGGTGACGACGGATAAAAAACGCTACGTTATGCAAATTATGAACTCTACGGTTTTTAAAAATATCGAAGGGCTTATGAATAACGTTTGTGCCGTCACAAAATATCTTTCTTCAATTGGTGTAGAAACGCTTGAAATTGTTCCAACCAAGGACGGCAAGAATTATTTAGCAGGCGAAAAGTCTATAAGAATGAATAAACTTATTGAAAACACGGTGACTTATCAAACGGTCACGGACGACAAAGTTTTCGAAAACACGGGTAAGGCTTTCGGCGAGTTTCAAAACCACCTTGCAAATTTTGATGCGTCGGTTTTAGTAGAAATTATTCCAAATTTCCACAATACTCCCGTTCGTTATCAAGATTTTAAGAAAGTTCTTGCTAGCGACACCGAAGGTCGAGCAAAAAACTGCTTAAAGGAAATTGAGTTTATTACCTCACACGCCGACAAGTTATCTAAAATAGTAGACGGACTTGACGACGGCAGTATCCCGTTAAGAGTGACGCATAACGATACTAAACTTAACAATATTTTATTAGACGCCGACACCAAGCAGGCAAGAGCAATTATCGATTTAGATACCGTTATGCCGGGTTCTATGCTTTACGATTTTGGGGATAGTATTAGATTTGGTGCGTCAACGGCTGAAGAAGACGAGCAAGATTTAGAAAAAGTGCATTTCGACGTAAACTTATTCGAGGCGTACGCAAAAGGATTTTGTGGTGCTGTTAAAAATAGCATTACCCAAAAAGAAATCGAATTATTGCCGTATAGTGCTTACTTGATTGCGTTAGAACTGGGCATGAGATTTTTAGGAGATTATCTTTCGGGCGATAAATACTTTAGCATACGTTATCAAGAGCACAATTTAGTACGTGCAAGAACGCAGTTGAAACTTGCAGACGAAATGGAGCAAAGATTAGACGAGATGCTGGAAATTTGCAAAAAATATTGCTAGAATAAAACGCAAAAGATTGCTTTTTAGCAATCTTTTATTTTTTTGATTTTTCAAGAACACGCTTTACGAATTCGTCGTGAGATTGCATAGTGTTAATCATCCCACTTTGCAAAGGTGCTACGGTAGCACGACTAGGAATTTTCTCTTTTGGTGCTACTGTTTGTGTGGTTAAAACCTGTCTGGTTTCGTCGGGGTTTTGGTTTTGAAGTTTGCCGTATAACCCTGCTAAAGAATTTAAAACGTTAAAAATGCCAAATTTATCCATATTTCGTTCTCCTTGTGACAAAAATTCCGATTAAAAAATAAAAAATTCATTGCAAAAAAAGACAAAGTAGTTTATAATATATAATTGTATAATTATTATATTCGAGAAATTTAAAAATTACCCATTAGACGGAGAGAATATGAAAAAACTTATAGCAATAATAATTACGACGCTAATACTTGGTGTGACTGCAATGCTAGGTGCGTGTGGTGGCGGTTGGCAAAAACCCACGTTGACTACCCCGGGCGCAGTAGTTGCAAGACACGGGTTTATGGTTGAAACTGAAAATTACGTATATTTCATAAACGGAGTAGCAGATAAGGAAGGCGATAATACTTTTGGTAAAGTAGAAAAAGGCTCGCTTATGGTTGCAACCAAGCAATCTATATTAGAAGGCAAGAACGAAGCGCAAGTAGTTGTTCCTAAACTATTCATTGCAGAAGATTTAAGCTCAAGTTTCTATATTTTTGGGGATTACGTTTACTACGGAACTCCGTCAGTTCACAAAAGTTCGTCGGGTGACGTTGCTAAAAGTCAAATGACGTTTGCTAGAACCAAACTTGACGGAAGTGAAACTCAAGAATTTTTCGACGCAGGTTCTGTCACTTACGAATATAGAATGGCTGAAGTTGACGGCGTAGTTTATATCGTTTATTACGACGCAACCGATTTGGCAATCTATTCGTATAATACGGCAACCGGCGAAAAGATAACGGTAGCAAAAACCGTTTCGGACCAAAAAGACAAATACGAAAGTTTATCAGCGTATATGTTTACAGACGTTGACGGTGCGCTAGCAATTGTTTACAGCACCACCGTTTACGCAGAAAACTATATTGCCGAAAAAGCGTCGCTAGCAAACTATGCTAGAACAGAAGCCGATTACAACGCTATTTATACCTACAGCGTGGGCGACACAGTAGAAGAAGGCAACGAATTCTACGGCAAGAAAATTCTAGACGGCAACGGACAAAAGAACAAATATACTCTAAAATATTTTTCAGAAGACTACTTATTCTACAGCGTTAAAAACGCTTACGTAGACGAAGTGCTTTTAGGCGCAAAACTAAATGCGTTAAACGCACCTGTAGAAATTGCAAATGCGGACGTGTTAAGCAGTGCAACGCTAATCAAGAGTTTTAGCGAAGCCTACTACGTAGACACAAACGGCGAATACTTGGTTAAAGCGTCGCTAAAAAAGAGTGAAAGCGCAATTAGAGAAAACGTAATCAAAAAAGACGTAGTAGTTGATATTTTAGGAATTTACGGCAACGACCTTTACTACGTAGATAGTGCAAACGGCGTATCGAGAATTGCGCTTAATGAAAATGGCGCAGAAGCAGTTAAGGTAAGCCAAAACGAAATAGATAACACCTGGTACGCACCGTCAATAATAAAAATCGGCGAAACGCCTTACCTATTTTATATCAATGCAAGCAAGGGTGGAAGTAATTACGTTAACTACATCAACCTAGCAAGCGAAGTAAAAGAAAAGACGGAAAACGACGTGACCACGTATTATCTTGAAGGCGCAGTAATGCTCGGTAAAATGACTGATGCAGATTACGCGAACAAGACCGAAGAATTAATTGACGCAATCGAACAAGAATTAGAATACACTATTGATGCCGAAGGCAAATTCAAGGTAGAAAGTTATGAAAAAGCGAAAGCAAGCCTTGAAGAATTGAAGAAGAACAAGAAAGCGTACAAAAACCTAGAAGAAGGCTACGAAGAAAAACTTGAGGAAGTAGAAAAGGCAGTAAAACTTGGCGAATACTACTATGCATTAAAAGACGTGACTAGCACAAACTATTCGGAGTTTAGTAGTGCATACGACACGGCTAAAACCTATAGAGCAAAACTATTAAAAGACGGCGACTACGAAACGGCAAGAAATAGACTAGTAGAAGAATTAAAATTCTATTTCCAAGAAGCAGAAAAACTATTCGACCCAGTGACCGAATAGACCAAACAAAATCAATCCAAACGGCTCGACAAAAACGAGCCGTTTTTTGTTTTTAAACTTCAAAGCAACCTTTAATAAAAGTATTTTTGAATATTTTACAAAAATCGACAATATTTTTGTACAGAAACATTGTGTTATTGAAAATAATGTTGTAAAATATAATAAAAGCTCAAAAATTAAAGGAGAACGAACAGTGGGAAAGACGGTGTATTTATTGCAACACACGAAAGAGCTTAACGAAGAACTAAAAGAGCAAATCGAAAGGGGAGAAGAATTTGAAGTTGTGGGCGCAAGCGTAGACGGTGTTCAAGCGGTAAAAGAAATACGTTTATTAGAGCCCGAATTTTTACTTACAGGTCTAGTACTTGGCGGAGAAGACGGGATATCGGTAATAAAGAAAGTGCGAGAAATGAAACCACAAACGAAAATAATAGTTGTAAGTGCGTTAATGTGTGAAGAAATAGTTGCAAGCGCAATAAATAGTGGTGCCGACTATTTTATGGGAAAGCCGTTAAACGTAGAAATTTTGAAAGAGCGAATGAAAGAGATGTGTCTAACGGCTGGCGAGCAAGATATTAGGGGGAATAGAGAAAAAGAGAGCGTAGACGAAAGGATAAGCAGAATATTTATAAACGTGGGTATACCACCACACATAAAAGGGTACACGTTTTTAAGGGAAGGCGTAAAAATGGCGATAAACGAGCCGAACGTGATAAACAACGTGACCAAGAAACTATATCCTTCAATCGGGGAAAAGTTTGAAACTACGCCGTCAAAGGTGGAACGTGCGATACGCCACGCAATCGAAGTTGCTTGGAATAGGGGTAGGATAGAAAACATAAATAAAATATTAGGCGCGCGTGCGTATATGGGAGCGGAGAAACCGACAAACAGTGAATTTATAGCACTAGTGGCAGATAAAATGATACTAGAGCGCGCTTAAAGTGAAAACAAAGTAAAAAAAATCGAAAAAAAGCCAAAAAAAACGAAAAAAACAGTTTACAAACTAAGGACATACGGATATAATATAGTGCGAGTTGGAGAGTGGCAAAAAAGCCACCACGAGCAATATATATAATGTGTGGAGAAAAACATATGGCGAAATACGTAAAATGTCCTAGATGTAATTTGAATTATATGATAGACGGAGAAGAATACTGCGACGTATGTAAAGCGGAACTAAAGAAAGGTCCGAAACTCATATTTGCAATAGACGAAGACGAAAGCGAAGTAGAAGCGATGGATTTATGTCCAAGATGTCATCAAAACTATATCGCAGACGGGGAAAAGATGTGCAAGAGTTGTTTGAGGGAACTTGAGCGCGCAGAGTCTGAAGAAATAGAAGACGACGAATCGTGGAAGGAATATCTCGAAGAAGACGAAGACGACGAAGAAGAGAGTGAAGAAATGTTGTCGCTTTCAAAGATGGTAGAAGAAGAAGGCGACGAGATGTTTGACGAAGAGGAAGAAGAAATATACGAAAGTGAAGAAAACGACGAAGACGACGATTTCTATATTCCTGAAATAAAAGATTCGGACTTTGAAGACGATGAAGGACTAGACGACGAAGACGATGATGAAGAACTAGACGAGGAAGACGACGAGTAGGTATAAAAAAGGCGAAAGTGGTCAATAAAGCAGGTATGATAAAAGAAAAAATCAGCCTGCAAGAAATAAAAGCGTGGGTAAACGGGTTAAGAGAAAAGAGAGTGGACGTGACGGTCAATCTTGGAAGAAACAAGATAGCGAAGTACACGGGTGTGCTACAAGGAGTATATCCGGCGCTATTCACGGTCAAGCCCGACGGCGAAGAATATAAAGGTAAAACGACTTATTCGTACGCCGAATACCTGTGTGGTAAAGTAAAACTTAAAGAAAAGGCATAAAGAAATGGCACAAAAGACGACTATACTTTTAGTTAGGCACGGATTTAGTTTGTCGAACGCAATGCGAACGTTTACTGGGCAAACGGATATCGGGCTTTCGGAAACGGGGCAAAAACAAGCCGAAAAGGTGTGCGAGTTCGTTCTAAACAATTATAAAGTAGACGAAGTTTACAGTAGTGATTTAAGTAGGGCTGTAGACACGGTTAAAGGAATAGCCGATAAACTGAATAAAAAGGTTATAAAAGAAAAAGCGTTCAGAGAAATCTACGGTGGCGAGTGGGAAGGTAAAACGCCCGAAGAAATAGAGCGTGACCACGAAGAAGACTATAGAGCGTGGAAAGAAGATATGAGCAACACTCATTGTACGGGTGGAGAGAACGGTATAGAACTAATGGAGCGTTCTTATAAAAGGCTAGAAGAAATAGCCAAGATAGAGAACGGCAAAACCATAGTAATAGCCACACACGCAGGGGTAATACGCGCGCTAGAGTGTAAGATTCGTGGGTTTGCCGACGAAGATATGCAAAAAGTGCCGTGGGTGACTAACGCATCAGTGACGGAGATAATCTACGAAAACGGAAAATTTAGAGAAGAAAAAGTCAGTCAAGACGAATACTTGGACGGAATAATAACCGAACTAAAAGCATTTTAAATTAAAACACCGACAAAAATCGGTGTTTTTTTGTTGGTGAATTCTAGATATTGTGTGCTAAAAAAGATTAAAATACAATAGGTGTGTATATCTAACAAAAATGCTAAAAAATGGCAAAAAAACGTTAAAAAAAGTGCAAAAACTTTAAAAAAAGGGTTGACAAAACAGGGCAAATAGAATACAATAAAACTGTATAATTGGATAACTGTCATTATATCTTTTGAAGGCTTGGTAAGGGAAACATTATATATAATAAAAGAAAAATCAGTAATGACAGGAAGGGGTATTGTTTTGAAAAAAGCAAAATATGAAAGTCCCGTTTTCGAAATCGAAGTATTAGATTTGACCGACGTTATATTATCGTCAGGCAACTCTATTGACGACGAGCTTTGGGAATT
>JAZQWW010000110.1:0-1569 GCA_045632585.1 Christensenellaceae bacterium
AAGTTCTTAAAGTGTTCGGAATAAGTTGCAACTTCAGGCAAGAATTTCGTCACTTTAGTTAGGTTTAATATTAGACCTGCAATAAAGCCTAAAAGCACGGGGTTGAGTAAAATCTTTTTTATATCGATAGATTTTTTGTCACCCGAAATTAAATAAACGCCGAGTGTGTAAATAAGCGTATTGTTAACGATATTAATTATAACAAGGTAAGCAACTATTAGGCTATTACTTCCAAAAACTGCAATAGCAAGTGGAATTCCTAAAAATCCGTTGTTTGGAAATATCGCACAAAATCTTTCCATACCCTGAATTTTATCTTTGCCTAAAGGACTATTTTTGTCAAAGGACTTTGTGACCATTGCTTTAGACAAAAAGAACAATACAAACGTAAAAACGATTCCAAAAACACCAGCCCAAATTAAATTTATAATCGTTTGACCGGTAAAGTTAACCGTAAGCGTTCCCGAAACAATAAGAAATGGCATTGCAACGAGTGATAGTATTTTAGAAAGAACTACCGAATTCTCGTTTTTTAGCACCTTGCATTTAATAAGTAAATATCCGGGAATTGCAAGAGCAATAAACACTATTACGTTTTTAAGCATTATAATAAAAGCGTCCATACGTTTCCTTTGTTGCCTTGTTTTTATATAAACATTATAAAGGCTATTTGCCGAAAAGGCAATAATTTTATCGTTAATTATTCATTCAAAAGTTTAATAAGAGTTTTTATTTGCTCTTCTTTTGGCGTAGGTAAATGCTTAAAAGGGAAGGGAACGTTCAGTTCGTCGTATTTAACCGCGCAAATTTTCTTAAATGGTAAAAGTTCAATTTTATCTACACACGGATAATTTTTTACAATTTCTTTTAGTCTTAATATATTCTGCTTGTTGTCGTTAATTGTTGGAATAATTACTTGACGAACGGTGGTTTTTATTTTTTTTTGATTTAGCACGCCTAAAAATTCAAGCACTTTATCAAGAGAGCAACCTACGAATTTTTCATAACTTTCGTTATTAGTATATTTAATATCTAGCAAAACCCTATCGGTGTAATCTAATAGTTCTAAAACTTTACCCGAAATGACGCTACCAGAAGTATCAAGACAGGTATTTATTTTGTTTTGATTACAAAGAATAAATAGTTCTTTGACGAAATCGGGTTGCAAAAGTGGTTCTCCACCCGAAACGGTAATTCCACCTTTATCGCCAAAATATTCCTTAAACCTTATTGCTTTTTCTAGCACCTGCATTGCAGTATAAGACTTTCCGCCGTTTATATCCCACGTGTCGGGGTTATGACAGCAAGCACACCTAAGATTACAGCCTTGCGTGAACACGACGAATCTAACGCCCGGTCCGTCAACCGTGCCTAAACTTTGAAAGGAATGAATTTTCCCTAAAACTTCGCTACAAACTTTCATGGAAGGTCCTAGAAATTACTTCTTTTTGTTGTTCACGAGAAAGTTTGTTAAAGTTTACGGCGTAGCCCGATACTCTAATGGTAAGGTTAGGGTAATCTTCAGGGTTTTCGTACGCTTTAAGTAGCGTTTCTCTATTTAATACGTTT
>JAZQWW010000111.1:0-1225 GCA_045632585.1 Christensenellaceae bacterium
GCAAATATCGACCAATCGGGATTTTCTTTCTTTATCCTGCCTAGACTTTTATTGCACTGTTCAGCCTCTAGCCTATCGTAAACTCTTTCGCCGTATGGTGGGTTAGTGACGATTGTTCCTTTATCGTGCGAAGTCTTAAAATTTTTAACGTCACACACACTAAATTTAATTTTATCCTTAACGCCGGCACGTTCCGCGTGGTGCATTGCTAAATTTACTGCTTTTTTATCAATATCGCTAGCATAAAAATCTAGATTTACGTTTCTATTTTCTTTATCTTTGGCTTCTTCAAAGGCTAAATCATACGCTCTTTGGTCAAAATTTTGCCAGTCGTTAAATGCAAACCTTCTTCCTATTCCACTAGCAATATTTAGCGCTATTCTAGCGCCTTCTATAGCAAGTGTTCCCGAACCACAAAACGGGTCTGCAAACGGACGAAGATAATAAAAATCACTCATCAATAATAGCGCTGACGCAAGAGTTTCCTTTATCGGTGCAATACCTACTAAATCTCTATAACCCCTTTTGTGTAGCCCTGCACCACTAGTGTTAAGTCGCAAAATTAGGCGGTTTTTAAACAAATAAAAATCTAGTGCGTAAATACTTCCGCTTTCTTCAAGCCTATTTACCCTATATTTTTCGCAAAGCCTAACCGATATGGCTTTTTTTATTATTTTTTGACAGTCCGTAATGGAAAACAAGTCGCTTTTTACACACTTACCGTTGACGATTACGTTAGCATCTTTTGGAAAATAATTTTCCCAAGGCAAACACGCCGTTCCGTCGAAAAGTTGGTTAAAGGTAAATGCGTCGAATTCAGCAATTTTGATATACACTCTATCCGCCGTGCGAAGATTTATATTGCATTTTGCAACCGATAATGCGTCGCCTAAAAATGTTATTGAACCGTTGTCACATTTGTAATCTTCAATATTAAGACGCTTAAGTTCGGTTTTTAAAACGCTTTCAACGCCCGACGCAACCGAAAGCATTATTTCAAAATTATCCTTAAAATCAAAAGTCTTTTGCATAGTTATATTTTATACTTTATTTAATTGTTTTGCAAGCAGTTTAAGTATTTATTATTTTAATAATTCACATACTACGGGCGTGAAAAAATTTAGGCTTAAAAAATATACGGCTCTTTTTATATGCCTTTTATGTGTTTATCAGTGTTTTTCGCTTTTTTTAGATAGTGAAAAGGCTTTCGCCATGCCTTTTTATA
>JAZQWW010000112.1:0-4625 GCA_045632585.1 Christensenellaceae bacterium
AGACGTAAACTCTTGGCATGGACCGTTTGAAAATCAAGAATTATCGGGAACCATAACTATAAAAGACGCCGTTAGAGATTCGTTTATCGTAGGACTTGCAATGACTTACGAAGATGAATTAAAGCATGCCGTTTTAGAAAATGATAACCAAAAAATTTCGGAAATCTTAAATAGAATAGAAAAGGAAAATATCGACGCCGTTGGTGAAACGCTAAAATCACTTAAACCCATGTTATACGGTTTTGAAGTAGATAGTGGAAAAAACGATATAATTTTAGGCAATATTAACGCTTACGTAGCGTGGAGTGGAGACGCCGCTTACGCAATAGACGTAGCGTCGGGCGACGCTGAAGACGAAGACGGAACGGTTTTAGACGAAAGCAAAACGAGAAGTTTAGGATATTATATTCCCGACGAGGGCAGTAATATTTGGTTTGACGGATTCGTAATGCCGTCGGGCAGTACAAATTACGACGCAACGTATAAGTTCCTAGAATTTATCACACGTCCCGAAAGCGTTTATAGGAATATGGACTATACGGGATATACTAGTATAGTTGCGAACGGCGAATTTACGCTTTACGACGAAGAAACGGAAGAAGAATACCAAACTACGCTTTTTGACGAAGTGGTTTTGGGTTGGTTTGACGAAACGGAATATTTGCTTGAAGACGCAGGAAAGACTGATATAGCCGAAATAAGCGCTGAAGATATGTCTGAACTTGGTTATATGATAGCAGACCTATCATATTTTTACGGCGCTGAAGAAGGCGAATATACGGTTTTAATATCTACTGAAGGATATGGAAGACTTATAGCACAGTATCCGACTTTAGCCGAAATATCTAGGTGTGCCGTTATGAAGAATTTTTCTTCTGACGCACTAATGGATATAAACGATATGTGGGAAGGCGTAAAGGGAACAACGTTCTCAACTTGGTTTATAATTGTAGTCGTATCGTTAGTCGTAGCACTGGGTATATTTATGATTTTATTTAGAAATAAGGACAAAATTAAATTTATTAAACTTCCAGAACGCAAGGATAGACTAGCAAATAAAGGTTATAAAATAATCAAGAAAGAAAAAATATAATAAAAAATCGCCACAATGAAAGTTGTGGCGATTATAATTTTAAAAGTCCCAAACGGGGATATAAGCCGTGTCGGCGCTCTCTTCGTCTTGATAAAATGCTTTATCAATTCCAAGAGATATTGCGTAATCTAAAACCGATTGATATTCTCTATTTGTGATTTTGCGTTTTAATTCTGGAAATGCGTCGATTTCACCGAATGGGGTGTATTGAGACATAAGGTGTAAATAGCATTTATCTTTAATACTAATAAACCAGTCTAGAATACGCTTACTATCGTTAGTGCATAGTGGAAGTATTAGGTGGCGAACTATAGTTCCGCTTTTAATATTTCCGTTCTCGTCAAAGACTAAAGGCTTATTAGACATAAACTCAATAGCCTTACTTGCAACTGAGAAGTAGTTTTCTTTATTGCAGTATTTTTTAGATATAACAGGCGAAAAGAATTTTATATCCGGTAGATAAACGTCGATATATTTATCAATTTCTTTTAATACTTTTAAATTTTCATAACCGTGTGTGTTGTAAACTATGGGGATATTAGGTCTATAAATTTCAAGTGCCTTTATAATTTGATTAGAGTAGTGTGTGGGGTTAACAAGATTAATATTGTTAGCGCCTTTTTCTTCTAATATTTTAAAAATTTCGGCAAGTTCAAGTTCGCTAATTTCCTTTCCACGCTTATTTCTAGAAAGTTCGTAATTTTGACAAAACACACATTTAAGGCTACAGCCTGTAAAAAATATCGTACCCGAGCCGTTTTTTCCAGAAACTGGCGGTTCTTCGAAAGGGTGAAGATAATATTTTGCAATTTTAATTTTATCGCTTGCGCCACAAAACCCTAACTGGTTTTCTCTATCAACCGAGCATAGGTTGGGGCATAGGTTGCATTTACTCAAGTTCGAACGCTCCAGTATAAAGTTGATAATATTTGCCTTTTTTATCAATTAGTTCTTGGTGTGAACCACGTTCTATTATTCTACCTTTATCAAGAACCATAATAACGTCGGAATTTTTAACGGTTGAAAGTCTATGCGCAATAACGAAAACGGTTCTACCTTCCATAAGTCTATCCGTGCCTTTTTGAACTAACGCTTCGGTTCTAGTATCGATTGAAGATGTTGCTTCGTCAAGTATCATAACGGGCGCATCTTTAACGGCAGCCCTTGCGATAGAAAGAAGTTGTCTTTGACCTTGCGAAAGGTTTGCACCGTCCGAAGTTAGCATAGTATTATAGCCGTCTGGAAGTCTTGAAATAAAGTCGTGGGCGTAAGCAAGTTTAGCGGCTTCAATACATTCTTCGTCGGTGGCAGAAAGCCTACCGTATCTAATATTTTCCATAACCGTACCGGTAAATAGGTTGGTGTCTTGTAAAACTATACCTAAAGATTTACGAAGGTCGGCTTTTTTAATTTTGTTTATGTTTATTCCGTCGTAGCGAATTTTACCGTCGGCAATATCGTAAAAACGATTTATAAGGTTAGTAATAGTTGTTTTGCCAGCACCTGTTGCGCCAACGAACGCAATTTTTTGACCGGGGTGTGCGAAAAGCGAAACGTCGTGAAGAATAATTTTGTCTTGCGTGTATCCAAAGTCCACGTTAAACATTTGAATATCGCCTTTAAGTTCGGTATAGGTGACCGTTCCATCGGCTTTATGTGGGTGTTTCCACGCCCATTTGCCCGTACGCTTTTCCGTTTCGTGAATTTCACCTTTCTCGTCTATATAACATCTGACTAAGGTGACGTAGCCTTGGTCAACTTCGGGTTCTTGGTCCATAAGTTCAAACAATCTTGACGCACCTGCGAGTCCCATAACTATAGAGTTTACTTGTTGTGAAGATTGCGATATTTGCCCAGTAAATTGTTTTCCTATAGGAAGGAAAGAAATAGTGATAATTAAGAAAGCGATAGGGTCGTAATTAAGTCCCCTAAAAGAAAGATTAGGGATATTAAGCGCAACTAAAAGCCCACCTGTAAACGCAAGTAAAACGTATAAAATATTGCCGATATTTCCCATTATAGGCATTAAAATATTAGCGAAGGTGTGAGCGCTTGTAGCGTCACTACAAAGCATATCGTTTTTCTTTTCAAAATCTTTTTTGGCTTGTTCTTCGTGGCAAAAGACTTTAACGACTTTTTGACCTTGAATCATTTCCTGAATAAAACCTTCTTCTTCAGCAAGCGACTTTTGTTGGCGAATAAAATATTTAGCGCTGTTTCCACCGATTTTTTTAGTCACGAGCGTCATTACGAAAACACCGAAGAAGATAACTAGCGATAGCCAAATACTTTTTGTAAACATTATGATTAAAAGAGTTATAATGCTTATAGAAGAAGAAATAAGGCTAGGAATACTTTGGGATACCAGTTGTCTAATTGCGTCCGTATCGTTAGTATAAGAACTCATAATATCACCGGTTAGGTGAGTGTCGAAATACTTAACGGGAAGTGCTTGCATTTTATCAAAAACACTACTACGCATTTGATGTAAAAAGTTTTGCGTCACTTTCGCCATAATTCTAGCGTAAAAAAAGTTAGATACAACGCAAGTAAAATACACTGCGCCCATAACGATAAATAGCGTTATAAGACCACCCCAAACGGCGTTTAGTCCCTGTTGAACGCCTTTATTTATAAGCGTTAGCATATGCTCTAAGAATATTGAGTTAGCAACGCCGGTAGTTGCTGCAAATACAATGCAAACTATAACGGCGGTAAGCCCCTTTTTGTTAGTGCTGAAAAGAAGTTTAAGAAGTCTTTTAAGAGTGCCTTTTTTAGCGGGGGTATTAGCACCACCCCTTAGATTTTTACTGCCCTTGGGCATAGGTGCCATTCTAGCCATTGTCGTCACCTACCTTGTTTTGAGAATGGAAAAGTTCACTATAAATTTCGTTTCGTTCAAGTAGCGTTTGGTGTGTGCCAACGTCAACAACACACCCGTTTTCCATAATAATAATCTTATCGGCGTCTTGAACGGAAGAAACCCTTTGTGCAATGATAATTTTAGTGGTTTCGGGAATAAAATCCTTAAATGCTTTTCTAATTAACGCATCGGTTTTAGTATCGACAGCCGACGTAGAATCGTCAAGAATTAGAATTGTTGGATTTTTAAGTAGCGCTCTCGCAATACAAAGACGTTGTTTTTGTCCGCCCGAAACGTTTACGCCACCTTGTTCGATAAAGTGGTCAAGAGGGAAGGTGTCAATTTGCGCCTTTTTCATAGCATCAAGAATTTCTTCGTCAGTTGCGTCTTTATTGCCCCATTGCATATTTTCACGAATAGTTCCAGAGAAAAGAACGTTTTTTTGTAGAACCACGGAAACGGCGTTTCTAAGCGTATCAAGGTCGTATTCTTTTACGTTTTTGCCGGCAACTAGAACTTCGCCAACCGTAGTGTCGTAAAGCCTAGGAATAAGGTTGACTAGCGTGGTTTTGCTACTTCCGGTGCTACCTAAAATACCCACCGTTTCGCCACTTAATATTTTAAGGTTAACGTCATTAAGTGCGTACTTTTCGGCTTTTTCAACATACT
>JAZQWW010000113.1:0-4670 GCA_045632585.1 Christensenellaceae bacterium
GTTTTTAAGAACTTTTCTTCGCTTTCGTTCTGTATTTTTTGTTCTTTTTTTTCGGTAATTTCTACTACTGCTTCACTTTTTACTCTACCTAATAAGCCTTTTTCGGCTTCTTTAATAACTTTTATTTCTGCTTGCTCTTCACTTATTTCTAAAAAAGCAAGTCCTTCTTTAACGGCTTCTTCCACCGTTTTGCCGGTAAATTGCATTTTATTCTCCTTTTAGCCTTTTGGCTTTTTACTTTCTCTTTTTATCTGCAAGACCCGATAAGAAATCGTTTTTAGGTTGTTCCTTCCTATTTTTCTTCGGCTCTTCTTTTTTAGGTTCTTCCTTGGGCGTATAAACTCTACCCCTTACTACTTTTTTGGGCTTATTTGCATTTTCTTTTTTATATTTTTTATCTACTATAAAATTGATACCAAGCGTTGTTGCAAGACCTAGTAGAGAACTTAATATAATATAGATAGAGAACGCAGCGGTATACATAAACGCAAAGATTGCCATCATCATAGGCATCATCCACATCATCATTTTTTGAGTGGCTGCACCTTGTCCGTCAACTGTTTGTAGTTCCATTTGTGCTTTTTGTGTTTTACCAAGCACCCATTGAGTTATGAACGATATACCTGCCGTTAAAATAATTAATATAAAATATCCATTTGGTTGTTCTTTTTCTACGTCTAGTTTATATATAAGTTCATTATAACCGTTTGCGTCAAAAGTATTATTATCATCTTTATAGCCGTGAGTAGTTTTAAAACTTTCCCAGTCTAGTTCGATAGATTTTTCGCTAGTGCTATCTTTAACCCAAACGTTTTTAACCCATAAAAATTTCTTTTTATAACTTCTATAGGTTTCTGCTGATCTTTCTCTACGAACGTCGGTTAAAAACGCTTTAACGTTATATTCTTCTGATTTAAGTTCTGCGTAAGTCTTTTGAACTTCTTCACCGTTTTCATTTTTAACTTTTACGGTTAAACTCTTAAATGAGTCGTTATTTTCAGCATTTGAATTAAGGTAATAATATTCAACACCCCATTCGTTTGTCGCTGGGGTAAAATACTTTTCATAATAAACATAACCCGTTTCGGTTTTTACTCTATAAACAATATCGTTTCCACTATTATAAGACGATAAAATAATACCGTCTTGGTTAAGTTTATCGGCACTAGTATTAAGAAGTTTTTCCATATTTATAACGTAATTACCATCTTCGTTAAGATAAGCGTAATCATCGTTTATATCTAGTCCTTCGTAAACAACGCTGTTATAAGACTGGGACATATTATAGAAATATTCTTTATTTTGATACTGTGAATAGTTAGTAAACGCATTAATAGCGACTATAAAAATTACAAGCGTTAAAATGGTGGGTAGGCAAGAGCCGAACATAGAATATCCGTTCTTTTTATAAAGCGCCATCATTTTTTGGTTGTAAAGTTCTTTATTGTCTGCGTATTGTTTTTGAAGTTTTTCAAGTTCAGGGCGCATTTCTTCCATTTTTATATTATTTTTACGCATTGACGCACGAGATAAATAATCAAACGGAAGGGTAATAAATTTTAAAATTAAGGTAAATAAAATAATACCGAGCGCAACTGACGACGTGGCGGTACAAAGCCAATAAATAATATCGACTAAAAACCCACCCGATTCAGGTTTTGCAAAACTTAAAATGTTTAATATATTTTCCATTTTTTAGTAAACCCACTTTAATTTACTTTTTTTGTCGGGAACTTTATCAATCCCGCCTTTAGAAAAAGGATTACAGCGAATTATTCTCCACGTTCCTAATAAAACACCTATAATAAAGCCACGCTTTAGTATGGCTTCAATCATATATTGCGAACAACTAGGAAAATATCTGCAATCACACTTTGAAAGATATTTTTGGTATAACCTAATTATTTTAATTACAAGGCTAGAAAGTATTTTCATTAAAAAATCCGCCTTTTTTTAAAATAATTTCCATATCTTTTTTAACGTTTTCAAAAGAAATTTCCGCATCAACTTTGGGTATAAAAACAAAAAAGAAGTTTTGCGTTAACGATGGCGTAAAACTTCTAAAAGATTCCCTTAAAACCCTTTTTATTCTGTTTCTCTTAACACTACCACCGTGTTTTTTACTTACAGCATAACCGACTTTTAAGTCCTTTGCGGGAATATAGATTAGACTTAAGTTTTTTCCAAAAATTCTTTTACCCTTTTTAAAAACTAAGTTGAAATCTTTTTCTTTTTTTAACCTATAATCAAGGGCCATAACAAACTATGCTGAAAGTTTATGGCGACCTTTATTACGACGTCTTTTAAGAACGTTCTTTCCAGAACGGGTTTTCATTCTTTTTCTAAATCCGTGAACTTTGCTTCTTTGTCTCTTTTTTGGTTGATAAGTTTGTTTCATTTAAGTATGCTCCTAAAGTTATTTTCAATTTCTTTAATATTTTATATATTTTTTTGTATTTTGTCAATTAAATTAATTATTTATTCTAACAGGAAGAACTAGATAATTAAATTCATTGCTACTAATTTCACTCAAAATACAAGGGTCTATTGGCGAGTTAAGGTTAATATTTATAAATTCGTCCGAAACAGTCTTTAGATAATCTGCTAAATATTTTCCGTTAAAAGCGATAGTTAAATCTTTTCCTTTTAGGTTAATATTTACGTTTTCGTTTACGTTTCCTACTTCTGACCTAGCAAAAATATTTAAAATGTCTTCTTTAATATCAAACTTTATAATATTAAATCTATCGTTTTTTGCAACAACAGTTGCTCTTTCAATACTTGTTAAAAGTTGATTTTTGTTTATAGTCACAACGTTTTCAAAACTGGTTGGAATAATGTGATTGTATTTAACAAATTCACCTTCAATAAGTCTTGAATAAATTATAGTATTTCCAACTTCAGCGAAAAGTAAATTCTTTTGAATTATAATTTTTATTTCCTTTTCTTCTTCGCTTAAAAGTCTAGTAATTTCAATAAGCGTTCTAGACGGAATTATAGCAGAAAATTCACCGCTTGCGTTAATATCTTTTTTTACTATAGACATTCTAAATCCGTCAAGCGCAACACAAGTTAAAGTGCCTTCTTTAATTTCGAATAAACAACCTTTAAGAATAGGTCTACTATCGTCAGTTGAACAAGAAATAGTACCTTTTTCAACAATATCTTTAAAATCTTTTTGTTTTAATGAAAAAGAATTAACTTCTTCTTCAACCGAAATTTTTGGATAATTTTCAGCAGAAAAAACTTGTAATTCACTTTTAGAATCAGAATATTTAATTTCAAGCCCACCATCATAAAGTTGAGAAAGTTCCACTTGCTCTTTTTCTAATTTTTTGATAAAATCAACGAAGTACTTACCAACGACAACGGTTTCACCTTCCATTAAAACGTCAGCTTTTACCTTTTTTTGTAAGGTTAAATCTAAATCGGTAGCGGTAAGAGTTAAGGTATCGCCTTCTGCAGAAATCTTTATACCTTCTAAAACTGGATTAGCAGATTTTACAGGTAGCGCTTTACTAACTTTTAACACTGCTTCAGATAAATCTAAACCGTCAACAATAACTTTCATAATAATCTCCAAAAAATATAAGAAAACTTTTTAATATATAATACTTATATATTATATAATAGATTTAATAAAAAATCAAGAGAATATCCGTTTTTAACGTAATCTTTTTCCTTTTCCATTGATTGATTATTTATATATATTTTTTTATTTAAAATGGTAGTAGTTATAGTATAGACGTTGAAATGTGGAAAAGTATAAAAACGCTTGTACAAGCCTAGAAAAGTTATTAAATTATTATGTGGATATATTGGTTAAGAAAATAAAAAAATGTTGATAAGAAAAATTGAAAAAACTAAAACGTTGTGATAAAATAAAAATATGAAAGAATTATTTAATAAATACGGAATAAAAGTTAATGACGAGCAACTAGAAAAATTTGAAAGTTATTATAAACTACTAGTTGAGTATAATAAAAAAGTAAATTTAACGGCAATTACCGAAAAAGAAGAAGTTTATATAAAACATTTTATAGATAGTGGAAAGGTTGTTGATAAGTTAGATAGTTATACACTTTTAGACGTTGGTTCTGGTGGTGGTTTTCCGGCAATACCTATAAAAATCTTAAAAGACGATATAAAAGTGACGATGCTTGAAGCAACGGGAAAAAAATGTGACTTTCTTTCTTACGTTATAAAAGAGTTAAAACTAGAAAATATTGAAGTAATAAACGGCAGGGCAGAAGAACTTGCAAAGTTAGAAAAATACAGAGAAAAGTTTGATATTTGTACGGCGAGAGCAGTTGCGAGATTAAACGTTTTATGCGAATATTGTATGCCGTTTGTTAAGGTTGGTGGAAAATTTATTTCGCTTAAAGGCGACGCTGAAGAAGAATTAGTTGAAGCGCAAAACGCAATTAAAATTTTAGGTGGAATTGTGGATAACGTTGATAACTTTTTATTAGAAGATGCAAAAAGAACGATAATAGAAATAAAAAAAGATTTGGCGACGCCACCAAAATATCCTAGGGGACAAGGAAAAGAAAGGAAAAAACCGCTTTGATAGTTATAGAAAAAAATAAAACGTGTGCTGTGACGGGACATAGACAAGTTGATAGCGATTTAGATAAAAATTTATTAGAAACACTCTTTATTAGACTTAT
>JAZQWW010000114.1:0-1075 GCA_045632585.1 Christensenellaceae bacterium
CGGGAAGACGAGAATATCCTTCTTTTTCAAATTTTTTTCTAATATCTTCCATACTGCTACCGATTTCAACGGCAACGATATTAACTCTCGGAACGAATATATCGCAAACTTCTAGGTCGTCGAATTCTATAACCGAACGGATAAGTTTGGTTTCTTCTTCCTTTAGCGTTCCGTCTTCTTCGGCTTCTTCTACTACTGTCATAATTTCTTCTTCAGTAATCTTATCGTCGGGCTTTAGGTGGAAAACCTTTGAAAGCATCCATTTCCAACCTGAGAAAATAAAATTAAAAACGTAAAACGCATAGAAGAAGAACTTTATTATGGGATAGAATAGCATTGCAAATTTTTCGGGATAAGTTTTTGCAACGAACTTGGGCGTAATTTCACCCAAAATTAAAACGGCTATGGTCATAACTATCGTTGAAACGAGTTCAGGGCTA
Source organism: Christensenellaceae bacterium (assembly GCA_045632585.1). GTDB lineage: Bacteria > Bacillota > Clostridia > Christensenellales > Borkfalkiaceae > UBA1259. Next base: position 441 of record JAZQWW010000114.1, read on the forward strand.
CCGCTTGTTATAAGTTTAGCGAAAAATACCGTACCTAAAGTAGCAGTAGTTATGTTTACTATATTATTGCCCACCAAAATAGTCGTTATAAGTCTATCAAAATTTTCTTCAGCAAGTAAAAGCGTTTTTTTAGCACGCTTATTGCCACTTGACATAAGCGAGCGAAGTTTAATACGGTTAGCGCAAGAGTAAGCCGTTTCCATCGAAGAAAAGAACCCCGATAGAATAATTAAGCAAATAAGTGCAATCAGCAACGGAACGGAGCCGTCAGGCATAATAACCTCCCAAAAAAGAAGAGTAAATTAGTATATGCAAAAAGCATCAAGAAATATTTTATCATAACTAAACGCTAATTGCAAACGAAAAGTATGTTTTTGGGTGCAATTTAGAGATATAAAGTTTATTTAAGGCGTAATAATCATTGATAAAATTTTTTTGATGTGCTAAAATGTGATAAAAGGGAGACAAAAATGGCAAAAACCGTAGTGGTGGGAATGAGTGGTGGCGTAGATAGTTCAGTAGCCGCACTACTTCTTAAAGAGCAAGGATATAACGTAATAGGTCTTTTTATGAACAACTGGGAAGAAAAGGACGATTGTGGCGTATGCACGGGCGAAGAAGATTTTAGCGACGTT
>JAZQWW010000115.1:0-3566 GCA_045632585.1 Christensenellaceae bacterium
CGTATTCGCTTTTGATTTCTTCTGGAAGTGTATCCAAAATCTTTTTTCCCGCCCACTTTTCCAAATCTTTATAAGCGCTTTTAATTTCTGGGTTAAAATATTTAATAGGTGTTGGCAAGTCGCCCGTTATAACTTCGCCAACTTCGTGATATTGTGCGAGTAAGACAACTTTTCGGATATTTACGTTGCCACCAAAAATTTTGTGTTTGATAACTGCAAGCGCATGTGCGATTATAGAAACTTCTAAAGAGTGTTCCATAATGTTCTCTTCTCTAATAGAGCGCATAAGCGACCAGCGCTTAATATATTTCATACGACTTAAAAATGCAAAAAATTTACTCATTTTATTCTCCCCTATTTATATTATATAATGTTTTGGCCACGTTTTTCTTTTTTGTGGATTTTTATTTTACCACATTTTTTTGCTTGACACAATAAAATAAAAGTGTTAATATGATTTTACTAAAAAATTTTTAATATTCGCTATGGGTGCCGTTAGGCTGAGATTATACCATTGAATCCGCAAGGTAATGCTTGAAGGAAAATGCTGATAATTTTGCATATAACGCACCTTAATAGGTGCGTTTTTTCATTAGCGAATAGAAGGAGTTATTATGTTTTTTAACCTTTTAGCCGTCTATTCTATAGACAAATTTGAACCAATAGCCAAATGGCTAACGATTGCGCTAGCATCTGCGCTCGTGCTTTCTGTGATTATTGCTTTTTTAGTAAAACGTGAAAGTTTCGTTAAGGTAGCAAAAGTCGGTTTTGCGTTCTTTTTCGTGTATTCGCTAATCGTTGGATTAATAATGCTAATCCTAGAAATACTAAAAAAGTATAACCTAGAATACCTTGAAAGCAAGTGGGTAGACCAAAAAGTTCTAACTATGGTGCTTATTCCCTTGCTAGTCACCGTTTTCTCAATTTTGGTAAGCGCAGTTATAATCTTTTTACTAACAAAGAAAAAGTCTAGCGCATTAAAAAAAGCAACTTTAGTTTGTAGCGTAATATGCTTAACTCTTTTAGCCGTGTCGCTAGTTTTAACTGCAATATATTATAGCACCGTTATTAAGGGCGACGGATATTATACGGATAGCGAATACGGCAGGTTAAATAGCGTTGCGTTATATCTTCTTGCTGGAATTTTTGCCGTTTGCGCAATAATTATAGCCTTTTTACTTGCTAGAAAAGACGATAAACCACTAGATACGCACGCTATTGCACTTGCTGGAATTTGCGTTTCGCTATCGTTTGCTCTTTCTTATATCAAATTATGGGATATGCCTTTCGGGGGTTCGATTACTTTAGTGTCTTGGCTACCTATCGCCCTATTTTCTTACCTTTACGGAACTAAAAAAGGCTTGCTTATAGGTTTTTTATACGGCGTACTTCAATCTATTCAAGACCCGTATATAATACACCCCGCTCAGTTTATAATAGACTATCCATTAGCATTTTCAATGGTTGGTTTTGCGGGCTCGCTAAAGTATTTGAAAGTGTTTGATAAAATTCCACAATTAAAATTTTCGTTAAGTTGTTTAATCGCAGGCTCGCTTAGATTTTTTTGCCACGTATTATCAGGCGTATTTGCTTTCGGTGCGTACGCAATGGATGCGGGAATATCTAACTTTTGGGCGTATAGTCTAGCCTACAACTCTTACGTTTTTATAGACATAGCGTTAGTAATAGTTGCTGGTGCGATACTACTTTCGTCAAAATCGTTTAGAAACGAATTAAATAAAACAAACGACAAATAGACAATTAAAAACGATAAAAAATGTCGGCTACATTACTATCCGACTTTTTTATTAATTTCTAAAGTTTTAGATGCAAGCAAGACAAGGCTCGCGAAGCGTTTTGGGTGAGATTAACCTTTTGGTTATCGAAGTCAAAACGCTTTGCAGTAAACGCAGTATTGCGTAGCATATAAGACTTTAGATTTAAAATTCAAAAAGCAACGAACAAGGTTCATTGCTTCCTGCACGACTTTTGACCCTTCCCTCCTTGACGGACTAGTGCTCCGTCGCGTAGCATAGGAGAAGGAAGCCCCGTATTGAGCCGATAGTTTTTATTCTTGTTTTAAAATTCAAAAAGCAACAAACTAAGGTTTATTGCTTCCTGAATAATATATGATAAGGGGGAAAATGATAAGCGAGTTAAATAATTTTGACTACTCAAAATTTACAATACTTAATATACAACTTTCGACATATTTTGTAAAGCGATTTAACTAGGTTTTTTCAAATTTTTTTAATTTTTTTTAATTGGAAATTTTTTCCAAAACAAAACCCGTTCTATCTAATGATAAAACGGGTTTTTTTGTTTTTTTTAATTTAATTATTCGCCTTTGAAAGGTAATAAGTTTGCAAGTCTTGCACGCTTAATTGCTACTGCTAAAACTCTTTGGTGTTTTGCGCAAGTACCAGTCATACGACGGGGAAGGATTTTTCCACCTTCAGCAACGTATTTCTTTAAGGTATTGATATCTTTATAATCAATAACGTCTTGCTTTGCTTGACAGAAAGCACATACTTTTTTGCGTGGAATTCTTTTAATAAACTTTTTGCCTTCTTTTGCAGGAGCGTGTTCTTCTGCAACTACTGGCGTTTGTAAATTTTCTTCCATTATTATTCTCCTTAAAAATTTCCGCTAAATAGCGAACTTCTAAAACGGCAATTGATTATCGTCAATCGCTTCTAATTGTGGACGTTCTCTTTTAACCGAAATAACTTCTCTTTCTTCTTCACCTTGAGCGTTCTTCGGGGTTAAGAATTCCACTTCGTTAGCAATAACGTCGGTGACAGTTCTCTTAATTCCGTCTTTATCTTCGTAAGAACGGTTTTGTAAACTACCTACTATTGCTACTTTGTTTCCTTTCTTTAAATATTTACCGCAGTTTTCTGCTCTGCCACGCCAAACCGTAATATTAAAAAAGTCGGTTTCACGAGTGCCGTCGGCATTTGCGTAATCTCTTGACACTGCTACAGAAAATCTACATACCGCAACGCCCGAAGGGGTTTCGGTAAGTTCTGGGTCACGGGTTAAATTTCCCACAAGGATAACTTTGTTCATAATTTTCCTTCCTTATCTTTTCGTTATTAATCTTCTAATTATTCCGTCCGTAATTCCGATGATACGTTTGATTTCTTCTACTAAAGTTTTTGGTGCTTCGAATTCAATCAATACGTAATAGCCTTCAGACTTATAGTTGATGGGGTATTGTAATTTCTTTAATCCCCAACGGTCGGTTTTTTCTACGTTTCCACCACCGTTTACGATTAGGTCTTCAAGCTTCTTGATTAGCGCTTCTTTTGCTTCGTCAGCAAGGCTAGCGTCAAGAATACAGAGTAATTCGTACTTCGTCATAATTTTTTACCTCCTGGACTTATTCGGCTTACCACTAAGGCAAGCAAGGTTGACTTCGCCGATTACGCTATTAGCGAAGTAAAATCATAATAACAAATATTAGAATATTTGTCAATTATTTTAACTAACTTTACAAAATAGTCGCTACGTGCGCCATAAATTCTTCAAAAGTCCACGCATAAACTTCGCTATTACTAAAG
>JAZQWW010000116.1:0-2290 GCA_045632585.1 Christensenellaceae bacterium
TTTATTTAGGATTAAAATTGAATTTTTTCTTCGATATATTTGGTGAGTTCTGCGATAGGAATTCTAACTTGTTCCATAGTGTCTCTATCACGAACAGTCACGCAATTATCTTCAAGCGAGTCAAAGTCGTAAGTGATACAGTATGGCGTTCCGATTTCATCTTCACGACGGTATCTTTTGCCGATTGAACCCGTTTCGTCAAAGTCCACGGGGAACTTTTTAGCAAGCATTTGATAAACTTCGGTTGCTTTTTCAGATAGTTTTTTAGAAAGTGGAAGAACGGCTGCCTTAAACGGAGCAAGCGCAGGGTGTAAGTGCATAACCACTCTCACGTCGCCTTCGCCAACTTCTTCTTCGTCGTACGCTTCAACTAAGAAAGCAAGCGCAACACGGTCAGCGCCGAGTGACGGTTCAACTACGTACGGAACGTAGTGTTCGTTAGTTTCTTGGTCGAAGTAGGTCATATCTTTTCCGCTATGTTTAGCGTGTTGCGATAAGTCGTAGTCAGTTCTATCGGCAATACCCCAAAGTTCGCCCCAACCGAACGGGAATAAATATTCAAAGTCGGTGGTCGCTTTAGAATAGAAACAAAGTTCTTCAGGGTCGTGGTCACGAAGTCTTAAGTGTTCTTTCTTCATACCTAAATCAAGTAGGAAGTTATAGCAATAATCTTTCCAGTATTTAAACCACTCTAAATCAGTACCAGGTTTGCAGAAGAATTCAAGTTCCATTTGTTCAAACTCACGAGTTCTGAAAATAAAGTTTCCAGGGGTAATTTCGTTTCTAAACGATTTACCGATTTGAGCAATACCGAACGGAAGTTTTTTTCTTGCGCTACGTTGAACGTTGTTGAAGTTAACGAAAATGCCTTGAGCCGTTTCGGGACGAAGATAAACGGTGCTAGTAGATTCTTCGGTGACACCGATAAAGGTTTTGAACATTAGGTTGAACTTTTTAATATCGGTAAATTCGTGTCCGCCACAATCAGGGCAAGCGATATTGTTTTTCTTTATAAATTCAGCCATTTGTTCGAACGACCAACCAGCAGGGTTATCGTTTGTTCCGTTCTTAAAAGCGTAATCTTCAATAAGTTTATCGGCTCTATGGCGCGCTTTACATTGTTTACAGTCCATAAGTGGGTCTGAAAAACCACCAACGTGACCAGACGCAACCCAAGCCTGTGGGTTCATAATAATTGCGCTATCAAGACCTACGTTATATGGGGATTCTTGAACGAATCTTTTCCACCACGCTTTTTTAACGTTGTTTTTGAATTCAACGCCGAGTGGGCCGTAGTCCCAAGAGTTTGCAAGACCACCGTAGATTTCGCTACCGGGGAAGATAAAACCCCTACTCTTACAAAGATTAACAATTTTTTCCATTGTTGCTTTAATTTTTAAATCTTCCATAAAAACCTTCGCCTTTTCTTAAAATCAAGTAATATTTTACAATATGCAAAGTTTTTAGTCAAGCAATAAACACTTTTGTTAAAATATTTAAATAATCTTTTGAAATTTTATAGAGTTTGTGATACAATGTACTAGAATAACACGAAAAAGGTAGTTTTATGGTAGAAGCAACTAATTTTATCGAACAAATTATTAACGAAGGCTTGGAAAGTGGCGCAGTAAAAGAAGTGTATACGAGATTTCCGCCAGAGCCAAACGGATATTTACATATAGGGCACGCAAAATCGCTTTGCCTAAACTTTGGTATTAAAGAAAAGTATAACGGCAAATGTAATTTATTCTTTGACGATACTAACCCGTCCAAAGAAAAAACCGAATACGTAAACGCTATTAAAGAAGATATTAAATGGCTAGGCTTTTCTTACGACAAAGAAACCTACGCATCTGACTTTTTTGAAAAGATTTACGAGTTTGCTATCGAACTAATAAAGAAAGGCAAGGCTTTCGTGTGTGATATGAACGCTGAAGAGATTTCGGCTAGCCGTGGCACGCTTACAGAGCCCGGAAAGGAAAGCCCAAGCAGATACCGTAGTGTTGAAGAAAACTTAAAACTCTTTACCGAAATGAAAGAAGGTAAGTTCGCCGACGGCGAAAAGTGTTTAAGAGCAAAAATAGATATGGCGTCGCCGAATATAAATATGCGTGACCCCGTAATCTATAGAATTTTACGTCAAACGCATCATAGAACGGGCGACAAATGGTGTATATATCCTATGTACGATTACGCTCACCCTATTTGCGACTACTTGCAAGGCGTGACGCACTCACTTTGCACGCTAGAGTTTGAAGACCACCGTCCACTTTACGACTGGGTGGGTATA
>JAZQWW010000117.1:0-1205 GCA_045632585.1 Christensenellaceae bacterium
TTTTTAATTTTCCTACGCTCATAACCAAGTTCTTCCTTTAATAGTAGCGTTCTTTGGAATAACGAACTTTCTAAGCCCGTCAGAATATCTTTCTCGCCACATAACGGCTTCGTCGAATCGCCACTCGGTTAGACAGTATTCAGCGCACACGCCGAAACTAAGTACGCTTAATGAAACTTCACTCTCGTCAAAGCCTATCTTTTCGTCAAGCCCTATATTATCGGGAAGATATGAGTATTCTACGTCCACTAAATCTTTGCTAGTCGTCACGCTATCTCCGTTAATCTTGAAAAATAGTTCGTTTCCGTTTTTATCCAAAACTTTAAGAATTTTAAGAGCCTTTTTGTTTAAGTTTTCTATCATAAACTTTTTATCAACGCACTCAATTTCTTCTTTTATAATTAATGGAACGTAAGTAGTTGAAAGTTCGTTTACGACAAGATTAGTTAGCCTAGTTAAAACGTCGACACAAATAAGAGTATCCGTACTAGGCGACGAACTTTTATCGCTTAAATATTCTAACAAATCGGTTTTATTTAAATAAGTTGCTACTGATTTAGCAACGTCTTTTATCGTCATTGTTTTCTCCTTTTAAAATTTACGCCAGACTAGAAGTCTGGCGTAAGTATTTTAAGTTTTAGTTTTACGCTTCGGTTATACCTTTAATTAAGCCTTGACCGTACGGTTTAGCACAGATAAGTTCAGCGTATTTTACTAGGGTTGCCGAATATACCGGTTTACCTGCAATTTGCTTAAGAACTCGTCCGTCGTCGCCGGTTAGCCATTGCCAATCGCAAAGTTGATGTAAAGTAAAGTCAGCAGTATTAAGTAAATACATACTTCCCTTAGGACAAAATCTATCAGCAACGATTGGAATACCGTTATAACTCATTGCCTTAAAGCCACCTGCAAGTTCAACGGTGCTGATATTTCTGTTGTTTTGTGAAAAGAGCGCTTGTAATTTTCTTCTTACGCCCCACGAGCATACGATAAAGTCCACTGCCGAACCAGATAGTTCTTCGATTTGGTCAAGCGCAGTTTGAATATCGTTTTCGCTTACGTCACCTTTTACGTCAACTACGGTAGGATTAAGCCAAGAGTTGTTTTCTCTTGATAAACCGTAAAGATTTTGAGTTTTATCGAAAATCGCTTTAAGTCCGGTAATTTCGTTGCCGTATGAACCTTGTACGCTTACTTTTGCGCCT
>JAZQWW010000118.1:0-1320 GCA_045632585.1 Christensenellaceae bacterium
CTCAGTTAATAACGTGATACCTTTAGACATCTTTAAAGCGTTATCCTCAGCTAGACCCATTGAGGTAGTCATATTGTAAATAACACCTGTGTTTTTACGCATAGCTACAGCGTTAAGTCCTAAAGCGTCTCCAACTTCGTCACTCCAGGCTCTTACGTCGTCAGCCATATTACCTAAAGATGTCTCAAACAAGTTATCACTCTCGACTGAGTTCATAGCGTTAGTTATAGAGTCCTTAATTACTTTACCTATACCAAGAGCAATTATCCCAGTCCTTAGTCTAGTAAACGCTGACATAACTCCACCTTGAGTTTTATCGGCTGTTTTCTTAAGACCAGCTACTGTTTTATTTGTGTTAGCTATTTCTTTTTGTAGCTGTTTGGTATTGGCTGTGATTAAGACTTGTAACTCTTCTACTGTCAATTAATAACACCTCCCATTTTTATAGTGTTTCGACGGGCTTGTTTTTCCATTTCGTCGTCCGTCATAGGCTCTAATTGGGCGGTTTTTTCCGTAAAAGGTTTATTAGGATAATGTTTTGGGTCGTTCACAGCATAAGCTACGTATTTACCCAGAATGTAATTAAACATATCCACCTCTTTATATCTTGACTGTTCTTTATCAGTAAATACTTTAACGTGTTTGGCGTATTGTTTTGGAGTTAGTGACCAAAAATAATGGAGGTCTAGACCTATTCTGATAGCGTCCTCCTCCATATCTCGCCACATCTCGCCAAAGTATTTATATTCTTTTATAGAGCGTTCTTGATTTCGTCGTTTACTTGAGCCTTGCGTTTCGCTTTCAACTCTCTCACACTCTCCAGGTCCACCGCTCTCGACAAAAAACCTCCGTCCATTAAAGCCTCCATAATATCCATAAGTAACTCGTCTTTATCGTTTTCCTCTAGGTATTCATCGATAGTAGCTATAGCCACATTACGACTTACCCCGTGTTGTCCGTTATCGTCGATTAGTCCTTTTTGGATAAATAAAGCTAAATTACCTATAGTATTATCAGCGATACAGTTCTCGATAGGTAATTTTTTAGCTTGTTCTATTTCGTCTACTTTTGTAGCGTTATATTTTAAGTTTAATTTCATAATATCCTCCATTTTCTTAGTTTGTAATTTGCATTGAGTAAGACGTTTACCCGTCTTATCATTTCTCGTTGCATTTTACGATTTGACTTTTATACAAAAAAAGAGGGAGACCAGTATAAAACCGACCTCCCTCGTATACTAATTACTAGACGCTGTATAAACAGGTTTACCGCTAATACGTAGACTAGCTGTAAAAGTTGCTAAACCGTCAGTAGTTTTTT
>JAZQWW010000119.1:0-10960 GCA_045632585.1 Christensenellaceae bacterium
TCCGTTCGGTTATAGAATTCGACGACCTAGAAGTTTGCGATATATTCGTTCCGAGAGTTAATATCGTTGCCGTTGAAATCGGTAGCAGTATGGAAGATATTAGAAAAAAATTTGAAAAAGAAGGATATTCTCGTCTTCCCGTCTATAAAGACAGTATTGATACGATAATCGGCTGTATTCACGAAAAAGATTTCTTTAAGGCGTATCTATCGGGTAAAAAAGGTATTGACGGTATTATGCAAAACGCTTTCTATACCACCGAACACACCAAGATTTCAACGCTACTAAAACAACTACAAAAAAAGCGTCTTCATATGGCAATCGTTCTTGACGAATACGGTGGAACTTTAGGACTTGTCACCTTTGAAGATATTTTAGAAGAACTAGTCGGCGAAATTTGGGACGAACACGACGAAGAAGTTAATCATTTTATTAAAATAAGCGATAACGAATTCGCCGTTGACGGAAACGCAACGCTTTCCGACTTTTTTGAATTCTTTAATATGCACGGCGAAGAAGAAGAGTTTGATTCTAACACGCTTAGTGGTTGGGTTTTAGAACAAGTTGAAGGTATTCCACCCGTTGGAACGAAGTTTTCTTACAAAAATCTTAACGTTGAAATTCAAAAAGCAACGATAAAGCGTGTTCTTCGGGTTAAAGTTATTGTCGAAACCGAAACACTCGAAGAAATAGAAGAATAATTTTGCTATCTTTTGATAGCAATATATATCCGTAGTTTAACTGGATAAAACGTGAGATTCCGATTCTCAAGATATGAGTTCAAGTCTCGTCGGGTATTCCAAAAAATAACGCCACTTTTTAGTGGCGTTTTTGTTATATAATTCCTTTTTCGTGGCAATACTTTTTCTATGAAAAATTTTAAGTTATTATTTACTTCACTGTTATCTGCGTTTTTTTGTTTTTTATGTTTTAGGCTAATTCTATCATTTTTTCTAGAATACAAACTTTCTCTTTGTATATCATTTTTTTCTAGCATCTTAGCGCTCATATTTATAGTTAAAGTTTATAGCGCTAAAAACAATAAAGAAAAGACTAATGAACACCAAAAGTATGAAAAAGAAAATTATATACTTCAACTTGATTTTCTATCCAAAACCGAACAAAAATCGCTATTTATTAAGGCTTTTACCGCTAAAGGTCTATCCCCTATAAAACAAAAAAAATATATATTCTTACCTAAAAGTAAAACGCTAGTACTTATAAAGTTCGGTGCCGAAAAAGTCACTAAAGCCGACGTAGTAAGCATTTATAATTTCGGTGGTTTTGACAAAGCGTTTATCATTTGCACGGAATTTGACGGCGAACTTTTGCGTTTTTCTAGCCGTTTTACGCCCAAAATCATATTAAAAGATGCTAATTACGCTTACAATCTATTAAAAGAAACAGACTGCCTGCCTAAAATAAAATTTATACCACTAAAAAAAGAGAGATTTAAATTCTTTTCTGCGATAAAACTAAAAAAACACGCCAAAAAGTTTTTTATCTTTGGCGTGCTATTTACGTTGTTTTCTTTTATTTCTAGCCTTAAAACGTATTATCTATCGGTAGGTATTATTTTTATCTGTTTGTCGCTAGTGCTTGCGCTTTTTGGTAGAACCGAAAAAATAGGCCAAGACGAAATTTATTAAAACTCTATATGCTTAACCTTGTCGCTACTACTTCTTCTATAAAAAACTAATTTCTTGCCCGTAGCGCATACGAATTCGGCTTCTAATTTTTCGGCAATTTCAAAACCTGCTTGCTTTACTTCAAGCCCCGAATTTTCAAGCACGGTCACCTTTATAAGTTCTCTTTTTTCAAGCGCTTTATCTAGGCTATCTAAAAAAGCGTCGTTTACGCCTAGTTTACCAACTTGCGTAATCGGTTCAATTTTTTGCGCAAGCGAGCGCAAATTACTTCTTTGTTTACTATTTAACATAATTCACCTAATTCCAAAATTCAAATTCTTCGCCACCGATAATTATCGTGGACTTCTCGTTTGCACCCATCTCTCTTAATTGCTGGTAAACGCCCCTATCTCTTAATACTTTATGAAGATATGCAAGTGAGTTCATATCCGTCATTGTGACGTTTCGTTTTAATACTTCTACTAGCGTGCCGATAATTACGAACGTTTCGCCTTCTTTTAGTATTTCGTAAGATAATCTTTCCGGCTTTTTATATTCAAACTCTTCAAATTCCATTTTCTTTAGTTTAGGAACTTTTTCAAGTCTTTCAAATATTTCTTTCTTTACGGTATCGATATTCTTGCCCGTTAGCGCTGATATCGGTATTATTTTTTTTCTACCTACTTTCTTCTTAAACTCTTCAAGTTTTTCTTCAGCGCCAAAATAATCGCACTTGTTAGCAACTATTATTTGTTTTACTTTAGCAAGTTTTTCACTGTAAGATTTTAATTCGGCGTTGATTTTTAGGTAATCTTCGTAAGGGTCTCTACCTTCTTCGCCCGAAATATCAACGACGTGAACTAACATTCTCGTTCTTTCAATGTGGCGTAAAAATTCTATTCCTAGTCCTGCGCCGTCGCTTGCACCTTCGATTAGTCCCGGAATATCTGCTATCATACAGGATTTATCGTAATACTGACAAACGCCTAAATTTGGGGATAACGTCGTAAAATGATAGTTAGCAATCTTTGGCCTTGCCTTGGTAATCTTGCTAAGTAGCGTGCTTTTCCCAACGTTAGGAAAGCCTATTAATCCTACGTCAGCAATAGTTTTAAGTTCTAATATAACCTTTTTTATTGGGGTTTTTTCGCCCGATTGAGAAAAATGTGGCGCTCTTCTTCTAGAGTTAGCAAATCTTGCGTTGCCTTTGCCACCGTCTCCACCGACAAGTACGGTCTTTCTCTCTCCGTCGCTAAACATATCGGCTATAATTCCACCCGTTTCCTTATCTTTAATAACCGTACCTAGTGGAACTTTAATAATTAAATCCTTTCCAGCCTTTCCAAAACTGTTGTTCGTGTCACCGTTAGCACCATTTTCTGCCACGTATTTAGTTTTATAGTAAAAATCGGCAAGCGTTTGCAAGTGTTGGTCGGCAACGAAGATTATATCTCCGCCCTTTCCACCGTCGCCACCGTCGGGGCCACCTGCCACTTTACCCTTAAAGTGCATAAAGGAAGTCATACCGTTTCCGCCGTCGCCTGCTTTTATTTGTATAGTCGCTTTATCAATAAACATTTTTCACCTTTATATGTTTTTTTCACAGTATTTGCTAATAGGACAGTTATCGCAATTAGGTTTTCTTGCCGAGCAATAACTTCTTCCTAAATAAATTAGATAGTGGTGCGCTTTGCTCCACGAATTTTTATCTAAAATTTGCATCAAAGCCTTTTCGGTTTGTAAAGGGTTTTTTGCGTTAGCAAGCCCTATCCTGTTTGAAACCCTAAAAACGTGTGTATCAACGGCTATTGCCTGTCCGTTAAACGCCACGCTGTAAACTACGTTTGCAGTTTTTCTTCCCACGCCTGCTAGCGTTTGTAAACTTTCTAAAGTGTTTGGAACTTGTCCACCGAATTTTTCTATAATATCCTTACTCGCCTTAAGTATATGTTCGGCTTTAGACTTATATAGTCCGCACGAAAAAATTTTAGCACCTAGTTCTTGTACCGATAAAGTTAGCATTTTTTGGGGCGTGCCGTGGTCTTTGAAAAGTTCTTTAGTGACCTTGTTAACACGCGCGTCGGTACACTGCGCCGAAAGTATTACTGCAACTAATAGTTCGTAGGGTGTAGTAAAGTTTAGCGCAGGCTTGTCACTAAAAAGTGTCGATAATTCATTTATTATCTTTTTTGCCTTTTCTTTATCCATAACTTTATATAATTTTATCACACTAACGTACTTTTTTACAAGTATTTTTCGCTATATACTTCTAACCACCGTCTTATTTGCCATATGTTTAACCGAAAAAACCCCTGCAAAACTTTTATAGCCCGTCATTCTTACTGCGTTTTTAATAACGGCATAATAATTTAGCGAAGTTTTTACCGAAAGTCCGCATCCTACTTCTGCTTCCTTCGGCGTATTAACTATTTCAACGGGAATTCCCACTCTTTTTAAGTCTTCATAAAATTTTACGGTGTGATTTCTTGAACGAAACGAGATAAGTAAATATTCCATAACATTTCTCCTTTGCATAAATAAGGAATTTTCCTTATACAATATAATATTAAATATTATAAAGTTTTGTTAAAGGTGAAATATGATTTATTTAGACAATGCGGCAACGGGTGGATTTAAGCCACACAGCGTGACCGACACGGTTGACACGGTTGTAAGATATTTGTCGGCAAACCCAGGCAGAAGCGGGCATAGACTTTCGCTTACGGGCGCGGAAATTTTATCGGATACTCGTTCGTTATTCGCCCAAACTTTCGGTTGTGAAAGTGATAGGACGGTTTTTACAAAGAACTGTACCGAAGCGCTTAATTACGCCGTGTTCGGCACTCTTGTAGAAGGCGGACACGTTATTACGACGGCTTACGAGCATAATTCCGTGCTTCGTCCCCTTCACGCGCTAAAAAGTCACGGACTAATCGAACTTGACGTAGTTTACCCTAACGAAAAACAGCGCTTGGTTGACCAAATCGCACAAAAAATCAACGATAAAACCTATATGGTAATTACTACTGCTTGTTCAAACGTGACAGGCGAAGTATTGCCCGTTTCCGAAATAGGCGAACTATGCAAGGAAAGAAATCTTATTTATATAGTTGATGGTGCGCAAGCCGGCGGACACGTTAAACTTAATTTAAAAACCCAAAATATATCTGCACTATGCCTAGCGGGACACAAAGGGCTTTACGGTATTATGGGTAGTGGCGTGCTATTGTTTAGTGACGAAATAGATATTCAGCCTATGCTTTTCGGCGGAACTGGTACGGAATCGTTTAATCTTATTTCACCCGAAGCATATCCCGATAAACTAGAAGTCGGCACGGTTAATTTACCCGCTATTGCTAGTGTTAAAGAAGGACTTAACTACGTCAATAAAAACTTTGATAATTTTTCTTCATATTTGCTTTTAGCGACACAAAAACTAATAGAAAAAATTAGCGAAATTGAAGAAATTAAATGTTATAGCGCGCCAAACCCAAGTGGAATTGTTTCGTTTTCGGTGCAAGGCTATGAAAGTAGCGAAGTTGCCGATATTCTAAACAAAAAATATGATATTGCCGTTAGAAGTGGTTTCCACTGCGCTCCTTTAATGCATAAACTTCTAAAAACCGAAGATAGTGGTTTAGTTAGAGTTAGCATTGCGCCTTTTAATAGCGAACGAGAACTATCGTATTTAGTTTCTTGTTTAAGAAAAATAACTAAAACTAAATCTTTTTAAGTTCAGAAAGTACTTTATTAAGTATTTTACGCTTTTTTTCGTCAAGCATAGGTGATAGAAAGGCACAAAAATTATCTAGGTCAGCGTTTGTTAAAGTGCCTGCTCTTTTACCTTCTTCGGCTTGCTTATAAATGGCTTTAAGTAGGTCGTTTTGGCTTTTTCCATCAAACTTTTTAGAAAGTTCCATAACCATTTCGGCTAAATTTTTTTGAGAACTACCGTTTTTTGAATATTCGTTAAAATCTTGCATAATTCCCCCTTTTTATACGGATAAGTACAATATTAGTCTATGTTATTCATATACTATAATGTTAGTAGGTGAAAAGTGGAAATATTACAGTTGTTATCAAAATTACTAGACGTTGAAGAATTAAAAAAGTTTAAGCCGTTTTTTGAACTCTTTAAGGACGGTTCGTTTAATTTATCAAAAATTCTACAAAATTTAACACCCGAAAGCGTCGAGCCGATTATAAACGCTTTTATGGGACAACAAAAAAACCGTACGGAGTCCGTACGGCAAAATTTTGGGCTAGCCCCCATATCCAAAATTGCGGATAAAGAAGTCGTTTACTGCCTTAATAAATATCTTTCTTGTGATTAACCTTTTGCTATTGCAATTGCTCGTTCTTCGGCAAGGTTATTATCGTAGAAACAGTTTTGCTCTATGCTATGTGCAATACCTACGCCGTTTATACAAGTCACCCTATCCGGCCATAGTAGTTGCGCCGTAGTCATTTTTAGAGCACCACCGTTTTTAAGCGGATATATAGTTTGCATTATGCCTTTACCGTAAGTAGAAAAGTTTCCCCTTTCGGTATTATAGGTAAGCACGAGATTGTCCATCTTAAACGCACCCCCACTATTAGCGTCCGCAAGCATTGCGCCAATTAAAATTTCAGATGCCGACGCCGTGTTTTGGTTTGCCAAAATAGAAATCTTTTCAATATTAGCATTGTATCTGTTTTTCTTTATTATAACGTCGTTAATTCTCTTTCCGTCGTTTATCCAAGCAATTCGGCTATACTCTTTTCCGTTATTGCATATTAAATAGGTTGCTATCTCTTTTAAGGTGTCTATACTTCCGCCACCGTTATCTCTTAGGTCTAAAACTAGTCTAGTTCTACCCCTTTCTTTCATATATTCCATAGCCTTACCTATTTGAACGTCGGCTTCGCCTTCAAACTGCGTGAGTTTTATAAACGCCGTCTTTCCGTCAAGGCTTGCTTTCCCGCCTTCAATTACGGTAGGTTCAAGTTCCTTTCCACTAAAGGTTAACGTCTTTTCGCTATCGTAATATTTAACGTAGTTTACACTATAATCTCCCTTAATTAAGTTAAGTTCTAGTTCTACGCTATTTCTTTCTACCTTAAGCGTAATTTGGCTTTGATTTGCGCAGTTGCTTAAAAATTCAGCAATTTGTTCTACGCTATCAAAAGTCACGTAATCCTCTGCCAAAAGTTTTCCCGCTAAAATCTTATCACCAACTTGAACGCCAGAATTTTCTGCAGGTGAATTCCAAATTACTTTGGAAATACTTCCGTCTTGACTAAAACTTACGCCTATTCCTTCATATACGCCGTCCCTTTGTGCTTTTAAATCTTCATACTCGGCGGGCGTATAATATCTTGCGTATTTATCTTCGGAAAGTAAGGTTGCAATTAACGCCCTTGCAATTTCGTCGGCATTTTCTTCGTCAGCATTTTCTACGTTGTAATTTATTATATTAATTATTTCATTGTATAATTTATTAGCGTCGCTTTGCGAAGAATATCTAACGAAATATCCCAAGAAAAAAGACGTGACGATAACCGCTACTAGTAGTAGCGATACTAAAAGTTTTTTAAGTCCGAACGACTTTTTTTCTTCTCGTTCGGGGATAAAGTTAACGTTTTTTTCTTCCATATTACCTTATAAGATTTTTAAGTAGCACGATAAGTCTAAAGACTACCGCATCTGAAAATTTTCTAATATTAAGTCCCGTTTCGTTTTCAATTTTATCTAGCCTATAAGTAAGAGTGTTTCTATGTAGATATAATTTTCTTGCCGTTTCACTTACGTTAAGGCTGTTTTCTAAAAATTCTTCGGCAGTTTGAATAAGTTCTGCGTCCGAAAAAATTTGCTTGTCGGTAAAATTAGTTAATTGTCTAAAAAATTCGTTTAATTTATACTCCGGCAATTCTTCTAAAACGTGATAAAGCATAAACTCGTTGTAGGTATGCACGCCCTTTTTAAGGTTCATAGTCGAACTCATACGCTTGGTTTGAAGGGCTTGAGAATACGACTTAAAGACGTTTACTACGCTTTCGACCGTACCACCTATAGCAACTTCCGTTTGATAACCCGTTTCTTCGTATATCGAATGGCATAAAAATTCAGCGAACTCGGTAGCCGAGTGGTATTCGTCAAGTTTCACGTTTGCATATTTTACGACTACGCATTGATTTTCGTCAATTTGAGTAGCAAAACATACGTCCTTTTCAGAATAATTTTCGCAAATTTCAACAATTTCGTCACTTTTGCCGTTGCTAGTAATAAGCATAGCGCAAGCGTTTTTATCTTCAATTCCGTATTTTTTTAGGTATTTTCTAATTCTTAAGGTGTCAAGTTCTCCACCGATAAGCGCTCTAAAGAAATCTTCTCTCTTTAAGGTAGAGCCTTTTGAAGAATAGCCGTCGAAAAGTTCGGCAAGTAAATACGCATAATTCTTTTGTTCGTTAAGTGCGCCTTCTAAAACGCCTACGTATAGGGTTTTGTTAAAGTTAATGTTAAAAATAGTCACGTTCTTTTCTTTATCAACTAAAACGCTTCCACTTTTAACGATTTTAACGGGAAAACTTTTATTTTCGCCGTAAACCACGTCACCATTTTCTGCAAAAATTGAAAATTCTATCCCCGTATTATTATTTATTTGTATGGCGTAAGATTTAATATCTGCTAACATTTTTCACCTTTTCTTCTCTACTTTTGTTATTTTAGCATAATTTTATTAAAAATACAATAACAAAGGCGATAATTAGTTTAATTAAAATAAAAAACCCTAACGGCACGTGCCGTTAGGGTTAAATATTGCTAATTAAAATTAGTTTTCTTCGGTAGTTTCTTTAACTTCTTCTGCTTGTTCGCATTCGCAAGTTTGTTCACATTCACAAACTTGTTCCTTGCCTGCTTTTTTCGCTAATTTCTTTTCCATTTTAATTCTTTTCTTTTCAAGTTCTAAAGCAAGTTTTGCTTCTTCAGCGGCAAGTTTTTCAGCTTCTTGTTGAGCCTTAAGCGCAGCTTCTTCTTCACGCCTTGCTTGAAGTTCTTCGATTTCAGCCTTTGCTTCAGCGCTACGAGCGACAATGGTCACTTCGGTAGTCTTGTCGAAAATTTGACAACGATCCATATTTAATGCAAGTTCAACGGTGCTATGAGCCTTGGTGGTTGAACTGTTTGCAACTTTTGCGATAAGGTTTGAAACGTCTTGGTCAATAGAAACTTCTTCGCCTTCTTTAATTTCGCTTTGAGTTTTAGCGTAAAGTAAGGTTTCAGGTCCTAATTCTTCAACTACGTCAACGTATACCTTCAAGGTTGCCTCTTTTGATGCTGCAACAGTTTCAGCGTCGTCGTGAATATCTTCAGGTCTGATACCGAATACTACGCTTCTACCGGTATTTAAGTATTTTTCTAGACCGCAAATATTAGCAACTTTTTCTTTAGGAAGTAAAAGTTTTTCGTCGCCGATTTGAGCGTAAACTTTAGTTTTAGTTCCAACTAAAGTTGCGTCGAAGAAGTTCATTCTCGGCGTTCCGATAAAGCCTGCTACGAATTGATTTACAGGATAATCGTAAAGGTTCATCGGGGTGTCAACTTGTTGCATAATACCGTCTTTCATAACTACGATTCTAGTACCCATAGTCATTGCTTCGATTTGGTCGTGGGTAACGTAGATAAAGGTAGTTGCTAAACGATGGTGAAGTTTGGTAATTTCGGTTCTCATTTGAGAACGAAGTTTAGCGTCAAGGTTTGATAGTGGTTCGTCAAGTAAGAATACTTTTGGTTCACGAACGATTGCACGGCCTAGCGCAACACGTTGTCTTTGACCACCTGAAAGTGCCTTTGGTTTTCTTGATAGGTACATTTCAATACCTAAAATTCTAGCGGCTTCCTTTACTCTTGCATCGATTTCAGCCTTTGGCATTTTACGAAGTTTAAGACCGAAAGCCATGTTGTCGTAAACGGTCATGTGCGGATAAAGTGCGTAGTTTTGGAAAACCATTGCGATATCTCTATCTTTAGGAGCAACCATGTTCATTAGGTTGCCGTCGATATAAAGTTCACCGGCAGAAATTTCTTCAAGACCTGCTATCATACGGAGCGTGGTTGACTTACCGCAACCAGAAGGTCCTACGAAAACGATAAATTCTTTGTCTTCGATATCAAGGTTAAAGTCTGTGACAGCAGTCACGCCTGACGGATATACCTTGTATATGTTTTTAAGATTTAAACTTGCCATTATTTTTCCCTCCAAATATATGGTTTTATGTTTTACACTAATATTTTACTTTTTTTACGCCTTTTTGACAACTAACTTTTGCATAAATAAAACTTTTTTATTTGTATATATTGCACAAAAATCAATCTAATTCGTCAAGCGTAAGCGCATAGGCTGGCGCAAATTCTTTAAGAAAATAATTTACTTCCTTGCTCTTTGCGTTTTTTAGGTCCTGTTCTATCGAAATTTTTGCTTTTGCAAATTCCTTGTTTCCTAGTTTTAACTCTTCAAGGCATTTTAGATAAGCCGAAAGCCTGTCCGCAAGTTTGACTAGTTTATATTCCTTGCTGTTTGTATCTATAAGAATTAATTTTTCGTATTCGTCTTTTAGGTTTTCAGGAAGCATTGACAAAAGTTTATTTGACGCTACTTTTTCTAAATCTTTATAAGCGTTTTTTATTTCGGGATTAAAGTATTTTATAGGCGTAGGAAGGTCACCCGTTATAACTTCGCTTACTTCGTGATACTGCGCCGTTAAAACCACTTTATTAACGTCAATATCCCCGCCGTAAATTTTATTGCTAATTAGCGCAAGCACGTGTGCGATAACGGCTACTTGGTGACTATGTTCCATAATATTTTCTTCTCTTACCGAATGCATAAGCGACCAACGCTTTATGTTTTTCATTCTAGATAGATATGCAAAAAATTTATACATAATATAACTCCTTTAGTTTGGGATATTTATTTTAGCATAAAAAAATGCTTGACGCAATAGAAAAAAAGTGTTAATATCTAATTACAAAATTTAAAATATTCGCTATGGGTGCCGTTAGGCTGAGATTACACCATTTGAACCCGCAAGGTTATGCTTGAAGGGAAAGCAAAAGATATTTGTCAGAAAAAGCGCTTCCATAGGAAGTGTTTTTTTGTTTTATATGGCAATACAATCACTTATACTATTAGCGAATAAAAGGAGCAAAAAATGTTAAACAATTTACTGTCAAGTTATCTATTTGACCAAATTGAACCTATTGCTAAGTGGATTAGCATAGGTGCTATCGGCGCAATGATTATTTCGCTAATCATAATCTTTTTTAACAAGCGCGAAACTTTTTCTAAGCC
>JAZQWW010000120.1:0-1318 GCA_045632585.1 Christensenellaceae bacterium
TGTCCCACTAGTGCCGTATGGGAAAAACTTTACCAAGGCATTAACGACACGCTTGACAATATGAATTTACAGCAACTTATAGAAGGAACGATTTAAGGGAAAAATTATGCAAAGAAACATTTATTTTGACCACGCCGCAACGACACCGCTTGACAAAAGGGTGCTTGACGAAATGCTACCGTACTTTAGTGAAATTTACGGCAACGCAAACAGTCAGCACGCGTTTGGTAGAGATGCCATTAAAGCCGTTGACAAGGCGAGAGAAGATATTGCAAAATTAATAGGCGCTAAAGCAAACGAAATATATTTTACTTCGGGTGGCACGGAAAGTGATAACTGGGCGCTTAAAGGAATAATGCGCGCAAACAAGAATAAGGGCAGGCATTTAATAATTAGCCCTATTGAACATAGCGCTATGTTATCTTCTGCAAAGGACCTAGTTAAAGAAGGCTTTGAAGTTAGTTATCTAAAGGTTGACGATAAAGGCGTGGTTGACCTTGAACACTTAAAAAGCATAATTAGAAAAGATACGGTGTTAGTTGCTTGTATGTTTGCAAACAACGAAGTGGGAACGATTGAGCCTATTAAGGAAATTTGTGAAATTGCGCACGCAAACGGCTCACTTTGTTTTACCGACGCAGTTCAAGCGTGTGGCGTTTTAGACGTAAACGTAAAAAAGACGGGCGTTGATTTAATGAGTATGAGTTCGCACAAAATCTACGGTCCGAAAGGCGTTGGTGCATTGTTTATTAGAAACGGCGTAAAGATTGAAAACCTTATAGTCGGTGGACATCAAGAGCGTATGAAAAGGGGTGGAACTACCAACGTTGCGGGCGTCGTTGGATTTGCCGAAGCGTTCAAAATCGCCGAAGAAGAAAGAGAGCAAAACTACGCTTACGTTTCTTCTTTAAGAGATAGATTTATTGAAAAAGTGCTAAAAGAAGTTCCAAACGTAAAACTAAACGGTGCGTTAGGCGAAAAAAGACTACCTGCAAACGCAGACTTTTCGTTCGAATATATCGAAGGTGAATCAATACTATTTAGATTAGACCTAGAAGGAATAGCCGTATCTTCAGGCTCGGCGTGTTCTTCAGGCTCGTTAGAGCCTTCGCACGTTCTACTTGCGTTAGGACTTCCCGAAGAATTAGCGCACGGCTCGATTAGGTTCTCGTTTGGCAAACATAATACGATAGAAGAAATAGACTTTGCAGTTGAAGTTTTAGTTAAAACTGTTAATAGATTAAGAGAAATGTCGCCTTTATTTAAGGCGGAAAGCGTGGTGAAATATGTATAACGAAAAAGTACTTGAAGCATTTAA
>JAZQWW010000121.1:0-20739 GCA_045632585.1 Christensenellaceae bacterium
GTTTTAGATTTAATTTAATTTTAATTATAAATAAAAAGAAACGGCAAATAAATTGCCGTTTCTTTTTTTGTGATTTTTTATAAATTAATCTTTTTTCTTTAATAAAATTACGTTTCCTAATACAAGCATTAACGAACATAACGCCATTATAGAACCCGAAATTATCGCTACAATCGTATTTGCTGGTAATTTTTCTTGAACGTACGTTAGCGCATAAGTAGAAAATCTATCCGTTTCAAACGTGAATTCACCGGTTTTTTCATCATACTCGCCCGAAATTATTTCAGCAACGCCGTCGTGAATTCTAACTATTTGATATACCCTACCTTCAAGTCTTAAGTGTTCAGGAACTATTACGCTAATCTTAATATTCTTATTAAGTTCGTGTACGGAAGTTGCGTCTTTATCTCCTACTTTCTTAAACAAACTAAAGTCAAGATATACTACGTCAGCCCTTTTACCTGCCTTTTCTTTTACCATTTTAACGGTTTCTTCAGAAACGGTTTGGCTAATTTCCTTAACTTCAATATAAACGTCAACGGTTGCGCCGTTTGCAATAGCCTCTTCATCTTCAATAGTTAATACGCTTTCTCTAATTTCTGTTGCGCTATTTTTTATTTGAGTGTTAGGCGCATCTTCAGCGATTATAGGCTTTTTATTTTCAACAACTTTCGTTGTGTCGTTAGGCGAAAGTTGAGCAATTTCCATTGACGTAAGTACAATTCTACAAACCGAACATTCTTTATGCTTTAATCCTTTCTTGGTCGTAGTTGGAACTTCGTCAACAAACCATTTATCCCCTTCAACGTGGTCTACCATTGGCGTAGTTTCTTGGGCAATTAAAATCTCGTGACAATGTGAGCAGTGTTTTCCTTCGGTTAAGCCCGTAGATATACAAGTTGCACTAACTGCACTATCAACTACTTCAATATGTGCTGAATAGTCAACAACTTCTTGCGCAACTAAAATCTCGTGACAATACGAGCAATGTTTTCCTTCAGTTAAGCCCGTGGATATACAAGTTGAACTAACTGCACTATCAATTACTTCGATATGCGCTGAATAGTTAACTTCTTCTTGAGCAACTAAAATTTCAAGACAGTTAGAGCAGTGCTTTCCTTCGGTTAAACCTTTTGATATACAAGTTGCACTAACTGCATTATCAATTACTTCGATATGTTGAAGCGCTGGCATTATAAACGTCACAACGTTGTCGCCAATATCGGTTATAACAACCGTTTGTGGCTCTTGTTTAGGAATTAAAGTTAACGTGCCGTTTTGTAAATTAGCCGTGACGTCGTTTCCGTCTAAGGTTATTGAAACTAAATGTTCTTCTATAATGGTAAGGGTTTGTGGCTCACAATATTTACCATTAGCATCTATTCCCGAAACGACTGGTAAAACGTGGTCGGTAATCTTTGTAGTTAAATACATTTGATGGCTATAACAAGCATTAAAGTTAGTGGTTGCTTCTGCCATTACTCTTAACCAATAGGTCGTTTCACTTTGTAGATTCGTAAATACGTTGCTTTCTTGATAAGCGTAATTTCCGTTTTGTTCGGTTGCAATACCGTACATTATTTTTCCACCGTAATTAACTTCTTCAGATAAAATTACTCTCATAGTAATAGTAGTGTCGGTGTATGCGGTGACGTCAATTGAACGGTCAAAGAATCTATCTAGTTTGTCAATACTTGCTATCACGTAATTATTTTCGCTAACTACGTCTTTGTGGTTCGAATCTCCTTCTAGTTTATAATATATTTTATACGAACCTGCGTTAACGGCTGATGGAATGTCGGTTTGCCAAGTTCCGTTATCGCCAACCTTGTACCAAAGCGTACCACCAACGCATTCACCTGCGTTTATAAGCGTTTGCGAGTCGCCGTTGTATTCTAAATTCCAAACGTCCGTAGGCTCTCTAGTAATCTGCGAATCTGCTTTTTCGATAGTGACTATAATCTTCGTGCTTTCGCTAGCCTCAAGGTCGTAATAGTTGTCGCCACCTTCAATTCTATAATAAACTTCGTAAGTGCCGGCATCTAAACCGTAAACCA
Organism: Christensenellaceae bacterium; assembly: GCA_045632585.1. Lineage (GTDB taxonomy): Bacteria > Bacillota > Clostridia > Christensenellales > Borkfalkiaceae > UBA1259. Next base: position 2,058 of record JAZQWW010000121.1, read on the forward strand.
TAGTCGAAAAACTACCACTTAAACCAATTCTATATTCATATCTCTTGCTTGCGCTAGGATTATACCAAGTGTCGTAGGTTATTAATTGTTGTGAACTTCCCGTGTAAATTAAATTTTCTACTGGGATTGGTCTTGCAGACATTGAAGAAATTTGTGCTTTCTCAATAGTCACGTAAAAACTATTTTCTTCGCACTCGTCTACGCCGTAATGGTTGTTGTCGCCAACTAACTTATAATAAATTTTATAAGTTCCTGCCCCTGACTTAGATGGAATAGACTTATAATAAGTTCCGTATTCTCCAACCTTATAATAAATATCTCCACCTTCAGCTTGACCCGCACTGCAAAGGTCAAAATCCCCACCACCATTATACGTTAAGCCTGTCATAGCCGTTGGGTGTTTGGTAATGCTTGCTTGCACTTTATCAATAGTGACGCTAATTTTGTTTTGTTGACTTGCCACGATTGCATTGTGCGTATCCGTTGCGTCAACTCTATAGTACACGTTGTACGTGCCAGCGTCGGTGACGGTAGGAATTTCTTCACTATACGTTCCGTTTATTCTATCCACGCAGTATACCATTTTACCACCGATAGTTTCGCCTGCATTTATTAAAGCCTGTGGCTCGCCGGTATATGTAAGATTTTCTATAGCAGTTGGAACTTTTGTTATTTCCGATTGCAATTTTTCAACTACGGCATAAATAAAATTGCCTTCGTGTGGTTCTAACCCAACGTGGTTTTTATCAGGTTCAATCTTGTAATAAACCTTATGGTTTCCTGCCTTATTAGTTTTAATTTCGTGCGCATCAACCCAAGGTCCGTCTAAACTATCTAAAGAGAATTTATATTGTCCACCAACAAGATAAGTATAACTGTATTTATAATATTTTACGCCCGTTGTACTATCCGTCACTTGTGGCAACGAAGTAAAGAAACCAGTTTGCATCGTTCCGTTGTACTTTCTTACGTTGCTCCAACTTCCGGTTTTTACCTTTGCTAAAGCGTATTGCAAATTATAGTTGTCAGTCACCATACTTCTAAATAAAGTATACTCGTCTTGCGATTGCGCTGAAGCGTTAAAACCAACGCTGTATGGCGCTTTATTTACCTTAAATGGTTGTTCAATTGTATATTCGCCAACAGTAAGACACGCAACGTAATCTCCTGCGTCGGTTGGTGGCGTAGTGCTTTCTTGGTAAGTGGTCTCGTTAGCACCCTTATACGTTGCAACTAGAGTTGAAACGTTTAATAAATCTTCACTAACCCAGTTGTTAGCGTTCACGAAAGCAAAAGTCTTTTTAGAGTTCCATAGTTTATCTTTAACGTCTAACTTTAAGGTTTGAGTATGCTCTAAACAACCTTCGTTTTTGCAAGTTGCAATAAGCGTGGTCTTATCTTCACTAACCGAATATTCCCAATCGTGCGTGTGCGCTTGTGCTTTGTAGTTTATTGAATAAGTTCCGTCACTTTCAAGCGTAAACGATTCAACTTTCGTTAAGTCAATCATAACCATAGCACGGAACAAATAATTATTACATTGGCTGAACTTAGCAGTTTTATAAGCGTTTTCGTTTGCCTTGCGTAAACGAGCGTGCGTATATCCATCACTTGACGACGTACGTGTCACGTAATCGCTACTTAACACTGATATACTTGTATCTAAAACATCAAGTTCGTTTGAAGATGGAACCCATAATTTAGCACCGTAAACCGGTGTGTACGAGTCGAAAATTCCCCTTTCGCTTATCATAGACCTTTCTTCAAAAGAAAAACCTTCTGCAATCTCACTAAATTTTCTATTAACTTCGCTCATTCCATAGTCGGAATAGTTGTCCGAGCCTTGAGCGTTTGTGTAAACGCTTTTCTCAGCAAACCAATCGCCATAAGTAGAATCATAAATTCCTACGTTAGAACTCATATAAGACGACTTGAATAAATTATCACTTATAAGTGTAATAGTGTTGGCTTTAGAAATTATCTTATTGCTGTTGTTATATCCAACGACCGTCCAAGTTAAAGGGACTTTATCTTCAATCGTATCAGTGCCGATATCTGCGCTACCAAACGTAATCTTTTTTGCTGACGACGTGTTGTAGCCGTCAACGACTTCAGTTGCATCAACGGTTATTTCACCTTGTGATGCTTTAGTTATGGTTTGGTTGCCACTTGAATACCACATTTCTATACGAGAAATTTCGTTAACGTTATATCCTTTTGCCGTAAAAGTGACAGTGTTTGAACAGCCCGTCCAACCAACGTTGTAGCAGTTGTACGACATCTCGCCAATGTTTACCGACAAGTCTCTATTCGTACCGTCAATTGAAGTTTCCATATAAAGCAAAATTCCATAAATAGGTTTTTCATCAACCGATTTTATGGTAAGAGTGTTTCCCTTTGCTAAAGATACGTAAGACGATGCGCCGTAGTAATATTCCGGCAAACTTCCAGATGCTTTACTAAGCGAAAAGTAAATATTATTTCTTGAACTTGTTAAAGTGCCATTTTTTGCTTGGTATCTTTTAGTCGTACTGTTCAATTGAAGTTGTGACTTAAAACTTTGGTCATCGTTTAGTGCAGACATATGAAATGACGAATGCACTAAATCGGTTGGATAAACCTGCTCCGACACGATTTGACCTTGTTCGTTAGCATAAGAGTTAAAATCACTATCGCTTAAATTTATTGCTACTAATGCAGTTAAAAAAAAGCAAACGATAAGCAAAATTGATATTATGCTCTTTTTTTGTTTTAACATATTTCTCTCCTAAAACTATAATTATAGACGCTATTGTATTTACTCCTCTATTATATTTGTTTTTAACCTATTTTTCAAGTATTTATATAATTTATTATATAAAATATTAAATTTACAAAATAATTATCTGTTTCAATTCATAAAATATAACTGCGATTTCCATTATACAATAAAAGTTAAAGCCCCGATTAAATCGGGGCTTTTTTAATTTATTTTGCAAACCATCTAATTGGATGTCTTTCAAAAGTTCTTTCACTCTTTAGAGTGTATGGATTATAGTATAGCGTTGAAACTTTGCCGTCACTTCTAACGATATTCCAGCCGTAATCCCAGTTTCCACTAGCATATTGAAGTGGAATTGTCGGATTTTTAATCCTAACGATAGGTCTAGTTTCGGTCACCATAACGTTTTCTTCGTGATAAAAATAGTGTGGTCCGGTTTGAACGAATACCGTGTGGTCAAGCCCACCGTTTCCGCATATTCCAGAGATTCCTACCTTTAATTCACAGCCGTCCATCGACGCTTCTTCAATGGCTCTGGTGCTACCAGATAAAACGTTTCCGTTTTCATCACAAGAGCAAATTTCTTGCCAACAATCGTTAACTAAAAAACGGTATTTTTCAAAGTCGTAGATAAAGTTTGAACTTGGTCCGTTAGTATTTTCGTCAAAACTATTTAGTAAGTGATATTTTGACTCTAGTATAGGCGTATCTTCGCCGATAGGTGCATCTCCACCGTTAAGTAATGGTCTTGCGATTGATTGTAAGCCGTTTTCGTTATACATAAATAATGAAAGCGACGCTTTAGTTCCAAACACGCCCGGTAATTGTACGGGTTGACGGAAAGTCATCATGCCAGCCACCCAACGATTGTCAATTATATACGTGCAAGGAAAGTCGGATACTTCGTGAATAAGGTCGTGATTACTTGACCTAACGTCTATATGTTCGTTGTGATAAAAGTCGGTGTTAACCCTTAAATCTGCGCCGTTATTGATTGCTTTTCTTAGCGCTTCGGGGCTACCTGCTATTATATTTCTATTTATGTCTAATTCTAAAACCGATTGCCATTTTTTTAGCATATTATTTCTCCTTTTATCTTTTTAAACCAAAATAGTCGACTGAGTTAAAATATGAAACGTCTTTTACTACCTTTCCAACAAGGTTAATATCCGAAGTAATTTCGTTGTTTTCAACTAAAGTTCCAAGATATTCGCAAAGTATTCTTCTAAAGTAGTGATGCCTTGGATAAGAAAGCAATGAACGGCTATCCGTAAGCATACCAACGAAAGTTGCTAAATGTCCCGTTGCAGTCATATCTTTAAGGTGTTTTTCCATACCAACCTTGTTATCTAAGAACCACCAAGCAGGACCGTATTGAATTTTGCCCTTTGCTTCGTCGCTTTGGAAACAGCCTACAAGCGTCATAATTTCGCTATTCATTTTTGGATTTAAGTTAAATAAAATGGTCTTTGGAAGTGAATTTTCACTATTAAGTTTATCAAATAGTCTTGAAGTATACTTAATGCTATTTTCTTCAGAAATACTGTCGTATCCCGTGTCTAGTCCTAATTTTTCAAGCATTACGGAGTTGTTGTTTCTCATTGCGCCAACGTGAAGTTCAGTTCTAATATCGTATTTAGCGTAGAGTTTGAATAAGAAATAAGTAAAATAACCCTTAAATACTTTTTCTTCGTCTTCGCTTATCGCTTTGCCGTCAAGTGCTTTTTTAAGAACGCTATCAGCGTCAGACTTTTCAGCAACGGCATAAACCGATTCTAGTGCGATATCACTTGCTACAGTGCCAACTTTAATAAACTCGTTAAGCCTAATTTCTATTGCTTTTTCAAGGTCTTCAATACTCTTAATTTCGTGTGTTAAACCTTCTAATTTTTCGATAAAACTCTTATATCCTTTAGCGCCGATATTCATAATTTTATCTGCTCTAAACGCTGGAATTACACCGAATTTATAATCTTTTTTAGCAATTTCGGTAAAGGTTGAAAGGTCGTCGAAAATTTCGTTAGTGGTAAATATATACTTAACGTTAGAACCTTCGATTAAACTTTGTGGCGTCACGTTGTTAAGTCTAATATATTCGTTGCACCAGTCCCAAATAAGTTCGGCGTTTTCTTCGTTGATTTCGATTTCACAGTTAAAGAACTCTTTAAGTTCTAATTGTGACCAGTGATAGAGTGGATTGCCAAAAGCAGTGCCTAGCACTTTGCAGTAGGTAAGGAATTTTTCCTTATTGCTCTTGTTTCCCGTAATATATTCTTCGTTAATACCGTAATTACGCATTAATCTCCATTTATAATGGTCGCCTGCTAGCCAAATTTCGAAAATATCGTTAAACGTTTTATTTTCTAAAATTTGTCTTTCGGGAAGATGGCAGTGATAGTCGAAAATCGGCATATCTTTTGCGTAATTAAAGTATAAATTTTCAGCGGTCTTTGTTGTTAATAAGAAGTTGTCCTTTAAATAACTCATTTTATTCTCCCTTGTTATTGTGTTTTTTGTCCTTAAAGCGTTCACTATTATAATGAAAATCGCCTTGCACCCTTACGCCGTCTGAAAAATATACGAACGTTTCGGGGTGCTTTTTCATTACTTGCATAAAATTATGTATGTCTATGCTATTTATTACCGTCATTACAACGAAGTTCTTTTCGCCTGTAAACATACCTTCAGCCTCAATAATCGTTGCACTATGTTTTAAGTTAAATAATATCTCGTCACGAATTTTTTCAGGCTCTTTAGTGACTATTTTTACTTCTACAGCATACCTTGTGTTTTTAAGTATAAACGAAGACGTCACTTCAAAAATTACGATTTGTATTATTGATAAAAGAACCGAATTTAAGTCCCAATAAACAAAATACGAGCAAAAAATTATCACGTAGCAAATAATGCTTATTATTCTTTCGATTTTAACGTGTGGTTTTTTTAGATTTACTATTCCTGCTACTATATCAATACCACCCGAAGAACAGCCTATCTTTATCATAATTCCAACGCAAACGCCAAGCGCGACGCCAGCAGATAGTGATGCAATAAGCCTTCCACCTAAATCGGTTGGAATATATTGATAAAATGATATATTTTCAAGAAATATCAATCCCAACGAATCAATTAGCGTAAATATTATAATATAAATAACGTATCTACGTTTTAAAAATATTAACGCAAGCGCCATTAACGGCAAATTTATTAAAAGTTTGAACCAACCAGGGTTTATGCCTGTAATTTCATTTAATATCATTGACACGCCGTCTATTCCACTTGGTGCAAAATCTGACGGCATAACAAAAACCCACAAAGAAACAAATGAAACGGTCACGGCGCATAGCATAAGTAGCGTAGACGTTATTTCTTTTTTTAAGGTTTGTTTTATATTTTTCATATTTATAAAGTCACTCCAGTCTTATAGAAAGCAATTTCTCTAATATCTTCACTCTTTACTCTATATTCACCGTTTACGGTTTTTAGTATTAAATCAAATAGTGCGTCTTCATCCATTGGGAATGCGTTAAAGTCTATCCAGTTATCCTTAAAACCTGCTAGACGATTATTTGACGCTATTTTCATAGTAGGCACGAACGTTGAAAAAGGAGTTCCCCTACCCGTTGTAAACAAAACTATTTGACAGCCTGCTGCGGCAAGTGCAGTTGATGCAATTAAGTCGTTTCCCGGTGCGTTTAAGGTTGATACGCCCGTTTTGGTCACGATATCGCCATAGCCTAAAACGTCAACTATTTCCGTTGAGCCTGCTTTTTCAATGCAACCAAGCGATTTTTCTTCTAAAGTGGTAATACCACCTTTTTTATTGCCTGGACTTGGATTTTCATACACAGGGAAACCTTGCGAAGTGTAAAAATCCTTAAAATCTTCTATCATTTTCTTATAATCGTTAAAGATTTCGGGGGTTTTACATTTATTCATTAAAAGTTGTTCTGCACCGAACATTTCGGGGACTTCGGTTAAAACTGCACTACCACCGTAAGAAACTAACCTGTCTGATATTCTACCAACTAACGGGTTAGCGGTAAGCCCTGAATAACCGTCGCTACCGCCACATTTTAAGCCGATACAAAGTTCGGATAAATCAACTTCTTCTCTTTTAAGGTCTTTCGCTTTTTCAGCAAAGCCTTTTATAATTTCTAAGCCGTAAGAAAGTTCGTCTTCAACGTCTTGGCAATTAAAATATTCTATATTTGTACGGTTAAACGGTTTTAGGTATTCCTTTATGCCGTCAAGTCCGTTATTTTCACAGCCAAGTCCAACGAATAAAACGAACGTTGCGTTAGGGTTAAGCGCAATTGAACATAATAACTTTTTAATATTTTCGTTATCACTACCAAGTTGAGAACAACCGAATTGATGTGGAAGCGCAAAAATACCGTCAATGCTACCCGTCACGTATTTTTGAGATAAACGTTCAAGTCTAATACAAGCGTTATTTACGCAACCAACGGTTGGAATAATATAAATTTCATTTCTAATGCCTGCTCTACCACGTTCTCTTTTAAAGCCATTAAAAACGCCTTTTTTGCTTTGCATTTTGTTTGCCGAGAAATTGTAAGTATACGCTTCCGGAGTTTCGTCAAGGTGCGACTTTACGTTGTGCGTATGCACCCACTCGCCCTTTTTGATATCCGTTTTTGCTCTACCTATTATTTCGCCGTATTTTATTACGTATTCGCCTTTTTTGACGTCTTTTATAGCAAATTTATGACCTGCCGGAATTTCGCCAGTTCCGTTTAAGGTCACGGCTACGTTATCTTTTTCGTTAATTATTATCGTCTCTTTCATTATCTTCCCACTCTTTAAATCCTTTTCCTCGAACTTCTTTGGATTCGGTGACTATTACGAACGCATTAGCATCTATATAATGCACTATTTGTTTGAATTGCGGTAGTTGTCTATTTTTAACGCAAGTAAGCAACACGTCGTGATTTTTGCCGGTATACATACCTTTGCCGTCCATAAGCGTCACACCCCTAGGACTTTTTTCTACTAGGGTTTTACCCATTTCTTCGCCTTTGTCGGTTATTACTATGCATAACTTTGACGTTTCAAGACCAACAAGAACTATTTCCGAAACCTTTGCGCTTATAAATACGACTATAAGTGCGTGTAGCATATTTTGGGGGTTTTTTGTGACTATTGAACCAACGATTACTATTACACCGTCAAGTATTCCGACTAATATAGGGATACTGAGCCACTTAAGAATTCTATTTATAAGTCTACCTAGAAGTTCCGTGCCACCACTTGAGAACTCGTATTTTATAAACAAGCCTATTCCAACGCCTTGACAAATTCCACCGTAAATTGATGCAAGCACTCCGTCGTTAGTTAACGGATTAAAAAATGCTAGTAAGTCGGTGACGATACCAAGCGTTGCTACCGTAATTAAACAACGAATTACAAACTTTAAGCCTTGAAATTTAATTCCTAATATTAACATAGGAACGTTTATTGCAATAGATACCATACCTATTAGCACGTTTTCGTTAAGGTAATTTATTAAAACGGCAAGACCAGTCACGCCACCTGCTATTATTTCGTTGGGCGCTAAAAACAAACTGGTACTCATTGCGTACGCTATACAGCCAAGTAGCATAAACATATACCCTTTTGCTTCTTTTACTAATGCGCTTTTCTTCGTTAATTCCATAAAAATTCTCTTATAGTAGAATTTCTCCCGCATAGAGTTTTGCTACGTTTCCTTCAACTTCTTCTGCAAAACCTTTATACGCCGTTAAATCTTCGCCCCAAACTTCAGTCTTTTTCATAAATTCTACAGCCTTTCCACCGTTTGCAAAGTATTCAAGATACGGAATATCGTCTAAAACTTCAATTTTTCTAGTTGGAAGTTCTACGTAGTATTTTCCGTCTTGCTTTTCAATTTTTTGATAAATTGCCATTAAGTATGAAAAACCTTTTACCATATTTGCTGGAATTTTACCATATTCGTTATAATAGTCGGTAAAACTGCAAAGGTTTCTCGCTTTCCATTTAGAAATGCTATTTAAAGCAATGCTTGTTAATAAGTGGTTTAAGAAAGGATTTAAGAACCTTTCTTTAATGCTTTCGGCAAACACCGTAGTAGCCTTTACGTCGCTAGATACGAAAGGTACGATTTCTAACGCCAACGTATCTTCTAAGAATTTAGATAACTTTTCGTCAATCATACAATCGTAAACGGTTTCTTTTCCGTGCCATAAGCCTGCCGGGATTAGGTTGGTGTGACTGCCGTTGAGCACCCTTACCTTTCTTTTTTTGTAGTATTTAATATCTTTAGTTAATACGACTTCGATATTATGTACGCCGTCTTTTACGTATTTAGAAATTTCGCCTTTATCTTCTACAGCCCAAAGACCGAAAGGTTCGCCTACCGACATAAGTTTATCACTTTCGCCGATTAAACTTTCTAAATGAGCAACTGCTTCCGGCGTTCTTGGATAGCCAGAAACTATTCTATCAACTAAAGTGTTGCAGTAAAAGTTCTTTTCGTCGTTCCATTTTTTAAACTCAATCGGTAAGTTCCAAAGTTTAATATAAGCGTCAACGCATTTATAAAGTTCGTCGGCGTTATTGTCGATAAGTTCAACCGGCATTAGATATACGCCGTCAAGACCTGCGTTAAATCTTTCAAACAAGAATTTCGTTAGTTTTGCAGGATAGGTTATATTTTCAAAACCGTCAAACTCGTCGTTTCCGTTATAGCAAATACCTGCTTCGGTCGTGTTTGATACGATTAGCCTTAAATCTTCGTCTTTTGCAAGCGAAAGATATCCTTCCATATCGCTAAATGGGTCTATTACGTTATCTAGAACGTCAACGGCGTAAACTTCTTCAACGCTCTTGTCCCCCCTTGCGCCACGTAGCACTACGTGGTACTTGTTGTTTTGTTCAACGAATTTATCTAACGTGCCGAAAGTTATAGGCTTAACGATATTAACCTTGTATTCGCCACCTTCTTTATTTAGAGTGTCGAAGTATAAATCAACGAACGTCCTTAAAAAATTACCTTCACCAAATTGCAAAACTTTAATCATATTTTCTCCTTTATTGTTCTTTTGCAAATATCTTCGCATAATAAAATTATACGTTAGTTATATTTTATAACTAATATACTCTATTGTCAACGATTTATTGATATTTCTAGAAGTTTATATCTTCTAATTTTTTTATAAAAAAAGAGTTTTGTTTCCAAAACTCTTTGAACTCTATTAATTAAGACTTATTACGGCTTTAGCATTTAAATCAATATCGGCAAAATTACGCTTTTTATATTGAATATATCCTTCTGCACCTATCATTGCGGCGTTGTCGGTACAATATCTTTTTTCAGGAAGAATAAGCCTTACGTTTTCTTTTTTAGCCCTTTTAGCAAGTTCTTCTCTTAAGTACCCGTTTGCGCCTACACCACCGGATATCGTTAAAGTGTCGTATCCACTTTCTTTTAAGGCTAAAAACGCTTTATCAATCAAAGTATCTATTGCGCTGTGCTGAAAACTACAAGCAACGTCCGCTTTACTATACTCTACCCCCGATTGCTCTTTATTATGGACGTAATTTATTACCGCCGTCTTTAGTCCACTATAAGAAAAATCGTATTTGCTTCCTTGATAATTTTTTAGCATTTTGGGAAATTCAATAACGTTTTTGCCGTCTTTTGCAAGCCTTTCAACGTTTGGTCCACCCGGATAACTTAAACCTAAAACCCTTGCCACCTTATCGAAGGCTTCACCAACTGCATCGTCAATCGTCGAGCCTAAAACCTTAAAGTTATCGTAATCATCAACCTTAATTATTGCCGTATGCCCACCGCTTGCAAGAATTGATATAAAGGGTGGTTGTAAATTTTTATCGGCTAAATACGACGCAGATATATGCCCCCTTATATGACTTACTGGAACTAATGGAATATTTAGAGAATACGCTAACGATTTAGCAAATGAAACACCAACTAAAAGTGCGCCTAAAAGCCCTGCGCCTTCGGTCACGGCTATTGCGTCGATATCTTTTAAGGTTAAATTTGCACTGGAAAGTGCGTCCTTTGTCGCTTTAAGTATAGCCGTGGTATGCATGCGTGATGCAATTTCCGGCACTACCCCACCAAACTTTGCGTGTATGGTGCACGAACTTATAATTTCGTCGGCTAAAATTTCTCTGCCACCACGAAGTATTGCTACTGCCGTTTCGTCGCACGAAGATTCAATTGCTAAAATTATAGGATTGCTTTTAACTATAAAGTTTTTAATACTATCTTTGTATTTCATTGTGATTTCTTTAGATAATCGTTAATAAAGTCTTGAATTTCACCGTTCATAACGCCGTCAACGTCGCCCGTTTCAAAACCCGTTCTATGGTCTTTTACCAAGGTATAGGGGCAAAATACATAACTTCTAATTTGACTTCCCCACTCGATTTTTTTAATCTCACCTTTAATCTCTTGGTCACGCTCCATTCTCTCGCTCTCTCTAAGTTCGGTGAGTTTTGAAATAAGCATACGCATAGCCATTTCTCTATTTTGCGTTTGACTACGCTCGTTTTGACACGAAACGACTATTCCCGTTGGTAAATGGGTTATTCTTATTGCTGAATCGGTCTTATTTACGTGCTGTCCACCAGCACCACTACTTCTAAACGTATCAATACGTAGTTCTTCAGGGTTGACTTTTATTTCTTCGTCGTCAACGATTTCAGGCATTACTTCAAGTGACGCAAACGACGTATGCCTTCTTTTATTAGCGTCGAAAGGCGATATTCTAACTAGTCTATGAACGCCCTTTTCGCATTTTAGATATCCGTACGCTAGTTCGCCTTCAACTTTAAACGAAACGCTTTTTATACCCGCTTCGTCGCCGTCAAGTTTGTCAAGTTCAGTAATAGTGAAACCGTTCTTTTCAGCGTAGTAAATGTACATACGGTATAGCATTTCCGTCCAGTCGCACGCTTCAGTTCCACCAGCGCCCGCATGCAGGGTTAAAAGTGCGTTTAAGTTATCGTATTTTCCACCTAATAAGGCTTTAAGGCGCATTTCGGAAATTACCTTTTCCGTGCCTACTAAATCTTGCCAAATTTGAGTAAAAATTTCTTCGTCGTTTTCACTTGCTATCTCTATTAATTCTTCTGCGTCGTTTATCGTTTTTTCAGCACCATTAAACGCCGTCACTTTAGAAGATAAAAGTGAGATTTCCTTTGATAATTGCTTGGATTTTTCAAGGTCTAAAAAAATTTCGGGCTTTTCTAAAAGCGCATTTTTTTCTTCTAGTGAAATACGTAAATTTTCTACGTCAAAGAGAGTGTCCCGTCTCTTGTAAGATACCTTTTAATTCTTTTATTTTAGCCTTGTAAATTTCTACGTTTACCATACTATTTGTCCTGTCCGCAACAGTTTTTATATTTCTTTCCACTACCACATGGACACGGGTCGTTTCTACCTATGGTTTGCTTGGCTTTTTTAGGTATAAAACCACCTTTTTCTTGTTGGTTAGTAGTTAAATTTGCGTTTTCAGTTTTTTGAACTACTGGAATTTTTTTAAGTTCTGCTTTAAGTAGTACCGTCACCGTATCGTCTTGAATAGATGCAGTTAGGTCTTCAAACATTTCAAAGCCTTCTTTCTTGTACTCGATTACGGGGTCAACGTTGCCGTATCCACGTAAACTTATGCCCTTTTTAAGTTGGTCCATAGCGTCGATATGGTCAATCCACTTGGTGTCGATATTCTTTAGTAGCACTGCCCTTTCAACTTCACTAAAGTTTACGCCTTCTTCAGCGTATCTTGCAATCTTTTCTTCGTATACTCTAATGGTTTCTTCGGTTAGTTTTTCTACTAAATATTCATAGTCCCAACTGTTTGCTCTTTCTTCAGTGATGAAGTTAGAGTCTTTAGGTAATAGTTTTATCTCGATTGCTCTATTTAATGCTTCTAAATCCCACGTTTCGGGCTTGTTATGATTATCGATTGCCGACGAAACGATATAATTTACGAAGTCTGGAATAAGTTTAAGAATATCTTCGTGAACGTTTTCGTCTTTTATAACCTTCATACGTTCAGCGTACATAACTTCACGTTGTCTATTCATTACGTCGTCGTATTGAAGAACGTGCTTTCTTATACCAAAGTTTCTACCTTCAATGGTTCTTTGTGCGTTTTCTATACTTCTCGATAACATTTTTGATTGTAAAGGTTGGTCTTCTTCAATCTTAAACATTTCGTAAACACGTATCATTCTCTCGCCACCGAAACGTTTTGCTAAATCGTCTTCAAGCGAAATAAAGAACACCGAAGAACCTGCGTCGCCTTGACGACCACTACGTCCACGTAATTGGTTGTCGATACGGCGTGATTCATGTCTTTCCGTGCCCAAAATGTGAAGTCCACCAACTTCTTCAACCTTAATCTTTTCAGCATCCGTTTGTTCTTTAAGTTTTGCGTAGATTTCTTTATAGTGCGCTCTAATTTCTTTTACTTCGTCTGGAATATCTTGAATGAACGAAGTTGCAAGTTCGATATTTTCTTCCGAAACGCCTTCTTCTCTTAGTTTTCTTTTTGCTAAAAATTCTGGGTTTCCACCTAGCAATATGTCCGTACCACGACCAGCCATATTGGTTGCAATGGTGACAGCGCCAAATCTACCTGCTTGAGCAACGATATCTGCTTCTTTTGCGTGGTTTTTAGCGTTTAGAACGTTATGTTTAATACCCTTTCTAATTAAAAGTTTACTAATTTCTTCAGACTTTTCTACAGTCACCGTACCAACTAGAACAGGTTGACCTTTCTTATGCTTTTCTTCTATTTCGTTTACGATTGCTTGGTTTTTACCTTTAACCGTTTTATAGATAATATCGGGGTAATCTTGTCTTGCAACAGGACGATTCGTGGGAATTTCAAGTACGTCAAGCCCGTAGATTGAACGGAATTCTTCTTCTTCGCTTTTAGCAGTACCCGTCATACCCGAAAGTTTAGAATAAATTCTAAAGTAGTTTTGGAAAGTAATGGTAGCGTAGGTTTTATTTTCGTTTCTAATTTTAACGCCTTCTTTGGCTTCGATTGCTTGGTGCAAGCCGTCGGAATATCTTCTACCTATCATTAAACGTCCAGTAAATTCATCAACGATAATAACTTCGCCGTCCGAAACAACGTAGTCGTTATCACGCTTAAAGATATGGTTAGCCTTTAGGGCTTGTTGAATATGATGCGATAGTGATGCGTTTTCAATATCCGAAAAGTTAGATAGACCAAAGAATTGTTCGGCTTTCTTTGCACCCGTTTCGGTAATTTGAACGCTTTTTTCCTTAATGTCGATAGTGAAATCTTTGTCAATAACCAAGGTTTTAACGAATTTGTTGCAAGAAACGTATTTTTCGCTAGATTCTTGACCTTTACCTGAAATTATAAGCGGGGTTCTCGCTTCGTCGATTAAAATAGAGTCAACTTCGTCGACGATAGCAAAGTTAAGTTCACGTTGAACCATTTGTTCGGTACGGCTCTTAAGGTTATCCCTTAAATAGTCGAAACCCATTTCGTTATTAGTTCCGTAAGTAATATCCGACGCATAAGCCTTTTTCTTATCAGCGTCTTCCATACCGGAAATGGCAACGCCTACGGTTAAGCCTAAAAACTTATAGACTTTTCCCATCCACTCGGCATCACGGAATGCTAGATAATCGTTGACCGTTACGATATGAACGCCCTTTTCAGTTAGTGCGTTAAGATATGCAGGCAAGGTTGCAACTAAAGTTTTACCTTCACCCGTTCTCATTTCGGCAACTCTACCTTGGTGCAAGCATATACCACCTATAATTTGAACTTTATAGTGACGCATATTAAGCACTCTTGAAGATGCTTCTCTAACGACTGCAAACGCTTCGTATAAAATATCGTCTAACGTTTCGCCGTTTTGTAATCTTTCTTTAAATTCTGTAGTTTTTGCACGAAGTTCAGCGTCCGTTAGTCCTGTATAATTGCTTTCTAAGGCTAAAACTTCGTCAGCCATTTTGTCGAGTTTTCTTAGGTTTTTTCTGCTTTCTCCACCCAAAATATACCTAAATAGTCCCATAATGTCTCCTTGTCTTATACAATATTACTTAAGTGCGGGAACGCTTGCTACGGTGAGTAAAAATACTTCCGTTGCTCCCGCCTTTTTTAGTTTGTTTGATAGCGCCTCGGCTGTAGAACCCGTTGTCGTCACGTCGTCAACTATTAAAACGCTTTTGCCTTTTACACTCTTTTTATCAGTTATTTTATAAGCGTCTACTAGGTTCTTTAGTCTTTGCTCTTTATTAAGCGTTGCCTGACGCTCGGTTTCCTTTTTCTTTTCTAGCCCGTAAAATACTGGAACGTTTACTATTTTAGATAATTGCTCTGCAAGTATCTTCGATTGATTGTATCCCCTTTTCTTTTGCGCCTTTTCCGTCATTGGTACGAAAGTTATTAAGTCAGCGTTAAAATAATTCTTAAAATATAAGTTCGATAAGTATTCGGCAAAAATATCAAGATAATATTTTCTTCCAAAATATTTTGCCTTTGATATCATTTGGCTTATAGGCTTTTCGTAAACGAATACGCTTCTGCTTTTATCCACGCTAGTTAGCACGCCTTTACAAGTAAAACAATAATCGGTAGGCGCTTCTACCTTTCTTCCACAATGCTGACATATTAACCCGTCGTTAAAAGGTAGTTTATCTTTACATTGTTCGCAAAAATATTCGCCGTTAAAGATTTCTTTTCCGCAGTTATTACAACGCCATTTCTTGTTAAAGAATATTAAGTCTAAAACCTTGCTTAAAAAATTTTTTATACGCATTTTATTTTAGATATTTTTTTAAGTCTTCGGCTTTATCCGTTTGTTCCCACGCTAAATACGGCTTTCCAAAATGTCCGTAAGTCGAAGTCTTTCTAAATACCGGTAAACGGAGTTTTAATTTATCGATTATCGCAGCGGGACGTAGGTCGAATTCTTTTAATACGATTTCCGCTAACTCTTGGTCTGATAGTTTACCAGTACCAAAACTGTCTACCATTACTGAAACGGGCTTTGCAACGCCGATTGCATATGCTACTTGAATTTCGCATTTATCGGCAAGTCCTGACGCAACTAGGTTTTTAGCAATATATCTTGCCATATACGTTGCCGAACGGTCTACCTTCGTAGCGTCCTTTCCCGAAAACGCACCGCCACCGTGAGCGCACATTCCACCATAGGTGTCAACTATTATTTTCCTACCGGTAAGTCCAGAATCGCCTGTCGGTCCACCAATTTCAAACCTACCCGTAGGGTTGATATAAACTTTAGTGTCTTCATCCATATACTCGCTTGGCATAACTTGGTCTATTACGTGAGTTTTAAGGTCTATTCTTAACTGTTCGGTAGTAATATCGCTTTTATGTTGAGAAGATAAAACTACGGCTTCAATTCTAATCGGTTTACCTTGTTCGTATTCCACCGTCACTTGTCCTTTTCCGTCCGGACGAAGATATGAAAGCGTACCGTTTTTTCTAACTTCTTCAAGTTTTTGGCACATTCTATGAGCAAGCATTATAGGAAGTGGCATCAACTCTTCGGTTTCCCTACAAGCATACCCGAACATTAACCCTTGGTCACCTGCGCCTATTTTATCAAAAATCTCACAAACTTCGCCTTTACAAGCGTCGTCAACGCCCATAGCGATATCCTTGCTTTGCTTGTTGAGTTTTACTTTTATCTTAACTTCTTTAGCCGAAAAACCTATACCTTTTTCGGTATAACCGATTTCAGAAATAACTTTTCTAACGACCTTTTTAACGTTAATTTTTGCACTTGACGTTATTTCGCCCATAACCAAAACGAAGTTAGTCGTCACACTACACTCGCAAGCAACTCTTGCCGTAGGGTCTAACTCTAAAATTTCGTCAAGTATTGCGTCTGATATTTGGTCGCAAACTTTATCGGGGTGTCCTGAAGTCACGCTTTCGCTAGTAAAAAAATTTCTCATATGCTATTTCCTTCGTTTTATCTTTTTGGCTTATATTTTATGTTAACGGCTTTTTAAAAACCCGTTTACACACACTACTCCATTTTATTATTCATTATAACACTTAACGTAGTTAACTGTCAATAAATCGCCGTTAATTTATGACTTGCCATTTTTAATTTTTTCGTCAAAACCTTCTAAAAAACTCAATCGCATATTTTTGCTTTTTTCTCGTCTTTTACTTGACATTTTTATATATAATATTTTAAAATATTATTTAACTATTTAAGGGAGTTTTTAATGAAACGCACAAGTAATGAATTAGGGTTTTTTGCCAGCGCAAAATACCTTACTAAATCAATTAGAGAGTATAAAAAACCTTCGCTTTTAGCGCCGTTATTCGTCGCTATTGAAGTAGTTTTAGAGTGCCTTATTCCTTGGCTTATGTCACTTCTTCTAGAAGCAATGAACTTTCTATCGGGAAATTTACCGTTAGAAAAACTTTCAAAAATCGTGAACGCTATTCTTCACTTTATTTCTTCCGACGGCAAACCCAGTATTTTAATAACCATACTGTTTTTCGGCTGTGCGCTTTTAGTTCTTGCATTCGCTTCTCTTTGTTGTGGTTTTTTATCGGGAAAATTTTGCGCTATCGCATCAAGTGGTTTTGCTAAAAACTTAAGAAAAGATTTATTCTATAAAATTCAAGACTTTTCATTTTCTAACATTGACAAATTCTCGTCTTCAAGTTTAGTGACTAGGCTTACTACCGACGTCACCAACGTTGAAATGAGTTATATGATGATTATTAGAACTGCCGTTCGTTCTCCATTTATGCTTATTTTTTCGCTAACAATGTCTTTTATTATCAGCGCAAAAATGGCTCTTATCTTTATTTGTACCGTACCTTTTCTTGCCGTTGGTCTAGCGCTTATTATGAGCAAGGCTATCCCCTTCTTTAATAGAATTTTCAAGAAATACGATAAACTTAACGAATCGGTTGAAGAAAATATTAGGGGCATTAGAGTAGTTAAATCTTACGTTAGAGAAGATTACGAAAAAGAAAAGTTCGGCAAGGCGTCTTCAGGCGTTAAAAACGATTTCACTAAAGCCGAAAAAATTGTTGCACTTAACAATCCACTTATGAATTTTTGTATTTACGGTGGTTTAATTGCAATTTATATCGTAGGCTCTATGCTCATTATCAATTCAAAAGAAATGCTACTTAAATGGACGGAACTTCAAAGTTTTATGGCGTATTCCTTCCAAATGCTAATGAGTTTAATGATGCTTTCAATGATATTAGTCACCATCTTAATATCAACTGCAAGCATTAAACGTATTGCCGAAGTATTAAGAGAGCAAAGCGCAATTACTTCGCCCGAAAATCCTGTTTATACTGTCGATAACGGCGAAATAGAATTTAAAAACGTAAGTTTTAAGTACGTTGAAAAAGCCGAAAAGTACGCACTTAATGACGTTAACCTTAAAATATTAAGTGGCGAAACGGTGGGTATTTTAGGTAGCACCGGAAGTAGCAAAACCACGCTAGTTAACCTTATTCCTAGGCTTTACGACACTACGGTTGGCGAAGTTTTAGTCGCAGGAAAAAACGTTAAAGAGTACGACCTTGATACCCTTAGAAACGCCGTTTCGGTGGTTCTGCAAAAGAACGTATTATTTTCTGGAACTATCCGTGAAAATATGAAATGGGGCAATAAAGACGCAACTGACGAAGAAATTCTTGATGCTATGAAAAAGGCGCAAATTGACACCTTCTCTCTTGACCACTTTATCGAACAAGGTGGCGTAAACGTTTCGGGCGGACAAAAACAACGTCTTTGCATTGCGAGAGCGCTACTTAAAAATCCAAAAATTCTAATTCTTGACGATTCTACGTCGGCTGTCGATACTAAAACCGATGCGTTAATTAGAAAAGCATTTAAGGATTT
>JAZQWW010000122.1:0-1810 GCA_045632585.1 Christensenellaceae bacterium
CTGCCACCATAAACAAAGCCACGGCTGTACCGATGGAAAACCTTTTAAAAAACGTTATGTTTTTGGATAATTTTACTGGACAAGAAAAATATTTCAAAAAACACAAAAAATTCGTGATTTGGTTTATGAATTTCCTAACGCTTTTCACCTTGAAAACAATACATCAATTTTTAAAAGAAACGCAAACGGAACTTTCTTTATTTGATTTTGGATATTTCGAATTTGCACAAAAATTAAACTCCTTGGAAACTTGATTTTATCAAGCCCAAGGAGTTTCGTTTTATACTTGGTCGGTTATTTTTTCTTGCTTGGGCTTTCCAAACAGAAAATCGCGCAACGGTTTTTTGATATATTTATTTATCGGTTTCATAATAAACCCTATCCCAAACGCGGAGATAAGCGTTCCTTCACGCACACCGTTCAAGCCGTGGAAAAAGATTAACGAGCAAATAAGCGCAAGGCACGCAAGCGACATATCCACAATCGTTTTGCAGGTGGGTACTTGCAATTTCGTGCGTTTGGATATGGCAAGCACCACCCCTTCGGCAGGCATACTCATAATATTCGCCGTCAAATACAACGTCACGCCAAACGCGATAATCACCATACTGATAAGCATATACACAAGGCGCAACACGTAATTCGAAACGTCGGGTACGCAAAACCCTGCAAGCCACGCCGCGCCGTCCACGAAAAACCCGAACAACGTCGACACCGCAAATTGCAACAAATAATACCATTTAAACTCTTTGCCGAGTAATATAAGTTGTACAAGCACCAACACGCAATATACAATCGTCGTCCACGTGCCGAGCGTGAACGAAGAAAAGCGTTTGCTCAACACGAACGGTAAAGAACTTGCAGGCGAAACACCCAAATTGCTTTTTACCGCCACACTAATTCCGCAAGCTATTAAAAACAAGCCTAAAAGGTAGGCAACCGTGCGCTTTGACCATTCTAACGTTTTTTCTTTCGTGATTTTCATAACCGTACTTCCTTATATATATTATAGCACAATGAAAAATACCTGTCAACGCAACAAAAAAAGAAAGTCTGTAAAAAGACTTTCTTTTTTTGGAAAGCGGCAATTACCTATCCTCCCGGTAGTAATCTACAAGTACTTTCGGCGTAAAAGAGCTTAACTTCTGTGTTCGGAATGGGTACAGGTGGGTCCTCTTTGCCATCATCACCGCTATGGTTATATCCACGTACTTTCGCACGCATATATACTTTTGTATTTAATCTTCCGTCAAGGTTTAGAAACGAGCAGGTTAAGGCGCGTATGGATTTTTGCAAGGGCGCGTACTTTTGCGTACGCAACCTAAAAAAATTCATTCGCAACGCCAACATGCGACGTTTATAAATTTTGACTTTTAAAAGACTAACAACTACATAGCAATTTTTATACGAAAAACATTTCTTTCATATCTTTGAGCTCGTAAAAATTATAGAATTCTTATCGAAAAGAACTCGTATACTCAAGCTTTCTCTCTTTCGAGATCAAGCCCTCGACCTATTAGTATCGGTCAGCTATTACATTACTGCATTTACACCTCCGACCTATCAACCTTGTTGTCTGCAAGGGGTCTTCAGGGATACCTTATCTTGAAGCGAGTTTCACGCTTAGATGCTTTCAGCGTTTATCTCAACCGCACTCCGCTACCCTGCCATGCCGCTGGCGCGACAACAGGTGCACAGTTGGTGCGTTCATCCCGGTCCTCTCGTACTAAGGACAAGCCTTCTCAAGTATCCTACGCCCACGATGGATAGGGACCAAACTGTCTCACGACGTTTTGAACCCAGCTCGCGT
>JAZQWW010000123.1:0-1464 GCA_045632585.1 Christensenellaceae bacterium
GCCGTTAATGCAATTCTTGCAATCCATAATACTGCTTGTTTTTTGATTTCTAGTTTACTTGAAAGTTCTACTAGTGCCGTAAATAACGACGAGTTATCCCAACTAGAAACTTTCTTTAATTCTTCGGAAATTTTAGGAAGAATTTCTTTGGCAAGTTCTTTGCTTGCTTTTTGTTTTTCGTTTACGAATAAATTTTGGTCAAATTCGCCGTATTCTTCTAAAAAGTCTATTTTTGAAGGAATTTCGCTAAAAATTTGAACTCTGCCTTTAACTATGCGTAGTAGTTTTTCGCTATCGTATTTTCCATAGCACTTGCTTTCTTTTAGGAAAGGCGTTGCTAAACTAACGAATTTTTCGTAGTCCATTTCTTTAATATATTCGCCTGAAAGCCATCTACATTTAGCATCGTCAAATATTGATGGTGATTTGCTTACGCCGTCGAGCGAAAATTGCTCTGAAAGTTCGGTTAAACTCATTTTTTCGGTGTTCGATTTTGGACTCCAGCCAAGTAGGGCGATATAGTTTACGATTGCTTCTTTTACGTAGCCTTTTTTAATAAAGTCTTCATAACTTGCGTCACCGTTTCTTTTTGAAAGTTTATGCTGAGCATCTTTCATAATGGGAGGAAGGTGAATATAATAAGGTCTTTCCCAGCCGAAAGCGTCGTACATTAGGTTGTATTTTGGAGTGGATGATAAATATTCCGTTCCACGAATTACGTGTGTTATACCCATTAAATGGTCGTCGATAACGTTTGCAAAGTTATAGGTAGGCATACCGTCGCTTTTAATAAGTATTCCGTCTTCGATATCTTTATAGTCTACGCTGATTTCGCCGTATACCATATCGTGATACGTTCCCGCACCTTTGCCTTCGGGAATATTTTGTCTAATAACGTACGGAACGCCACTTTTGATTTTTTCTTCAATTTCTTCTTTGGAAAGTCTATAACAATGTTTGTCGTATCTAGTGTTGCCGTCGTCGTCTTTTAAGGTCGCAATTCGTTCAGGAGTACAAAAACAGTAATATGCGCCACCTAATTCAACGAGTTTTTTTGCGTATTCAAGGTAAAGGTTTTTTCTTTCACTTTGAACGTATGGTCCGTAATTTCCACCAACGTCCGGTCCTTCATCGTACATTATTCCCGAATCACGCATTGTGTTATATATGATTTCCACCGAACCGTCAACGTATCTCGCCGTGTCGGTATCTTCAATTCTTAAAACGAAGTCTCCGCCGTGCTTTTTTGCGTATAAATAGCCGTAAAGTGCAGTTCTAAGTCCACCTATATGAAGGTATCCCGTGGGGCTTGGCGCAAAACGTGTTCTTACTTTTTCCATTTTATTCTCCTTTGTCGCCAACTTTGTCTAAAATTTTGTTGACGTTAGAAACTTCTTTAATATGCTGTAATCTACCATCCAAAAAATAACTGTAAGCGTTTTCTTTGGCTATAACGACGTGGTC
>JAZQWW010000124.1:0-1582 GCA_045632585.1 Christensenellaceae bacterium
TCGTTTGGCTTATTACTCTTTATTATCGCCATCATAGTTCTTTCTATGATTTTCAAAAACAAACTCGTTGATTTTATTTTCACACCAAAGAAGGAGAAAAATAATGGAAAACCAAAGTCAGAATAAAGAACTTAACTCTGACGTTAAGTTCGGTCTTAAAAGTTTTTTAACTATTATTTTTATACTACTTGCCATAAATATCTTCGTTGGAATTTTAACTTTTATTATTCCAGCTGGTAGATATTTACAAGACGCTAACGGAAAAATTCTTCCTGACAACTTTCAGTATTTAGAAACTTCAACTAGACTTCCCGTTTGGCGCTGGTTTACCGCCCCTTTTGAAGCCTTGCTTTTCGGCGAAGGTAATTTTAACATTATTCAAATTATAGCAGTTTTATTAGTTCTTGGCGGTACGTTTAAGGTTTTAGATAAGACGGGCGGACTTTACGCCGTCGTTCAAATTATCGTTAATAAGTTTCATTCTAAAAGATATCTAGCCATTTGGGTTATAACGCTTGCAATGATGCTACTTTCTTCGTGCTTTGGACTTCAAGAAGAGTTGCTTATTTTGTTTCCCATCTTCTTATCTTTTTCAAAAGCTATGAACTGGAGTAAAATCCAAGCGATAAGTTTCGTACTAATCACGACTGGCGTCGGATTTACTACTGCAATGTTTAACCCATTTACCGTGGGAATAGCTTCAAGTCTTGCTGGAATAACTATTCTCGACGGGTTATGGTATAGATTTTTAATCTTTTGCCTTCTTTACGTTTTAACTTCTCTTTTCTTGGTATGGCGCGCTAAATTAGATGAAAAACGCTGTGAGAATAAACAAATATCGGAAGAATTCGTTGAAATTACACCCGAAGAAAAATTATCTTACCAAGAAAAAGCAAAAAGCATTATCGTATTATTTCTAACCGTTCTAGCGGTGACCGTAGTTTCTTCCGCCGTGCCATTTATTGCAGACCTTGGAATAAGCATGATTTTAATCGCTTTAACGTTCGTGGTTGGGACTATTATAATCGGCAACAAATATTTACAAGGCGTTAAACCTACTATGAAACAATTCCTAGACGGAGTAATTGACCTTGCACCGTCAATCGCAATTATTCTTTTAGCGTTTAGCGTAAAATATATTGCCGATAAGGGAAACATACTTCACACGTTATTCTTTTACTTTAGAAATTTTACAACGGGAAAATCACCATATTTAACGGTAATTCTTATCTACGTAATGGTTTTAGTGTTTGAATTCTTTATACCTGGCTCGTCAGCTAAAGCGCTATTACTTATTCCCTTGCTTACTATTGCACCGATACCGAACATTAGCGTAAACGTGATAATGCTAGCTTTCTTGTTCGGCGACGGATACACCAACGTTTTATATCCAACTTGTGGAACGCTAGTTATAGGACTTAGCCTTGCGGAAGTAGGATACGCCGAGTGGCTTAAAAAGACAGCACTATTTCAAATCTTACTATTCGTTATATCTTCGGCATTTTTAATTTTTGCAGTTTTTATCGGCCTATAAAACAACTTTAACTAAAATCCATATATAATAAAAGTGTAGCCCACCATA
>JAZQWW010000125.1:0-2591 GCA_045632585.1 Christensenellaceae bacterium
TGAAGACGGAGAAGAAGGCGTAAAGGATTTACTTATTGAACATAACCTTAGGCTTGTGGTATACATAGCAAAGCGTTTTCAAAACACGGGCGTAGATTTAGACGACTTGGTGTCGGTAGGCACAATCGGGTTAATAAAATCGGTAAGTTCCTTTTCTTCTAAAAAGAACGTTAAACTTGCAACTTTTGCATCGAGATGTATTGAAAACGAAATTCTAATGTTTTTAAGAAAGACGTCTAAAATAAAAAACGAAGTATCGTTTGATGAGCCCTTAAATACCGACGGCGACGGCAACGAATTAGTTTTATCCGACGTAATGGGAACTGATGCCGAAGCAGTTTATAAAAAGATAGAAACGGGCGTGGAAACGGATTTGCTAAAAAAGGCTTTGCTTAAACTTGGTGGAAGGGAAAAGGAAATAATGGAACTACGCTACGGGCTTAACGGGGAAAGTGAAAAAACGCAAAAGGAAGTGGCAGATTTGCTTGGAATTTCACAAAGTTATATATCAAGACTTGAAAAGAAAATAATAGTAAACTTAAAAAAAGAATTTTCAAAAATGGTATAAAAATTGCCCCTAATAGCGTTTGCGTTTAGGGGCTTTTATATTATATATAAAAAAATAAAAAATTTATTTAAAATCGCTTGAAAAATAAACTTAATTGTATTAGAATTAAACTTAATAGAACGCAAAGACGACTAGGCGTTTAAATTATAATTTCTAGGAGAATTAAAAATGGAACTTAAGAAGGGATTTTATCCAGCACTTGGAACACCAAAGGATGAAAATGGAAACGTTTTAGAAGAAAGCTACCGTAAGCAAATAGAACTTATGATAGAAGCAGGCGCATCAGGTGCGTTATGTATGGGTAGTATGGGAACTGAAGTTATTTTCACCCTTTCACAATACAAAGAAGTTGCAAGAATAGCTTGTGAAGCCGTAAACGGACGTATTCCACTATTTATCGGTGCAATGGATAATTCTGTTGAAAGAGTTAAGGAACGTGTTGAAGCAATTAGAGGCTTTAATTACGACGGATTAGTTTTAACTACTCCATTCTATTCAACCTTTCCAAACGACATTTTAATTAAATATTTCAAAGAATGTGCAGATATTTCGGATAAGCCCGTTTATTTATACGACCTTCCGGTTGTGACTAAACATAAAATCACCTATGCAATGTGCGTTGAACTTGCTAAACATCCAAACATAAAAGGTATTAAAACCGGCGATATCGTTTTAGCAAGACTTATCAATAATAACCTACCTGGCTTTGACGTTTTATTTAGTAATCTTGATGCATTTGACGTTGCAGGCGCATACGGACTTCCAAGAGTTTTAGACGGTATGTTCACTTGCGTTCCTAAGAACTCTGCTTTATTCCATAAAGCCTACGTTAATGGAGATATTGAAAACGCTAAAAAATATCTTGACAATATCGTAAATCTTCGTGACTTATTCTTAAAGACAAGACTTTGGGCAAACTACAAAATCGCAATGAACCTAATAGGACTTGAAGGTGATTACGGATACGGCTTCGGAACTAGTGCCGAAAGCGAAGGTGACTTAGAAAGAGTGACCGAATTTATGAAGAAAATCGGCGAAATTTAATTTTACTAGGAGATAAAAATGATTTCTTGTACGGAATTTATTCCATTTTACAGTGAATTTTTTA
This sequence comes from Christensenellaceae bacterium, assembly GCA_045632585.1. Classification (GTDB taxonomy): domain Bacteria; phylum Bacillota; class Clostridia; order Christensenellales; family Borkfalkiaceae; genus UBA1259. The sequence continues at coordinate 1,677 of JAZQWW010000125.1, forward strand.
AGTTTTTAGAAAAAAAAGGTGGCTACGACGCAGTTCTTGAGTACTGGTACAATACCTCAGATAAAGGATTAGGTGATAAAACCAACCCTAACAGTCTAAGTTCGTTCTGTGAAAAGTACGGTGGATTTATAGGCGGAATTAAATATTGGGAGCACACCTTAACTGAAGAAGCTTGTGACGTTCAAAAGATATATGATTTTGAAAACGAATATTATTTTATGAATATGCGTGGTTGTCCTTCAAGGGGAATGCTTAATAAACTAGACCATATCGAACCTTATCATAAATATTGTGAACATTGTAAGGTTCTTTACGATAGAGTTCTAAAAAAATACGGCATGACCTACGAAATGGACCATTCTAATATCGACAAAGCAATGTGTACGTCACTTCTTTATAGAACGGGCAAAAAACCCACTTGCGACGTTTCAAAGGTTCTTCCACATCACACGGTTATCGATATGAAAGCGGACGATAACAAGTATCTACATAGAGATTTCCACTTGTCAGGTGATAGAATAATAGCTTATTGCGTAGAAAAATACGGTTATGATGAATTTATAGCTTTCCTAAAAGACTATGCGAAGGTTTACTATGCGCCTGTTATTGAAGACGCAAAGAAAAACGGCTTATCTGTTTTTGAAAAGTGGATAAAAAACACGTATGAAAAAGAAGAAGCAAGCGAACTTCTTCACACTACTCTTACTGAAGATAAGTTGACGGTGAAAGTAGATAAAAATCCAGCCGTTCTTTACGCTAGAACGTTAGGACAAGAACTTTGTGAATACAACAAGGAACAAACCTTAACGATGTACAAAGAGATAGCAAATCTTGCTGGATTTGATTTCGTCGTTGATTACTATGATAACGACGGTGGAACGACTTATCACTTTATTAAAAGATAGTAAAAGGAAA
>JAZQWW010000126.1:0-11739 GCA_045632585.1 Christensenellaceae bacterium
GCAAAAGATATAATTAAAAAACCGAAAAAATACGCTCAAAAATGTAAGGGAAAAAAACTTGCAACATTATTTTTCGAGCCTTCTACAAGAACTAGACTATCCTTTGAGTCTGCAATGATTGAACTTGGTGGTAGCGTGCTAGGTTTTTCAGATGCTGAAACTTCATCAGCAACCAAAGGCGAAAGTATTGCCGATACGGCAAGAGTTATCAGTTGCTACGCCGACATTATAGCAATGCGTCACCCACAAGAAGGTGCGCCACTCGTTGCGGCGCTTAACGCATCAATTCCCGTAATTAACGCAGGTGACGGCGGACATAATCACCCAACCCAAACTTTAACAGACCTACTTACTATTAAACTTGAAAAGGGTAGACTTAACGATTTAACTATAGGTTTTTGTGGCGACCTCAAATACGGCAGAACGGTGCATTCGTTAATTTCGGCTTTTTCAAAGTTTAAGGGCATTAAAATCGTTTTGATTGCGCCCGAAGAATTAAAACTTCCGGGATACGTTAAAAAAGACGTTTTGGACCTTTATGGAATGGAATATGAAGAGACTACGGATTTAGAGAATTCTTTGGACAAGTTAGACGTTCTTTATATGACTAGAATTCAGGCTGAAAGATTTAGCGACAAGGCAGAGTACGAAAGATTAAAAGACAGTTATCGTTTAACAAAGGAAAAATTAGATAAGGCTAAAGAAGATACTATCGTTTTACACCCACTACCAAGGGTAAACGAGATAAGCGTTGACGTTGATAGTGACAATAGGGCTTGCTACTTTAAGCAAGTTATAAACGGTAAATACGTAAGAAAAGCGCTTATATTAAAACTTTTAGAAATTGCCCAAAAAACCCCGTCTAAATATGAGATTGACAAGAGCAATTTGATATCGGGAAAATATAAATGTTCTAACAAAAAATGCATAACCCAAACCGAACAAGAGATTGAAAACTTGGCAAAGATTTCAAACGCTGACGGAACGGTTATAAGATGCGTATATTGCGATAAACAAGTAAATAAGTAAAAAGATTAGGAAAGTATTGCTTGCAATACTTTCTTTTTATTTACAGGTAAATATTGCTAGCATTAAAATTTTAGACAATGACTTGCCGATTGCATTTTTTTATGGTATAATGTAAAAGCATTATTGTAAATTATAATCAAATATTATTTCAAGTTTAGGACAAGGCGATAAATTATAATGAAAAATTTGAATTATTGCAATATGGAAAACGTTAGTAAAACCCTAGTGAAAACGGGGGTAAAATATAATTGTTATCTGTTTTTAAAAAGAACTTTCGATATTATATTGTCGGGATTTTTTATGCTTGCTTTTTCGTGGCTTATATTGCTTTTAATTTTAATAAAATGGGTAGAAGACTTTCATAATCCTATCTACGTTTCAAAACGTGTAGGAAAAAATGGCAAAGAGTTTAAGTTCTATAAAATTAGAACAATGATTCCTAACGCCGACAAACTAAAGCAAGAACTTATCGACAAGGGACTTAACGAAGCCGACGGGCCTGCATTTAAGATTAAAGACGACCCTAGAATCACAAAATTCGGTAGAATACTTCGAAAACTTTCTTTTGACGAACTTCCACAACTTTGGAACGTATTTGTTGGTGATATGAGTTTGGTTGGGCCTAGACCACCTATTCCAAGAGAAGTTAAAGAATATACCGATTACCAAAAGCAAAGGCTACTAATAAAGGGTGGACTTTTATGCTTATGGCAAATACAAAAAAACAGAAACGACTTGAAGTTTGAAGAGTGGGTTGAATTAGACCTAGAATATATAAAAAAGCAATCGTTATGGCTAGACCTTAAGATTATTTTTAAGGGAGCGTATATGGTTTTATTCGATAGAAGTGGAGAATAAAATTTAGACGAAGGAGTTTTATGAGAAAATACGGCGTAATAATGGCAGGTGGTGGTGGAACTAGATTTTGGCCACTATCTACAACCGAAAACCCAAAGCAATTACTAAACTTAACGGGTAGGACGGCGATGGTAAACGAAGCGGTACTTCGCCTTCAAAAAGTTGTTGATAAAGATGACGTTTTTATCGTCACTAATAAAACCCAGACCAAAAAAATGCTTGAAATTACTAGTGGTTTAGTAAAAAAAGACCATATTTTAACCGAAGCGTTTGCTAGAAACACTTCTGCTTGCATAGGTTATTCGGCTATTGAAATACTAAAAAAATACGGTGACGGCGTAATGGTTGTCACTCCGTCCGACGCTTATATAAAGGACGAAGAAGAATTTGCTAGGGTTTTATCCGTTGCGATTGAAAGTGCCGAAAAAAGTGAAAACCTATACACTATAGGTATTAAGCCTACTTTCCCAGCAACAGGGTACGGATATATTAAATTTGAAAAGACTGACGCCGAAGTAAAAAAGGTTGAAAAATTCGTTGAAAAACCGACTTTAGAAGTTGCCGAGCAGTATTTTAATAGTGGTGACTACGTTTGGAATAGTGGAATGTTTGTGTTTAAGGCGTCAACTATTTTAAGAAAGTTTGAAAAATATCTACCCGATATTTATGCTAACTTAAGTAAGATTAGCGAGTGTTTTGGAAAAGAAAAAGAGCAAGAATTAATAGACAATATATACGGCGAAATACGAAAGATTTCAATCGACTACGGCATAATGGAAAAATCGGACGAAATTTTCGTTATACCAGGTGATTTTGGTTGGAACGACGTGGGAAGTTTAGACATGCTTGAAGTCTTGCATACGCCGAATAAGGACGGAAATGTTTTAATAGGCGAAACCACCGAAATAGATTGCAAAAACGTTATATCGTTCTCTAGTGGAAGGCATATTGCGCTTATAGGATTAGAAGATGTGATAGTTGTAGAAACGGATAAATCGGTGCTTGTATGTGCTAAAGAAAGGGCGCAAGACGTAAAATACGTAGTAGAAAAATTAAAAGAACAATGCAAAAAGGAACTAATATAATGGATTATCGTTATGAATACGAAAAGTGGCTTACTGATGAACTTTTTGGTGAAGAAATTAGGTGCGAATTAAAAGCAATAGAAGGCGACGAAAAAGAAATAGAAGATAGATTTTACAAGCAACTATCTTTCGGCACGGGGGGACTTCGTGGTGTAATCGGCGCAGGCACTAACCGTATGAACAAGTGGACGGTTGGAAAGGCAACTCAAGGTTTGGCTGATTTTATCAACCAAAGTGGCGAAGGTAAAAGCGTAGCCATTGCTTACGATAGTAGAAGAATGTCAAAGGAATTTGCGCTTGATACTGCTTTAGTTTTTGCAGGAAACGGTATTAAGGCTTACCTTTTTGAAAGTTTAAGGCCCACGCCTGAATTATCTTTTGCGGTAAGATACCTTAAAACTACTGCCGGCGTAGTAATTACGGCAAGTCACAATCCACCAGAATACAACGGATATAAAGTTTACTGGTCGGACGGTGCGCAAGTAGTTGCTCCTTACGATAAACTCATTATTGATAAAGTTAATGCTGTAGAAGATTATGCTAGCATAAAAATGCTTGGCGAAAAATACGCTTTGGAAAAAGGCTTACTAGAGTATATCGGAAGTGAAATAGACGACGAATATATTAAGCAGTTAAAGAAAAACGTTCTAAACCCTGATGTTATAAAAGAGCAAGCAAAGAACGTAAAGATAGTCTATACTCCACTACACGGTACGGGTAGAATGCCCGTTATGAGAATACTTAAAGAAATGGGCTTTAAAAACGTATGGATAGAAACATCACAAGAAGTGCCCGACGGAAACTTCCCGACGGTGGATTATCCTAACCCAGAAGATAAAAAAGCGTTCAAACTAGCGCTAGAACTTGCTAAAGAAAAGGGTGCTGACGTCGTTTTAGCAACCGACCCGGACGCTGATAGACTGGGAATATACGCACTTGATTATAAAACCGGTGAATATATGCCTTTCACAGGCAATATGAGTGGTCTTTTAATTCTCGAATATATTTTATCTCAGAAAAAAGAAAAAGGATTGCTACCAAAGCATACTAAAACGGGCGCAGTGGTGACGACTATCGTTTCTTCAAAGATGGCAAGAGACATATGCGAGTATTACGGGCTTACCGTTATGGAAGTTTTGACGGGCTTTAAATATATAGGTGAGCAAATTAAACTTTTTGAAGATGCTAAAGACAAAAACGGTGGGGAATACGACTACCAAAAAGGCGCATATGAATATCTATTTGGCTATGAAGAAAGTTATGGCTGTTTAGTAGGTATTCATGCACGTGATAAAGACGCTGTTATTGCCGTTGCAATGCTTTGCGAAGCCACGGCTTACTATAAGAGCAAGGGTATTTCGCTTTGGGAACAAATGATAAATATCTACGAAAAATACGGATATTATAAGGAAAGTTTATCGACTAAAGTTCTTGCAGGAAAGTCAGGTATGGAAAAAATGCAAGAAATCTTAGACGGTTTAAGAAAAAATCCTATTGCTAAACTTGGCGGAGACAAAGTTGTTGCGATAAGAGATTATCAAAGCGGAAACAGAAAAGATTTATTAACGGGCGAAATAACGGATTTAACCTTACCAAAAAGCAACGTTTTATATTACGAACTTGAAAACTGTGGTTGGTGTTGTGTTAGACCTTCTGGTACAGAGCCTAAAATCAAGTTCTACTCTGGCGTCAAAGGTAAAAGTTTTAAGGACGCAGAACAAAAATTACAATTATTAGAAAGGGATTTATCTAAAATTTCAGATTAATCATAACGGATTAAAAAGATGAAATGTTTAATATTAGCAGGTGGTAGTGGCGACAGATTGTGGCCACTATCTAGAAAAAATTTTCCTAAACAATTTATGGAAACTATAAAAGGTAATTCAATGTTTCAAGAGGCAATTCTTAGAAACATACCTTTTTGTGACGAATTTTTAATAATTACCAATAAAAGGTACGAAAAAATCGTAAAAGGACAATTGCAAAACTTCCAAGAACTAAAATATACGATTTTTATGGAAGACGTTCCGTTAAAACCCGCACCTTCAATCGTCACGCTTGCGCTTAATCTTGAAGAAGATGAAGAACTTTTAATAGTTTCAACGGACAATATTATTGAAGGTGAATACAATAGATGCATTACGCAACTCAAAGAAACGATAAAACAAGATAAAATTGCAGTAGTCGTTTCCAAAGAAAGACCCGAAGGAAAACACTATTTTGAAAAGTACAACGGCAAGATAAAATACACTTCAAGTTGGGGCAAGTATAGCGTTGTAGACTGTGGTATTATGGGCGCAAGGGTTTCAACGCTACTAAAAAACGTAAAACCAGAATTCGTTGAAAAGTGTAAAAACATACAAATTATTAAAAACGTATTCGTTGAAGGTGATTTTGCGGATAGATTATCGATGGCAGACGTTATCAAGACGGATAACTTTGAAATGGTTAAAGGACAAATAACTTGTTCTCGTATCACTGACATAATGTCTTATTATAACTTTGTTGGAAAAAAATCGGAAACACCCGCAAATTCTATAGGTTATAACTGTAAGGACGTAAACATAATAAACACGGCTAACGATAGATTAGTGGTTGCAAATGATTTAAGAAATATCTTTATAACTAACACGAAGGACGCTGTTTTTATAACCAAGAAAGACAGTAGAAGTGGCATTAAAGAAATAGCCAAACTTTATTACAATGAAAAGAAACAATACTTTGACGATTACCCCGTGTATTATGAAGACTGGGGGATAGAAGAAACTCTTAACTTTAATGACGATTATAAGATAAACAAGGTAATAATATATCCCAAATGTACATTTGAAGGCGCGTCGCCTAAAGGACGTGTGACTAACTACGTTTTACTTGACGGCGAAGCACAAACGCTAAAGCCGAAAACTAACGAAATTAGCAAGTTAATATCTAACGGAAGCATATCTTTTGAGAGTAAGGAAAATTATAGAATAACAAACGTTGGAAAGCGCAACGTAATTATGATAAAAACCGAAAATAAAAAGATAGCGCCACCTAGTGAAAATGAAAAAATCGACAATGCAATGTTCGTCAAACTTAAGCCTGTTTTAAAAGACTTCATTTGGGGTGGAAAGAAGATAAAAGAAGTTCTTAATAAACCCACTGGAAAACTTGACGTAGTGGCTGAAAGTTGGGAACTTTCTGCACATAACGCAGGGCAAAGCAAGATTGCAACAGGTAGATTTAAGGGTGAAAATTTTAGTGATTACATAGAAGAAATAGGCAAGGAAAACCTAGGTTGGAAAGTTCAGTCATACGAAAGATTTCCTATGCTTATAAAGTTTATAGACTCAAAAGAGAGTTTATCCGTACAAGTTCACCCTGACGACGAATTTGCGTTTGCAAATGAAGATGATTACGGTAAAAACGAACTTTGGTACGTTATGGAAGCCGAAAAAGACGCTTACGTCTATATAGGTTTTAATAAAGACGTAAGTAGAGAAGAAGTAAACGAAAGAATAAAAAATAACACCCTTATCCAGATTATGAATAAAGTTCCCGTAAAGGCTGGCGAAGCATATTTTATTACGGCCGGAACGGTACACGCAATAGGCGCTGGTTGTCTAATTTGCGAAGTTCAACAATCGTCAAACGTCACCTATAGATTATTCGACTATGGTAGAACAGGATATAAGGGTAAAAAGAGAGAATTACATATAGAAAAAGCACTTGAAATAGCAGATTTAAATAAACACAAATTTGCTAATAAATCAAGGTTCAGTGCTCTCGAATTCCCGGGGTATACAAAGCAACTTCTAGGGCAATGTAAGTATTTCGTAGTGACTAAATACAAGGTCAAGGACGAACTCGTCTTAAATGCTACCGGTTCTTCGTTTAGGGCTGTCGTAGTAATTGATGGTCACGGCAAAATTGGAAACGATCACGTTATGCATTCGACTGAAAAGGGTGATACGTGGTTCTTTGGTGCAAAAGAAGTTTTGAGTATTAAAGGTCAAGTGACGGTTATCGTTGCAGGTATATAGGCGTTTGGAGAAAATATGAAAATATTACACGTAAGCAAATATTATTATCCGTTTATAGGCGGAATTGAGCAAGTTGCTAGGGACTGTATAACGTCGCTTCACGGAAACGAACAAAAGATAATTTGTTTTAACCACGAAAAAGGTACTAGAACTGATATTATAGACGGCGTTGAAGTCGTTAGAGTAGGGTGTTTTGCTAAAATAGCATCACAATCACTTTCTATGTCGTATGGCAAGGAATTTAAGAAGGTTATGAACGATTTTAAGCCGGACGTAGTTATTTTTCACTATCCAAATCCTTTTGCGAGCCATTATCTTCTTAAATATAGAAAGAGAAATTTTAAGTTGTTCGTTTACTGGCATTTAGATATTTACAAGCAAAAACTACTTAAAATTTTATTTCACCGTCAAAACAAAAAACTATGCAATAGGGCAGACGTCGTTGTCGGTGCAACTGAAAAGCATATTTACGAATCTAAATATTCTAAATACTTTGAACATAAGGCAAAAGTTCTTCCTTTTGCAATAGACGAAGATAGATTAACCCTTGATGCTGACGCTGTAAGTCAAATAGAGCAAATAAGAAAGGAAAACCAAGGCAAAATCGTTCTTTTCGCAATGGGTAGACACGTTCCGTATAAAGGGCTGGGCTATTTAATTCAAGCGTCAAAATTACTTGGCGACGAGTTTAGGGTATACATAGCGGGGGAAGGTCCGTTAACACCAGAACTGAAAGAAATGTCCAAAGATGATAAGAAGGTAAAACTTTTAGGTAAAATACCTACTTCGACTATGCTTGCATACTTAAACGCTTGCGATATTTTCTGTTTCCCTTCAATTACTAGAAACGAAGCGTTCGGAATTGTACAAGCCGAAGCAATGTATTTTGGTAAACCGATAGTAAACTTTACTATAGAACACTCTGGGGTAAACGTCGTTTCAACTAACGGAATTACAGGAATTGAAGTAGAGAATAGAAACGTGGAAAAATACGCCGAAGCAATCAAAGAACTCGCTAATAACGAAGACTTAAGAAAACTTTACGGCTACAACGCTAAAGAGCGCATACATTCGACTTATACTAGAAAACAGTTTACCGATATTTTAAACACCATCATTAAAGAATTAATGCAATAATTATAGGGTTTTAATATACGAGCAAGACGAATTCGCTTTTTGGGAATTAGGACGAAAAAATGATTAAAGCGATAAAAGAGTACGTAAAAAATAAGGATATTTTAGAAACGTTAGTAGTTTTTTTAGTGACGTTCAGTTTATACTGTTCGTTTACTAATTACGTATATTTAAGTGCGCTAGCAACCTTTATAATATTATTATTCGTACCTTTTGCTATAAAAGACGGATTAAAACTAAAATCGATTTCGGGATATTTACTTTTAATTTTCGCTTATTTTGCAATAAGTGCGTTAATCGTTCACCCAAGTCAACTTTTATCCTTTGAGTTTTATAGACGAGATGGAAACGTTTTTATAACTTTTGCGCCACTTTTAACTTTGGGGATTTGTAAATATAAGTTTGATATAAACAAAATTTTAAGAAACTTCGTTTTAATATCAACAGTAGCAAACGTTTTAGGTATAATAAAATTTATATTTTTTAGAACTGCACCCGAATACTTTATGTTTTTTACGGCGCATAACGCTGCGGGCGGGTTTCTTGCCATGGTGACCATTTTTAATATTTACGTATTGTCTATAACAAAGAATAAAAAATGGATTTTTACCGTTTGCTTAATAATAAATATCGTAGGACTTTATTTAACTGATTCAAGGGGCAGTATATTGCCGTTAATATTAGCGCTTGCTATTTATTTACTAGAAAGACGATTTAAGAATATCGACCTATACGCAATTATATTGGCTTTTATAGTCGTTTTTGCCGTCGCATTTTACATATCGACGGTAAGGGGTTACGGCGTATTTATTGAAAAATACGGTTTTGAACTCCCCGTAGAGTTTAAGGATAACGCATTTATCAATAAAATCTTTTCTTTCGATAGGGCGTATACTGCTATAGATAGACTATTTTATTTATGGCCTATGGCCGTGCAAATGTTCATATATTCACCTATATTAGGTGCGGGAATGGGAACTTTCAACGACGATATACGTTTCGTTGGAAAAAAGGGATTAGCATACTTTAACGTCGGCGAATATTATAACAGTTCAGCACACGCACACAATACCTATCTTCACGTTCTTGCTGAAAACGGAATAATAGGTTTGGTGCTAGTTGTTTTACTTATAATGCAAATTAGAAAATTTGTAAAAAATCTAGAAGATAAAAAACTAGGTATAACTTTATTTATAGCACTTTTATACGCCGTATTTTCGGGATTTTTGGAGCACCGTTTATTTACGCCTGCGCAAATGATACCTTTGGTTTTAATACTTGGTATGGCGATATCAAATACTAATGCTAAAAAGAGCGAAAAAAACGTGGAAAACAGCGTTAATACGGAATTACACTTAAAAACTCAACACAAAAAAAATAGGGGCAAAATATTATGAAAGGAATTATTTTAGCGGGTGGAAGTGGTACGAGATTGTATCCACTTACACGAGTGACTAGTAAACAACTTTTACCCATATACGATAAGCCAATGATTTATTATCCACTTTCGGTACTCATGAATGCGGGGATAAGGGATATTTTAATAATATCTACACCGCAGGATACGCCTAGATTTGAAACGTTATTTGGTGACGGAAGCGAATTAGGAATTAATCTTTCCTATGCTGTTCAGCCTTCGCCGGACGGGCTAGCGCAAGCGTTTATAATTGGTGCTGATTTTATCGGCGACGATAACGTTGCTATGGTGCTTGGCGATAACGTTTTTGCTGGACACGGACTAAAGAAAAGATTAAGAGCAGCCGTTGAAGCGACAAAGCATAATAAAGCGACGGTATTTGGTTATTACGTTGACGACCCTGAAAGATTTGGTATCGTAGAGTTTGATAAAAACGGCAAGGCAGTATCTATTGAAGAAAAACCACAAAACCCAAAAAGCAATTATTGCGTGACGGGCTTGTATTTTTATGACAATAGGGTAGTACAATATGCAAAAGAGTTAAAGCCTTCAAAAAGGGGTGAACTTGAAATTACCGACTTAAATAAGATTTATTTAGAGCAAGGCGATTTACAAGTAGAAGTGTTAGGGCAAGGTTTTACTTGGCTTGACACAGGCACTCACGAAAGCCTTGTAGAAGCAACTAACTTTATACAAACGGTTGAAACGCATCAACATAGAAAAGTTGGTTGCATAGAAGAAATAGCATATCTTAACGGTTGGATAGATAAAGAACAATTGTTAAAGATATACGAGCCTATGAAGAAGAACGAATACGGCAAGTACTTAAAAGACGTAATTGACGGCAAATATATCAGCGGATTATTCTAGGAGAAATTTATGAAAATAATAGTGACGGGTGGAGCAGGATTTATAGGCAGTAATTTTATTTTCTATATGCTTAAAAATCACCCCGAAGATAAGATAATATGTTTGGACAAGTTGACTTACGCAGGTAATTTATCTACGCTAAAGGACGTAATGGGTAAACCTAATTTTAAGTTTGTAAAAGCCGATATATGTGATAGAGACGCCGTATACGCTCTTTTTGAAGAAGAAAACCCAGACGTTGTAGTAAACTTTGCAGCGGAGTCGCACGTTGATAGAAGTATAGAAAATCCAGACGTATTTTTAAGGACAAATATTATTGGCACGGCAACGTTAATGGACGCTTGTAGAAAGTATGGAATTAAAAGATATCATCAAGTATCTACTGACGAAGTATACGGAGATTTACCACTTGATAGACCCGACCTATTCTTTACCGAAGAAACGCCAATACATACCAGCAGTCCGTATAGCAGTTCTAAAGCAGGTGCAGATTTATTAGTGTTAGCATATTATAGAACGTTTGGACTTCCTGTGACGATTAGTAGGTGTTCAAACAACTATGGTCCATACCATTTCCCAGAAAAACTAATACCACTTATGATAGCAAACGCCTTGGCGGATAAGCCACTTCCCGTATATGGCGAAGGCTTAAACGTAAGGGACTGGTTATACGTAGAAGACCACTGCAAAGCAATAGACCTTATCATAAGAAACGGTAGGGTTGGCGAAGTTTATAATATCGGTGGACACAACGAAAAAAGGAATATTGACGTAGTAAAGATAATATTAAAATCGTTAGAAAAACCCGAAAGTTTAATAACTTACGTGACTGATAGAAAGGGACACGATATGCGCTATGCAATCGACCCAACTAAAATAAAAAACGAACTAGGCTGGGAACCCGAAACGAAGTTTGAAGACGGAATAAAAAAGACGATAAAATGGTACCTTGACAACAAAGAGTGGTGGCAAGAAATAATATCGGGCGAATACCAAAATTATTACGAAAAAATGTACGGAAACAGATAATGAAAGTATTAGTGACTGGCGTAAAAGGTCAACTTGGCTACGACGTTGTAAACGAACTAAATAAACGAGGACATATCGTAATCGGCGTAGACGTGGAAGAAATGGACATAACTGACGCGGAAAGTGTAAACGCCGTTATAAGGAATGCGAACGTAGACGCCGTTGTTCATTGTGCTGCGTGGACGGCAGTAGACCTTGCCGAAGACAATAGAGAAAAGGTATTTAAGGTAAACGCCGAAGGCACGCAAAATATAGCAAACGTATGCCGAGACCTTGATATAAAGATGACGTATAT
>JAZQWW010000127.1:0-5614 GCA_045632585.1 Christensenellaceae bacterium
CGAAAAAAATATTCGCTTGCAAATCATAATACCTACGCATATATAAGTGACGAATTAGGTCTAAATCAAAAATTTTCGGACGATGGTGAACCGCAGGGAACTGCCGGTATGCCTATGCTTAACGTGCTTAAGAATAGAAAGGTTTTTCAAACCGTAGCCGTTGTCACTAGATTTTTCGGTGGCATCAAATTAGGTGCTGGTGGACTTGTTAGGGCTTATTCTAATTCGGTTAGCGAATGCCTAGATAAATGCAAATTAAAAGAAATAGTTGAGTGTGTGAATTTTGCAGTTTCGTGTGATTACGACTTGTACTCTAAATTAAATCCGTTTTTTAGTGAAAACAGCTATAAGATTAGTAATATTTCTTATAGTGACGGCGTTAGTTTTAATCTTACGGCAAAAAAATTGCACGACGATTATGGACAAGAGTTAAAAACCAAACTATTGAATTTTTGCAATGGAAAAATAAATATAATCGAACTACAAAACGGTTTAAGTTCATTTTAGTATTATGGCAAAAATAACTGAATTAACAATTCAAGCAAAAAATAAAAATAGATGTAATTTATTTCTAGACGGTGAGTTTTATAGGGGCGTATCGCTTGAAATCGTGTATAAATTTCACTTAAAAGTCGGTATGGAAATAGAGCAAACAAAATTAAGTGAAATAATTTCTGTTGCAGAATACGACGAAGCACTTGCCAAAGCCGTTAATTATTTATCCAAATATGTTAAGACAAAAAAGCAAGTAAAAACCTACCTTTTATCAAAAGGCTATCTAGAAGAAACAGTTTATAAAGTTATCGATAAACTTAAGGAATATAGTTATATCGACGATAAAGAATATTCAGTAAAATTCATTGAAAGCACGGCAAAATCTCAAGGACAAAAATTGCTCGCTTATAAACTTATGAACAAAGGCGTAAGAAAAGAAGACGTTGAAACCGCTTTAGACCAAACTAATATTGATTTTAAGTTAAACGCTCTAAATCTTGCGAAAAAACACGTTAGAAACAAACAACTTACTAAAGAACAACTTCAAAAAACTTATAGATATTTAATCGGGAAAGGCTTTTCATACGAAGATGCTGATTATGCCGTTTCAAATTTAGATTTCGAGGTGTAGCGTGCAAAGAATCTTATCTTCGGAACAAATGAAAAATGCGGACAACTTTACTATAAATACTCTTGGAATTTCTAGCGAAGTTTTAGTTGAGCGTGCAGGATTAGCCGTTGCAAACGAGATAAAAAATCGTTTTAAGGGTGGTAGAGTTTTAGTTTGTATTGGCAAAGGTAATAATGGTGAAGACGGAAAAGTAATCGCCAATATTTTGTCAAAAACTCACGGTTTTTCAGTGGCTACACTTAACGTTTATAACGGTATTTTTAAACTTTTTGATAAAAAATACGATTTAATCGTTGATTGTATATTCGGCATAGGACTAAACAGAGAAGTCACGGGTAAATACAAAACGGCAATAGAAAAAATTAACTCTAGCGGTGCATTCGTTATTTCTTGCGATATTCCGTCGGGACTTAATGCGAATACGGGAAAACCTATGGGGGTATCCGTTAAGGCAAATTTAACCGTTGCTATACAAGAATTGAAACTAGGTCATTTTTTGTGTGATGGACCCGATTATTGTGGTGAAATTGTTTCAAAAGATATAGGAATTAGCGTTTGGGGTGACGATTTTTATAAAAAATTAGACGATAAAGATTTATCTAAATATTTTTCTAATTCGCCACGAAACGTGCATAAGGGAAGTTTTCCTAAAGTCGCAATTATAGGTGGAAGTAAAGCGTATAGTGGTAGCGTAATTTTATCGACCAACGCATTATGCGCACTTAAAATGGGTTGTGGATATTCTAGACTAGTTGTTCCTAATAGTATATTTTCAGTCGTTGCGGGTGTTTGCCCTGAAATTATAATTGATACAACGCCTGATATCGACGGTTTTTTAACATTTGATAAGGCTGTTTTTGAAAAACTTTTAGAGTATGACGCAATTGCTATCGGTATGGGGGTTGGCGTTAGTAAAAACGTGTATGAAATCATTAGTTTTTTGCTAACGAATTACGAAAAACGCTTGCTTATTGATGCTGACGGAATAAATTGTCTTTCAAAGTTTGGAAAAGACGTTTTAAAAAATAAAAAATGCGAAGTTGTTTTAACCCCGCATTTAGGCGAATTTTCTAGGCTGGTTGGCGTAGAAAAGGACGTGCTTTTAAATGATTTAGATAGAATTGCAGTTAATTTTGCTAAAGAATATAACGTTGTTCTCAACGTTAAAAGCGCCACGAGTATAATAACAGATGGCGTAGAAACTTTTATAAATACTACTGGCGTAAACGGCATGGCAAAGGCTGGAAGTGGAGACGTTTTAAGTGGTCTTACTGCAGGAATTATCGCTAAAAATTTTGAACTAAATGAAAGCGTAGCCGTTTCAGCGCATTTGTTTGGCTTGTGTGGTGAATACGCACAAAATAAATTCAATCAGTTTACGCTTACTGCAAGCGATATAATAAGCGTTTTGCCAAACGTGATAAACGAATTATAGTTAAATAAAGAATCCAAAGCCGTTTCTGGTTGAACTGATAACGAGATAAACGTTTATAGCAATAAAGATGGGCATTAAAACCATCATTAGCATGCTTTTAAGACGGTATTTGAAGATAAACATAAATACGAATATTCCCGTTGCACCACCAAGTAGTCCGGTAAGTAAAAGTTTACCGTCGCTAACGGTAATATTTTCTTCATCACCTTCAGCACGTGCTTTCTTTTGAAAATGTAGCATTAATATACCGTAAAAATTGATTGCTAAAACGTAAACGGCTAAGATAACGTAAAAAATAATAGGCATAATCTTAAGGGTAGTATTTACTATTTTTAAGTTTTTATAATAAAAATTTAACGAGGGAAAATTATGAAATGTATGTATTGTGGCTGCATGGACAGTAAAGTTATAGACTCAAGGTCCGGCGAAGACGGAACAATTATCCGTAGAAGAAGAGAATGCATTAATTGTGGAAAAAGATTTACCACTTATGAAACGGTAGAAAATAT
Source organism: Christensenellaceae bacterium (assembly GCA_045632585.1). Taxonomy (GTDB): domain Bacteria; phylum Bacillota; class Clostridia; order Christensenellales; family Borkfalkiaceae; genus UBA1259. The sequence continues at coordinate 3,071 of JAZQWW010000127.1, forward strand.
GCCTATTTTCGTCGTTAAAGCAAACGGCGCAAGACAAGTTTTTGATGCTAATAAAATTAAAAAAGGCATTATTAAAGCGTGTGAAAAACGCCCAGTTTCTCAAGCCGTTATCGATAAAATGGTAGACGATATTCAAAAGAAGATTTATAATTCTTTGGCGCAAGAAATTTCTAGTAAGGAAATTGGCGAAATGATTTGTACGGCATTAAAGGAAATTGACGAAGTTGCGTACGTAAGATTTGCATCAGTATATCGTTCTTTTACTGATACCACGTCGTTTATGAAAGAACTTGAAAGTATGATTAAAAAGGATAAAAAATAAGGTAAAAACTATGGATAAATGGGATAAAAGATTTATGGAACTTGCCGAAACCGTTGCAGGTTGGTCTAGTTGCTATCAAGAAAATAGACACGTTGGCGCAGTTTGTGTTAGAGATAAAAGAATTTTAACTACAGGCTATAACGGTGCTTCGGGTGGAATAGAAAGTTGCGCCGAAAGGGGCGAGTGTTTAAGAAGAAAAAATAATATTGCAAGTGGTACTATGCAAGAAATTTGCTATGCTGTTCACGCCGAACAAAACGCAATAATTCAAGCGGCTAAACTAGGCGTAAGTTTAGAAGGTGCTACTATGTACGTGACGCATCAACCTTGCGTTATATGTACTAGAATGATACTAAATTCAGGTATAAAAAAGGTAATATATAAAAACGGATATCCCGACGAATTTGCAATGCAGTTATTTAGACAATCTAACGTAGAAATAATAAAATTCGATGAACTTGAAAAAAATTAAAAAAACAAGTTGAAATTGCTTGCTAAAAATCAATTAATAGTGTAAAATAACAATCGTTCTAAATAATTTTTTTGGAGAGTTGGCAGAGCGGTTGAATGCGGCGGTCTTGAAAACCGTTAAGGTGATGAGCCTTCTGGGGTTCGAATCCCTAACTCTCCGCCATAAAAAATGGATACCGATTGGTATCCTTTTTTTATGCGAAAAAAAGTAGGGATTCGAATTAGGAGCGAGCAAACTTTAGTTTGCGTGTTCGCCCACAGGCGAAAAAAATAGTCCAGTGGACTATTTTGCGGGAGGCTCGAGAGAGGCGAATCCCTAACTCTCCGCCAAACGTAACCTAATCCGAACTCAATTCGGGTTAGGTTATATATAATTTTGGAGAAATCTATATGTTTAATTTGTTAGACGCTACACCACCTGTTTATACAACTTCTGACAGCAACACATCTTGTACTAGTCAAGATGTATTGCCGATATTAATTATCATTTTGTTAGTTGCTTTTATTTTTATGGTGTATCTTTTTTCTAAAAAAAATGACAAAAAATCAAATGAGCAAGAAGAGTTGGTAAAATTAAAAGAATACAAGAAATTGTTAGATGAAGGAATAATTACGCAAGAGGATTATGAGGAAAAGAAAAAACAAATATTAAACATATAGTTTATAGAGATATTTAGCGAGAGATATATCTCGCTTTTTTATTTTTTACAAGTAGTTTTACGCTTAACACTCTCCGCCAAGAAAGGCACTCAAATGGGTGTCTTTTTTTTGTTGTGTTTTAAAATTAAATTTGTTAAAATAGAATTATGAAAAAATTTAAGCAAATTTATATTGAAATAACTAATATTTGTAATCTTAATTGCTCGTTTTGTCCTAAAACTAGCCGTCCTAAAAAATTTATGACGGTTGAGGAGTTTGATTTGATTACAAATGAAATATCCCCACTAACAAAAACCGTTTGTTTGCATCTTATGGGGGAGCCTTTGTTGCACCCGAATATAAAAGAGATATTTTCAATATGTAATAAGAAAAACTTAAACGTATATTTGACAACAAACGGAACTCTTATTAAGCAAAATTTAGATTTGCTTAAAACTGGCTGCGCGAAAAAGATTTCAATTAGTTTGCATAGTTACGAAGCGAACGATAATTCTTTTTCTTTAGATAATTACTTAGAAGATACGTTATTTTCTTGCAAGGAAATTTCTGAAAAAAGTAAAGCGTATATAGAATTTAGATTGTGGAACGAGTCCATTGATAAAAATGCAAAGAATACGCTAAATTGTAAAATAATAGATAAAATAAACAAAATTTTTAGCACAAATTTATCGTTTAATAATATACAAAGCAAAACAAGAATAAACGACAAAATTTACATAAGTTTTGCAGACGTTTTCGAGTGGCCGATAGAAAGCAAAAATAAGCAAAAGAATAGTATAAAATTTTGCTATGGCTTACGTTCGCATTTTGGAATTTTATGTGATGGAACGGTTGTTGCCTGTTGTTTAGATAGTGAAGGGAAACTTGCGCTAGGTAATATTTTTGAAAGCAATATAAATGATATCTTAAATAGTCAAAGAGCGCAAAATATCCATAAAGGTTTTACCGATAGAAACGTTTCTGAAGAATTTTGCAAGACTTGCACTTTTTCAAACAAATTTCTCGGTTAAATCACCCAAAAAATATATATTATATTATTTTGCTTTTTAATGGGGTCAAGCAAAGTATTAAATTTAATTTATATTTACAAT
>JAZQWW010000128.1:0-9552 GCA_045632585.1 Christensenellaceae bacterium
AACTTAAATTCCCAACTAGACCACAAAATAACTTCTTCAGAAAATCTTGACAAATGCGTCATAATAAGCGAACAAGCCGATATAAACTCTACGCAAAAATCTCTATCAGACACACCGTCCATACTGTTTAAGCAAACGTTACTAAAACCTAACTTTTCGGCTTCGTAAATTCTGTCGGTATCAAAGGTTGTTCCCGCTAAGGCACAACTTCCAATAGGACAATAATCCGTTCTCTTATAGCAGTCGGTAAGCCTATCGATGTCACGCAAAAACATAAATGCGTAAGCCATTAAATGATGCCCAAACGTTATAGGTTGTGCGCGCTGTAAGTGAGTGTATCCCGGCATTATCGCAAAAGCGTATTCTTTTGCTTTTGAACAAATGGTTTTATTTAAATTCTCTAATAAACCCTTAATAGTAACAATTTGGTCTTTAAGATACATTCTAAAGTCTAGCGCAACTTGGTCGTTTCTACTTCTTGCCGTGTGAAGTTTTTTTCCAACGTCGCCTATTCTAGAAATTAGTTCGGCTTCAACGAACATATGAATATCTTCAGCGTCAGAAGAAATCTCTAACTTGCCACCCATAATATCGTTTAATATACTTTCAAGTCCTGAAATAATTTGGTCTGCGTCGCTACTTGATATTATATTTTGAACGCCGAGCATTTCGGCGTGAGCCATAGAACCAACGATATCTTGCTTAAACATTTTTTTATCGAAAGATATCGACGAGTTAAAGTCGTCAGCGTCCTTATTTAGAACGCCGTCAGTTCTTCCTTGCCACATTTTTGCCATAATTTTATCCTTATTTTTTGATTTTAGCATCAACTTGTGCTTGAACTTTTATTGGAAGTCCGAACAAGTTAATAAATCCGGTAGCGTCTGCTTGATTGTAAACGTGGTCTTCGCCAAAGGTTGCAATTTCTTCACTGTATAGCGAATAATCACTCCAAACGCCTGCCTTAATCATATTTCCTTTATATAGTTTAATTCTAACCTTACCCGTCACACGTTCTTGAGTTTTGTCTACGAACGCAGAAAGCGCTTCACGAAGTGGGGTAAACCATTGTCCGTTATAAACAAGGTCCGCAAAAGTAATTGCTAGTTCTTGTTTTTTATGCGAAGTTAGTTTATCTAAACACATTGTTTCAAGATAATTGTGAGCAAAATAAAGAATTGCGCCACCCGGGGTTTCGTAAACGCCACGACATTTCATACCAACAAGACGATTTTCAATTATATCAAGTAATCCTATACCGTTTGCGCCACCAAGTTCGTTAAGTTTTAGCACGATTTCTTTTGCGCTCATTTTCTTACCGTCAAGCGCAACGGGTACGCCCTTAACGAATTCAAGTTCTAAATAGGTTGGCTTGTCAGGCGCTTTGATAGGCGAAACGCCCATTTCTAGGAAACCTTCTTTATCGTAAAGCGGTTCGTTTCCAGCATCTTCAAGGTCCATACCTTCGTGAGATAAGTGCCATAAGTTTTTATCTTTACTATAATTGGTTTCACGATTTATTTTTAGTGGAATATTGTGTGCTTCTGCGTATTCGATTTCTTCTTCACGGCTCTTAATATCCCATTCACGCCACGGTGCAATAATTGCTAAATCGGGCGCAAACGCCTTGATTGCAAGTTCAAAACGAACTTGGTCGTTGCCTTTACCCGTACAACCGTGACAAATTGCGTCAGCCCCTTCAGCAATTGCTATTTCAGCAATACGCTTTGCAATAATTGGACGTGCAAACGAAGTACCAAGCATATATTCTTCGTATTTAGCGCCTGCTTTTACGGTAGGAATAATATAATCGTCAACGAATTCGTCGGTTAAATCTTCAATGTAGCACTTAGACGCACCCGTCTTAATTGCCTTTTCTTCTAAACCTTCAAGTTCGTCTGCTTGACCAACGTTTCCAGAAACTGCAATTACTTCACAGTTGTTGTAATTTTCCTTAAGCCAAGGAATAATTATCGACGTGTCAAGTCCACCAGAATATGCTAAAACTACTTTCTTAATACTGCTTTTGTCCATTTTATCTATCTCCAAATTTCTTTTTTTATTTTATTTTAGTCCTTTAAATTCTTTATGTCAAGCATAAATTACGGTTTTTTGCATTTTTTACAAAAAAATATTCAATATTTTATACTTTTATGCATAAATATTGAATATTAGTTGCTTTTATTCAGTTTTAATTGAATAAACGTTTTTTGCGTTTAGGCTAAAGATTTTTTTGTAATCTTCGCTATTAAGCCCAAGCGAAAGAAGGGTGTTTATTTCTTTTTTGATATCCCACATAGGATAGTCGGTTGCGAACAAGACTTTATCTACGCCGTAGTCTAAAATTATATTTTTAGCCGTTTGGTTGTCGATATAATAAAAACTTGAAGAACAATCAACGTAAAAATTCTTAAAATCTTTTAGTTCTCTGCACGCCTTTTCATAGATAGACCAGCCACCGAAATGCGCACCGATTACGGTTAATTTTTCAAATTCTTTAAGAAGTGGAATAAGCCTATTTGGGTTAGAATTGTCGTATCTATAATCGCCAGTATGAATTAGTACCGAAAGATTATTTTCTTCGCAGAACTTAAACATTTTTTTATAGCCGTCGTCGTCCACCTTAAAGCCTTGAATATCGGGGTGAATTTTAACGCCTTTAAGCCCTAATTCTTTTAGGTGCTGTAAGTCGCCTAGCATATCTTCACTTCGTGGATGCACCGTTCCAAGTCCCGTTAGTTTATTTGGGTTTTCATAAACGTTTTTTGCAATAAATTCGTTTATGCTTTTAACTTGGTGTGGCGTGGTTGCTACAGATTGAATAATAAAATGGTCGACACCAGCGTCCTTTCCCTTTTCTAAAAGGTCTAAAACCGTACCGTCGTTAAAAGAAACTACGCCGTAAAAATTATCGGTATGCGAAGTAGCAAGTTTTGCTATTTTTTCTGGATAAACGTGACAATGTGCGTCGATAACAAAGTAATTCTCTATCACTTCTTCTCCTATTATAGCCCTAGTTTTTTTACGGCTTGTTCTCTCATTTTGTATTTTAGTATTTTGCCCGCTGCGTTCATAGGGAATGCTGGAACGAAGTCGATATATCTTGGAACTTTGTGTCTTGCCATATGCGATTTTACGTAGTCTTTCATTTCTTCTTCGCTCATACTTTCGCCTTGTTTTAAGATAATGCAAGCCATAATTTCTTCGCCGTATTGCTTATCGGGAACGCCTATTACCTGAACGTCTTTTACCTTTGGATGAGTATAAATAAATTCTTCGATTTCCTTTGGATAAATGTTTTCGCCACCACGAATAATCATATCCTTAAGTCTACCCGTCACCTTATAATATCCGTCGGGCGTTCTCATACATATATCGCCACTATGAAGCCAGCCGTCTTTGTCGATAGTTTGAGCCGTTTCTCTTGGCATTTTGTAGTAGCCTTTCATTATGTTATAGCCCCTTGCCACGAACTCACCGTGTTCGCCGTCGGGAAGTTCTTCGCCCGTTTCGGGATTGATTATTTTACACTCTACGCCGGGGAAAGCCGTTCCAACCGTTTCAACTCTATGGTCTAAATCTTCGTTAACTTCGCCCATAGTGCAACCGGGTGACGCTTCGGTTTGACCGTAAACGCTTATGATTTCTTTCATATTCATTTCTTTTGACGCCCTACGCATAAGGTCTGCAGGACAGTTTGCGCCAGCCATAATTCCCGTACGCATATATGAAAAATCGGTTTTTGCAAAATCTTCGTGGTTAAACATTGCAATAAACATTGTAGGAACACCGTTGAAACAAGTGATTTTTTCGTTGTTTATGCAAGCAAGTGAAGATTTTGGCGAAAAGTACGGCATAGGACAAATAGTTCCGCCGTGCGTCATAAGATTAGTCATTGAAAGAACCATACCGAAACAGTGGAACATAGGAACTTGAATCATCATTCTATCAGCCGTAGAAATATCCATACGGTCGCCGATAATTTTACCGTTGTTTACTATGTTTCTATGCGTAAGCATAACGCCTTTAGGAAAGCCAGTAGTTCCCGAAGTGTATTGCATATTGCATACGTCGGTAGGCTTAACCTTGCTTGCCATTCTTAAAACTTCTTCACGTGGAACAAGCGCACTTCTCTTTGTCATTTCTTCAAAAGTTAGCGCCCCGTCCATTTCAAAACCAACGGTTATAACGTTTCTTAAGAAAGGCAATCTTTTGCTATAAAGTGGCTTGCCTTTTTCGGTAGTTTTAAGTTCTGGGCAAAGTTCACTTATGATTTCTTTATAATTACTGTCAAGACAACTTTCAATCATAACCAAGGTATGCGTGTCAGACTGTCTAAGTAGATATTCGGTTTCGTGAATTTTATACGCCGTATTAACGGTCACTAAAACTGCGCCGATTTTAACGGTAGCCCAAAAAGTTAAGAACCATTCGGGAACGTTGGTTGCCCAAACTGCAACGTGGTGTCCTGCTTTTACGCCAAGTGAAATAAGCGCTTGAGCCACCCTATCAACGTCTTCTCTAAACTGTTTATAAGTTCTTACGTAGTCAAGCGTTGTGTACTTAAAAGCGTATTGGTCTGGGTATCTAGTAGCCATTTCGTCTAACACTTCAGAAAAAGTAAGGTCTAAAACCGAATATCTTTCCCAAGGGAAAGTTCCCGTTTTACTGCGGTTATAATAAACTTCTTTTTCTTCCTTTTTCTCGCCCGATAAGTTTTTAACGTAGTTTGTAAAATGCGTTAGAACTATATCGTAAGAAGTTATTTCGTCGTTCCAACTAACTTCTATAAAGCCGTCGTAATTAAGAGATTTAAGCGCGCGAATAAATTCTTCAACGGGAAGTTCGCCGTCACCGATTAAAACGTCTTTGCCGTCTTTTCTATCACCTATTCTAACGTAGTTAATGTATGCGCCTAGGGTTTGAATGGTTTTGTCGGCAATTTCCCCGCCCTTAAAGAAAGTTTCTCTAATGTTAAGCGCAACGCCAACCGACGGACTTTCTAAATAGTTTATTACTGCAAGCACTTCTTCGGTAGAAGAATACTTGTTTGCCGTTTCAATCAAAACGTTAACGCCTAGTTTTTCCGCCACCGAAAGTACGGGCGCTAAAACTTTTTTAACGTCCGAAAGACTTATTTCGTCACAAAGCGTAATCACAAGCCCCGACGCACCGCAAAGCGCAGTACAATCCACATACTTTATAAGGGTTTCTACACTAGTATTTTTATTTATTTTTTCAGGATAACAAACTGCGCTTACGTAAATATGACGATTTATAAGTTTACGCTTAGCGTCAGCCGGATTTTTTTGCGTAAAAATTCCGTCTTTGTAGTTTTTATTAAATTCTTCTACGTCAAAGATTTCAAATCCTGAATAATTATAATCCTTTGCAATATCACAAAGTTCGGTAAACGAATTTGCGTTTACGTTTTTTGTAGAAAATACGAATTTCATAAATTCACCTGTTAGTTTTGATTATAAACGATTTTATTTAGTGCGTTTACGTACGCTCTAATACAAGCGCCAACGATATCGGTTGAAACGCCGTTTCCGGAATAAATTTTTCCGTTTGCACGAAGACGCACGATAGCAGAGCCTACTGCTTCTCTGCCTTTAGTGACTGCTTGAACGTTAAGGTCGTCAAGTTCATAATGGTGTCCTATAATTTGTTCGATTGCTTGGAAAGATGCGTCGATAGGGCCGTCACCCGTGCTAACACCTGCAGTTTGAACGCCTTCTTTTTCCAAAATTACGTTTGCAGTCGCTGAAATTATATTTCCACTATTAACAACGTAAGAAATTAAATGATAGGTAGACGGAACTTGCATTGCAGAACTAGCAATAATTGCTTCAAGTTCTCTTTCGCCTATAGAGCCTTTTTTAGAACATACTCTTTTAAATTCTTCGTAAACCTTTCCAACGTCTTCAGTTGATAGTTCATAGCCTAAATTTTTGGCTAAATCGCCCATTTCTTTAATGGTCACGCTATCTGAAATAGTTGAAGTCTTAGAAAAACCTACCTTTTCAAAATCAGCCTTATATGAAGAAGTTAGTTCTTTAACCGTTTCTTTTATTAAGGTATAATCAATATTTGATTTAACGCCCATTTCTTCGCCTTTAAATCTAACGATATCGGCGAACGTAATAAGAGATAGGTATTCGCCTACGGTAGAAGTCTTTACGCCGTCAGCGCCACTTAAAATACTTTCTACTGCAATAGACGGCGACATTTTAATTTTATCCGAAGGACAAACTAATACCTTTACGTCGGAAATTGCTTTGATTTCTTTAATTAAGCCACTAAACACGTTATCAAAGCCTTCGCCCAAGTCGTCGCAAAGCGTAATTATTTTTGCGCCACTTTCTATCGCCGTTTTAACTGCTGAAATAATTACGTCCTTTTCCGCTCTCGTCACGTCTTTAGCAATAAATTCTACTTCTGTAAAATTACTTGCAGTTTTAACCGCTTGCTCGATTTTAGCGTTTACGTTTTGAATTTTTATATGATATAAATATTCTAAAGCAACCACCGAAAGTGGAAGAACTACTTGTAGTCTTTTATTCTTTGCGTCTTTAATACTGTCAAACGCAAATTCAATTTCTTCGTTTGTTAAGCCACAATCAATAGCAACGGTAGTTTTACCTACGCTTTCGGCTATAGTTTTATTAACAACCACTTCTTCCTTTTTATTATGACACGCTGGAAGTTCTATAACGTCAACGCCTATTTTTTGCAGATTTTTTGCAACGGATAGTTTTTCTCTAAAAGTTAAGTCTTTTTGTTGCTGTGCTAAAGCCTTTAACGTCACGTCTGAAATTATTACGTTTTTCATAATTTTACACCTTCCTTTTTTATAAAAAAATCCCCGAAGCCTTTAGGCTTCAGGGACGAATAATACTATTTTCGCGGTACCACCCTGATTGCTACGAAATCGCAACCACTTATTTTAGGCTCAATCAAGCCCTTCGCCCTGATAACGGAGCGTGCCGTAATTTCTTACTTGATTTTCAGAAATTCTGCTAGCGAGTGAGACTTTATCTACTTACTTATATCGGCTTTCAGCAACCCGACTCTCTGTAATAAGTTAATTTAGACAAATAACTCGTTAAACGCATTTAAGATTAAGTTAAATAAAATATAACAAAAATATATAATGTTGTCAATTATTTTAAGCAAATTAAAATTAAAAAGCCCCTTTTTTAATTAAAGGGGCTTAAAAATTAGTCGATTTTTACTATCCAGTCGTATTCGTCTTTAATTTTACCAAGTTGAATTCCGGTAATCGTGTCGTAAAGTTTTCTTGAAACTTCACCGATTTCTCCACCGTTAATAGCGTATTTTACGCCTTGATAATTTAATTCACCGATTGGAGAAATTACTGCTGCAGTTCCGCAACCCCACGCTTCTTCAAGTTTGCCTTTTTTAAGCGCTTTAACTAGTTCTTTTACGCTTAAAAGTCTTTCACTAACTTTATAGCCTTCTTTTCTTAAGATTTCAAGACAAGATTTTCTAGTGATTCCCGGAAGAATTGAGCCTGAAAGTTTTGGCGTAACGATTTCGCCGTTTATCTTAAACATTACGTTCATAGCGCCAACTTCTTCAACGTATTTTCTTTCAACGCCGTCTAGCCACAAAACTTGTGAATAGCCTTGTTTTGCAGCCCTTTCGCCAGCCCTAGTACTTGCAGCGTAGTTTCCACCACATTTTGCTTCGCCCGTACCACCACGAACTGCTCTTACGTCTTGGTCTTCTATCATAATTTTAACGGGGTTGATACCTTCTTTATAATAACTACCAACAGGCGATAGAATTATCATAAATACTGCGTTAGAAACGGCGTGAACGCCAAGTTGTTCGTCGTTTCCGTACATAAACGGACGGATATATAAGGAAGTTCCCGCTTGCGAAGGCACCCAGTCCTTTTCAAGTTCTATAAATTTCTTTAGAATTTCAAGAGCGTCTTGTTCTGGAATTTGTGGTAAACACATTCTTTCGGCAGAACGGTTCATTCTTTTAATGTTTTCTAAAGGACGGAATAATTGAATTTTGCCTTCACTAGTTCTATATGCCTTTAAGCCTTCGAAAATTTCAGCGCCGTAGTGAAGAACGGTTGACGCAGGGTGAATAGATAGATTTTCAAAAGGTACTATTCTTGCGTCGTGCCAACCCTTTTCAGTCGTATAATCCATAATAAACATATGGTCGGTAAAATATTTACCAAATCCCAAACCGTCAGCATTTGGCTTTACTTTTGGCGAAGTGGTTTTTGTGATTTTAATTTCCATAATTATTCTCCTATATAATCTCTACCAAGTCGCATTGCGTTAAGATTAGTTTCAAGCATATCTGCACGCTTTGCAGAAATTACGCTTTTAAGCGCACCTAAAACGCCTTCTTCATTATCAAAACCGTTGGTTTCTTTTAATACCTTACCCATAATAATCATATTGGCAAGTTTATCCATTTTATTCTCCGACGCAAGTTTGGTTGCTGGAACGTAAAAAACTTTAACGTCCGTTCTATTAACTTTTCTTTCGATTAGTGAAGAGTCAACGAAAATCATACCACCACTTTCTACTGAATTTTCAAACAAATCAAGTGACGGTAAGTTCATTGCGATTAAAACGTCGGGCTTAGATACGATTGGAGAACCAACAGGAGCGTCTGAAATTATTACGCTACAGTTAGCCGTGCCACCACGCATTTCTGGACCGTATGAAGGTAGCCAACTTACGTTTTTTTCTTCGTTTAAACCTTTATATGCTAAAACTTTACCTGAAAACAAAATTCCTTGACCGCCAAAACCTGCAAATAAATATTTAGTACTACTCATTATTTTATCTCCTGTTTTGCGCTTCTGTCTTTGTAAACGCCTAGTGGATAGTAAGGAATCATTTTTTCGTCAATCCACTTAAGTGCGTCAGAAGGGGTTAAGCCCCAGTTGGTAGGACAACTTGAAATTACTTCAACTAGTGAAAAACCTTTCTTGTTGATTTGGTTTTCAAAAGCCTTCTTTATTGCTTTTTTAGCGTTTTTAACGTTTTTAACGTTGTTTACGGCAACACGTTCTAGATATTCCGGACCGTCAAGTTGTGAAAGCATTTCACAAACCTTTATCGGATATCCACAAGCGTTAACGTCTCTTCCGTAAGGCGAAGTTTGAGTCACTTGTCCTGGAAGTGAAGTAGGTGCCATTTGACCACCAGTCATACCGTAAATTGCGTTGTTTATAAATATTATAGTAATGTTTTCGTTTCTTGCAGCGGAGTGTACCGTTTCAGCCATACCGATTGACGCTAAATCGCCGTCGCCTTGATACGTAAAGACTACGTTTTCAGGGTCCGAACGCTTAACGCCGGTTGCTACTGCAGGCGCTCTTCCGTGTGCGGCTTCAATCATATCACAGTTAAAATAATCGTAAGCCATAACTGCGCAACCAACGGGCGCAACGCCTATGGTTTTTCCTTCAATACCTAGTTCGTCAATTACTTCTGCTACCAAACGGTGAACTATGCCGTGCGTACAGCCGGGGCAGTAATGTAAAGGCAC
>JAZQWW010000129.1:0-11095 GCA_045632585.1 Christensenellaceae bacterium
CATGTTTGCAATCCGTCGAATTTTACTTTTTCTACTTCTTTGACATCACTCGACTATTTTAGTGAATCGTTTCCTACGTTATTTTTTCGTATTAACCTTCATTTCTTAGTCTATTTTTGCTCTTTGCCTTAATGTACTTTAATTTAAGTCTTTCTCGATTGATATATCTTCTGATCTATCATATCTTTTTATATGCAGTTGTCAATCTACAATCTTTTTCTTCGACTTCGGTCGAAGTTTTGCTACCCGTTTTTTGCGGTAGCCTATATATATTATCATTTTCATTATTTTAAGTCAAGCGAATACGCTAACTTTTTTTACATTTTTTTAAAATTTTAAATACTTATTTTTGATATGTTTTTATTGACTTTTTTTGACATTTAAAATAATATAGCCGTTCGATTTTTTCGAACGGCTATAGGTTCTTTATTTTACTTTTACTGATTTAAGGCTTGCAGTCACTTTGCTATCCACTGTCTTTGGAACGTTAATTCTTCTAGGAGCAAGGGATTGAAGTTGTTCGCCTGAAGGAGTGAAATAATCACTTTCTTCAAGTTCTTCAAACTCACTTTCTAGGATACAATGGAACTCTAATCCGTAGTTTTCGTCGACCTTACTAGCGTCGTATTCACCGGTATAATAAATCATATACGCATCATACGAACCCGTCGTGGTTAAAACGTCCATAACTGCGCTAAGCGCTTTGTTTGCATTTCCTTCTTCTGTATCGTATCTACCAAACATACAGAAATGTCCAACATAACTTGAGAAAGCCGTTTCTTGGGGCATAAATAAAGTTGCTCTACCAGAGTTTCTAGCTTGGCTCGAAACGTCAAAGTTAAGGTCGTTTACGTAATAACTTCTATAAAGTCCAACTATACCTTTGGTCACGCCAAGATTGTTGCCCGTCACGCCGTTTGATTCAAATTCACCGTAAATTTCCGATGGAAGTTTACCGTCGATTAGATTTTGAACAATATTGCCGTTTTCGTCAAACTTAAGGTCGCCAACGAAAAGAGCAGAATAACTTGTATCTTTATCCACGTAAAAGAAGGTATCGTCGTAAAAACCGCTTTCTATATGAGAAACGATAGCGTCAACGGTCTTAGGCGCTAACTGACGGAATAATTCTATTTCAAAGTTAACGTCGTCTTCAGCAAGAAATTTTGCTTGAGTGTAGTCGTATACTTGAACGGAAACTTCAACGGTTTTAATCTTATTGCAAGAAATCATGCAAATAGAGCAAACAATTAACGCAAAAGAAATAACCACGTTAAGAATTTTTTTAGTTAGTTTTAACATATTAACTCCAAATAAATATAACCTACGTTATATTTTACTAGCAAATTATAAAAAAGTCAATAAAAGTTTAATAATTATGATCAATTATAAGAATTTTTAAAAAAACGACTCGCTACCTAAAAGGAAGTGAGCCGTCTTTAGTTTTTTGTTAAACGAAATTATTCAGCAACAACGGTTGCGCCAGCTTCTTTGAAACGAGCGATAATCTTGTCAGCTTCTTCTTTAGTAGCGTTTTCTTTGATAACGCCCTTAGATTCAACAAGAGTTTTAGCTTCGCCAAGACCTAAAGTCGTGAATTCACGAACAGCTTTGATAACGTCGATTTTCTTGTCGCCGATTTCTTTAATAGAAACTTTGAATTCAGTCTTTTCTTCAACAGGAGCTGCAGCTGCTGCTACAGGTGCTGCTGCAACTGCTACTGGAGCTGCTGCGCTAACGCCGAATTCTTCTTCTAAAGCCTTAACTAATTCGTTAAGTTCCAAAACTGTCATACCTTTAACTTCTTCTAACATTTTTTGAATGTCTGCCATGGTTATATTCCTCCATATAATACTTTTCTTTTTTAATTTTTTATTTTTTTGTTTTTAGCACTAGATTATTGTGCCTTTTTTTCTGCTATAGCGTTAAGCGCTATAACCAAACTTCTTGGCATTGCCGAAAGCACGCCGACAAAGTTCGTAATAGGTGCTTGAAGCGAACCAAGCATTTTTGCGATAAGTTCTTCTTTTGAAGGCATAGCAGCAAGTGCTTTTACGCCGTTTTCGTCAACCTTACCACCTTCTACGTACGCACTTTTAACAGAAACTTTTTTATCGTACTTTTTAGCGGCTTCAATGATAACTTTTGCTGCGCCCGTTTCGTCAGTACCAAACGCTACTGAAGTAGGACCGTTTAAGTCTTCGTCAAAATCCGTAATTCCAAGGTCGTTAAATGCTTTTCTGATTAAAGTGTTTTTCAAAACTTTGTATTCAACGTTGTTTTTGCGGAATTCTCTTCTTAGTTCTGTATCTTCAGCAACCGATAAACCGCTGAACTTAACGAATACAACTGATTTTGCGTCTTGAATTTTTTGTTTAATTTCTTCAACAACTAGTTTTTTTGCTTCTAAATTTGCGGACATTTTTTACCTCCTTATAAAATTGAAATGCCCTTGTACGCAAAGCGGACAAGGGCACGAAAATGCCTTAAAAAATCCGCCTCGGTGGGTTTGCGCCTTGCGCAATTAAAAACCTACTGTCTTGGGCTATTTAATTAACGTTTATTATTATAGCACCCTAAAGCGCGCTTGTCAACTAAATTTTAGCTGCAATTTTTACGCCCGGACCCATAGTGCTTGCAATTGATACGCCTTTGATGTAAAGACCTTTTGCTGCGGCCGGTTTTGCTTTAATAATTGCTTCCATTAGAGCGTCGTAGTTTTCTTTTAGTTTTTCTACGCCGAAACTCTTTTTACCGATTGAACAGTGAATGATAGCGTTCTTATCTAATCTATATTCTACCTTACCTGCTTTAGTATCTTTGATAGCCTTAGCAACGTCCATAGTCACGGTACCAGATTTTGGGTTTGGCATTAAACCTTTAGGACCTAAAACCTTACCGATACGACCAACTAAGCCCATCATGTCAGGGGTAGTAATGATTACGTCGTAATCAAACCAGTTTTCAGTTTGGATTTTTTGAATCATTTCTTCTGCACCAACGAAATCTGCGCCAGCAGCCTTTGCTTCGTCTGCTTTATCGCCTTTAGCAAGAACTAAAACTTTAACGTCCTTACCGGTTCCGTTAGGAAGTACGATAACGCCTCTAACTTGTTGGTCTGCTTGTTTCGGGTCAACGCCTAAACGAACGTGAAGTTCGATAGTTTCGTCGAATTTTGCTTTAGCAGAATCTAAAACTAAACCGAGCGCTTCGGTAGTTTCGTATGCTTTTGCGCCGTCAATGTTTTTAACGCTGTCAATATATTTTTTTCCGTGTTTCATATTTTACCTCCCGTGGTACTTTCGGGGAAACCCCTCCCACGCAACTATTATTCTTCGACTTTAATACCCATACTTCTTGCGGTACCTGCAATCATGCTGATAGCGCTTTCTAAGGTGTTTGCATTAAGGTCAGGCATCTTAATCTTAGCGATTTCTTCAACTTGAGCCTTAGTGAGGGTTGCGACTTTGTTCTTGTTAGGAGCAGCACTTGCTTTTTCAATGCCACAAGCCTTTTTAATAAGAACTGGAGCCGGCGGAGTCTTCAAAATAAAAGTATACGAACGGTCTTGATAAATAGTCATAACGACTGGAATAATAAGACCTACTTGGTCTTGAGTCTTCGCGTTGAATTCCTTAGTGAAACCAGGAATATTGATACCGTGAGGACCAAGGGTTGAACCAACTGGTGGGCCCGGTGTTGCCTTACCTGCGGGTAATTGTAGTTTTACGATTGCTGTGACTTTCTTAGCCATAAAAACCTCCAAATTCGTGGTAATAACGTTGCGCGCAGTGTGAAAAATTTATTCGCAACTCCCACGTATATACCAAATCGCCTAGCGATTAGTAAACTAATTGTTTGCGCCATCAGAGATAACGTCTAATTTTTTGATTTGAACGAAGGTCACTTCAACGTCGGTAGCCCTACCGAACATTTCAATGTTAACCATCGCTTTTTGAGTTGATTCGTTAAGAGAAATAATCTTACCACTAAACGATTCCAAAGGACCTGAAACGATAGTGACTTCGTCGCCAACGGTGAAATCAACGTTGACAGCCACTTTAACTAGTCCCATTCTAGCAACTTCTTCATCTGTGAGTGGAAGTGGTCTACCTTGCGGGCCAACGAATCCCGTCACGCCTCTAGTGTTCGTCACTAAAAACCAAATGTCGTTTGAATAAATCATTTTTAGAAAAACGTAGCAAGGAAATTTCTTTCTTTCAACTAATTTCTTTTTGCCGTTAGCCTTTTCTTCAAGCGTTTCTTCGGTTGGAATTTGAATTTCAAAAATATTTTCTTGTAAGTTATTGTTTTCGATTAACTTTTCGAGCGAATCTTTAACCATTGCTTCATAGCCCGAATAAGTATGAATAACGTACCACTTTGCTTCTTCTATAGCCATACTATCACCTATACCCTCGGAGCTACTAGCCCTAATAATTTCATTAAGCCGAAGTCAAACACGGTAATTACGATTAAGAAAGCAATAACTACTACCAAAACAACGCCGGTTTGCTTAACGACCTTTGGAAATTCAGGCCAACTAACCTTTTTAAGTTCAGAAAAGATATCTTTAAGTTTAGCACCCATTCTTTTGAATAGACCGGGCTTTTTATCTTTTTTCTTAACCTGTTTGGTTTCCTTTTTTGCTACGGGCGCTCCCGTATTAACGAAATCACCCTTCAAAGGTTTGTTCTTTGCCATATCTGTTCCCCTTAACAGTAATACCTAAATTATTTTGCTTCTTTGTGTACGGTATGTTTTTTGCAGAATTTGCAGTATTTGTTCATTTCTAATCTTTCTGCGTCGTTCTTTTTGTTTTTATACGTATCGTAGTTTCTTTGCTTGCACTCCGTACATGCTAAAGTAATCTTGTTTCTTGCGCCTTTTGCTGCCATAATGCACCTTCCGAACATGAAAAAATTAACACCCCGAATCCGAGATGCTAATTAATTCTACCATTTAGCAAAAATTATGTCAAGTTTTTTATCGCTTTTTTAAAGTTTTTTTAGCTTTTTTAAGCGTTTTTTTGCTAATTATTTATATATTGTTTATAAAAAGAGATTACTTCACTATATATTGTGATTTATAGCACGTTTTCCAAAACGTCGTACGGACTAGAATTTACTAAAATATCGCCAATTTGCGCTTGGGAAAGCGTTTTATAAGGTTTTTCGTCCTTAAAAACAACTATTTCGTTTAGCGACGCTCCGTCCAAAACCCCTAAAAGTCTTTTAATAGTAATCCTGCTATCCACCGCTTGCTTTTTATACGGAATTCCACGAGATAAACTTTCTTTTGATAAAAGCGTAAACGTGCTGACGTAAACGTTTTCCTTATCCCTTGAAAGCGCTCCGAAAAGCACGAACAACGAAAAGAAAAGCAAACTAAAGTTTATAGTGTAAAATATAGAGACTATAAACAGCGAAAACAAGACTAGCGAAAAAAACAGCCCTAGTAAAGCACATATTATTCTTGATTTGCTTTTCCCTATAGTTCTAGAAAGAATAGAACTTAAAATTCTTCCACCGTCTAACGGACTAACGGGAATAAAATTAATAATGGCCATAACTAAATTTGCTTTAGCGACTACGTCTGTATACGCATAACTTTCGGGATAAATCCACCAAAACGCTATAAATAAAAGTGCTATGCCAAGGTTTACAATGGGGCCTGCTAGCGCAATTTTGGCTTCGTCGGTAATTTTTAGTTTATCTAAATTCCCACTCACAACGGCACCGAAAGGCATAAGCGTAATTTTGTTTAGCCTATAGCCTAAACTCTCGCTGGCTATAGAATGCCCTATTTCGTGAATAACGGCTGAAAAGGTATATATTAAAAATTCAAATATCCTTCCCGTTAAGGCAAAGTAAAACCCAAACGCAAAAAATAACGGATGAACTTTTAACTTTATACGCCCCATACCACCTGATTGTCTACGATTTCATAATCGGTGATAATCGTTCCGTCTTCACCTAAAAAGCACATTTCTAAATTTTCACTTGCGTATCCAACGGGAATATTAGCAAACACTGTCGTTCCAACTTCGCCGTAAACGAAGTCAAGATTAGAAATCAAAGACGTAAAGTTGTCGCTATGCGAGATTTCCACGCTGAATTTACCGTTTTCATCTACCACTACTTGCTTAATAACGCCGTCAAGCGAAGAATATACGCTTCCCTCTCCACTAACAGTGATTAACCCTTCTTCCATAGTGGTTTGGCTTTCAGAAAAACAAAGCACCGGCGAAAAATCCTTAAAAGTGCGGTCGTCTGTAATAGTCGAAACTTGTTCGCCATTATCAAACACCGAACTTAAAAACACCCTTAATCCACTAGTTGGATAAAAAGCGTTGGTTAGAAAAATTATCGCTAGTAAAACGCCTATTATAGCAAACGCTGTCACCGAAGTTAAATTTTTTACCTTAAGAGTTTTCTTTGGGTTTTCATTTTGAGTTTCGGTTTGCAAGGTTTCCATCACGCCGTTTTCTTCGTCTATATTTTCTTGAATTTGTTCTTCGGTGTCTAGATTAGAATTGATTTTAGAAACTAGTTCGTTTTTAACTTCTTCAATTTGTTTAACGTTTCTTTTTTTGAAAAATCTTTTTTTCGTTGGTTTTAACGTCACGCTACAAGTACTAACGGGAATTTCAAGCATAGTAGCGTATTCTAGTTTTTCGTTCATACACTCTCCCCACTTTTTTCGTTTTTATAAACTATATGAAAAATTCTTTTCCATTATACCTAAAAATAAAAAGTTGACATTTTAATTTCCTTGACTTATAATTTAAGAAGTTGAAATTTCAACTTTTGGGAGAAAGGTATAATGATAGATAGATTTGAGCGTTTTTCGTTTGCGATTTCAGAAATAAACAAGTGTTGGCGAAAACTCGCGTCGGAGGAGCTTGCTAAATACGGTTTAAAAAGCCCGCATGCAAGATATTTAACGACAATGTATAAATATCCGGGTGGTATTGCCGTTCCAGAATTTTGTCAGGTTAGTGGAAAAGACAAGTCTGATGCCTCGCGCATGATTGCTATACTTGAAAAAAAAGGACTTGCACAAAAAAAAGTTGCTCACGGAAGCCTATATCGTGGTCTTTGGGTTTTAACTGACGAAGGAAAAAAAGCGGCTAGACAAGTTTCACTTCGTGCAAGCCGTGCAGTTGAAATCGCAGGAAAAGGCCTTGATGAACAAACTAGGATTATTTTTTATAAAGCACTTGACTCTATTACGACAAATCTAATTGAGCTTTGCAACGAGGGAATACCCGATTAAAAAGTAGATAAGCTAGCACAAAAAGTCTTAAAAGTTCAATCTAAATAAAACTAAAGAAAGGAGGGATTTATATGATTAAAATTATGATTGACTCAGCGTCAGATATCGGCGAAAAAGAAGCAAAAGAACTTGGCGTTATCATGGTTCCAATGAGCATAACTTTTGAAAGCGAAGAATATTTAGACGGCATAGATTTGACCCCAAACGACTTCTATGATAAACTTATTGAGAATTCAGTATTGCCAAAAACCAGTTTAATAAATTCGTTTAGATGGGAAGAAGAATTTACGAAAAACCTAGGCAAAAACGACGAGATAATTGTTATAACTATTTCTTCTAAACTCTCCGGCACCTATAAAAGCGCTGTAGAAGCTTCTAAGAAATTTAGTGGTAAAATACACGTTGTAGACAGCTTAAGCGCAGCCGTTGGCGAGAGGTTGTTATGTCTAAGCGCGCTTAATTTAATTAAAGAAAATCTTTCCGCTGTAGAAATAGCCGAAAAACTTAATGAAATTAAAAATAAACTAAAAGTAATAGCTTTAGTTGGAACGTTAGAATATCTAAAGAAAGGTGGCAGAATTTCTAGTGCCGTTGCATTTGCAGGAGAACTTATCTCAATAAAACCCGTGGTTGGAATTGTAGACGGCGAGGTTAAGTTGCTTGGAAAAGCAATGGGCTCGAGAAAAGGAAATAACCTACTTAATAAGCTTATTCAAGAATCTGAAGGGATAAATTTTCAAATGCCGTTTGGTGCAATTTGGTCTGGTAAAGGAACGGAAATGCTAGATAAATACATAAACGACAGCTCAACTCTATGGGTAGGGCAAACAGATATCATCCCTAGATATCAAGTAGGCGCAACGATAGGCACACACGTTGGACCCGGCGCAGTAGGATTTGCCTTCTTCGAAAAATAAAAACTCAAAGCAAATACTGATGAAAAAGGAGAAAGATGTGGCTAAAGAAAAAAAATTAAAACCCAAAAAACCAAAACCGTTATTTAGACTATATAAAGCATTTATAAAATTATTTAAAACCAAAATAAATTTTTATTACGTTGATAAAAAAGTTCCTGAAGGCGCGCTTATTTTATCTAACCACGAATCCACCAAAGGTCCTTTTGCTTGGGAGTTATACTACGAAGAAAAAGTTAGAATGATGGGCGCTGCCGAAATGAATTCTGGTTTTAGAAGAATGTATAAATATCAAACAAAGGTATATTATCACCAAAAGAAACATTGGAATTTGTTTTTAGCAAGAATATTTTGCTTACTTGCAACTCCCCTAACCTACTTTTTTTACAAAGGCTTACAACTAATATCAATTAAAGACGGATTTGCATTAAAAACAACTATTGCCGACGCAAACAAAGCGTTAATCGAATTTAAGGAAAGAGTGGTAATCTTCCCCGAAGATTCTTCTGAAGGCTATTTCAAAAAGTTAAAATCTTTTAAGCACGGATTTTTACTAGTTCTTGAACAAGCCTACAAAAACGGCTACGATATTCCGGTTGCAGTAGCCTACGTTAAGTTAGAAGAAAGCACTTGCTTAATAGATAATTCGGTAAAATACTCTGAACTTTTAGAAAAATATAAAACTCGTGATGAAATTGCAAAAGCATTATGCGATAGATGCAACGAACTTGGCGTTTTAGACCATACGCAATTTAACAAAGAAGGCAACGACTAAACTATTAAAAAATCACCCACTTAAAAGTGAGTGATTTTTTTATTTTTGTAAAAATCTTTGCATAAGTTCAACGCCCGAATTTATTTTTAAGCCCGTGTTTTCGGCTTCAAATTCGGTGTACGCTTTAGAACCGTTATTTATATTCTTATTTGAACGATAAATTAAGAACGGAACTGGGTCGGCACAGTGCGTCATAGTAGAAATTGGCGTTGGGTGGTCTGGCATAATAAGAATTGAATATTCTTCACCTTTAGCGTTAAGTTCTTTTACTATTTTGCCGACTACCTTTTCGTCAATTTGTTCTATTGAATAAATCTTATTGTCTATATCGCCGTGGTGTCCACACTCGTCGGGGGCTTCCATATGAATATACACGAAGTCCAAGCCACTTTCTAATGCATCAAGACAGGCTTGTGCCTTGCCCGAAAAATTAGTGTCGTAATTTCCCGTTGCGCCTTCAACTTCCACAACTTTCATTCCAGCAACTTTGCCTATCCCCTTAAGAAGGTCAACGGCTGAAATCATTGCTCCTTTTAGTCCCGTACGCTCGTAAAAGTTTTGTAGTTTGGGTTTCGTTCCTTCCCCCCAAAACCAAACAGAGTTTGCAGGTCTTTTGCCTTCTTTTATCCTTTTTTGATTTACTGGGTGATTTACTAAAAGTTCGTACGACTTTTTCATAAATTCAAGGTATTTTTCCCCCGACTTTCCTTTAGGTAAATATTCGGTTATTTTTTTACCCGTAATATCGTGCGGTGGTGTACAACCGTCGCTCTCTATACCATTATCAACTACCAAACAATGCCTATAAGAAATTCCAGCGTAAAATTTATACTTGTCGTCGTTTAGGTTTTCGGCTATATAATCCATTAAAATTTTTGCTTCTTCAGTAGAAATTTCGCCAGCACTATAATCTATCATAGTTTTATCAGTGTAATTTTCTTCGTCTGAAAGCGTGACTAAATTAGCCCTAGCAGTTAAATCGGTATCTTTAAGTTCAATACCTATGCTAGACGCTTCTAACGGCGAGCGTCCCGTATAGCAAGCCGTCACGTCGTAGCCTAAAACCGAAAGGTTAGCAACGTCGCTACCCGGTTTCATTCCGCAAGGAACGGTTTTGCATAGACCTAATTCCCCATTAGAACAAAGTGCGTCTATATTTGGTTTATTGCAAACGGCTAAGGGCGTTTTGTTTCCCAACTTTTCGTTTGGAAAGTCAGCCATGCCGTCGCCAAGTATTACTATATATTTCATAAATCTCTCCAGTCGACAGGTAAAACGTTATGCGTTATTAAATATCTGTTTGCTTTAATAAAATGATTGTTTCCGAAAAAACCGTTATACGCAGATAACGGGCTTGGGTGTGCGCTTTCTAAAACGTAATGCTTGCTTTTATCAATTAACGGCGCTTTGCTTCTAGCATTTGAACCCCAAAGCATAAACACGACGTTTCTTTTCCCGTCCGAAATCTTTTTTATTATAGCATCGGTAAACTTTTCCCACCCCTTGTCCTTGTGTGAGTTTGCTTGATGCTCTCTCACCGTCAAAACGGTGTTAAGAAGAAGTACGCCTTGTTTTGCCCAACCCGTTAAATTGCCCGTGTCCGGCATTTTTTCGTCAAGTTCTTGTTCAATTTCCTTAAAAATATTTACTAGCGACGGCGGTTTTCTCTGCCCGTCGGGTACGCTGAAGGCTAGTCCCATTGCTTGACCTTCTTCGTGATAGGGGTCTTGCCCTAAAATTACCACCTTAATATCCTTAAACGGCGTGAGTTTAAGTCCGTTAAAAATTTCATACATACTAGGATATATCGTGTAGTTTGAATATTCGGTTTTTAAGAAACTACGAAGATTAGAATAATTCTCCGATGAAAATTCGCTTTCTAATATTTCGTCCCACTCTTCAGTGATTTTAATCATATATAATATTTTAACATTTTATTTTGACAAAATCAATAATATTTATTATAATATACTGACTAAACAGTGGAGATTATTATGACGTTTTTAGAAATAATTTTAATCGGTGTCGCCCTTGCTATGGACGCTTTTGCAATCACCATTTCCAACTGCGCAACCCACGGTGGAAAACTTAATTCTCAAAAGAGCATAGCCATGCCGATATTCTTTGC
>JAZQWW010000130.1:0-3159 GCA_045632585.1 Christensenellaceae bacterium
AGATAAAATTATACAATATATAAGTCGTTTATTTTAGGAGAATTTTATGGATAAAGCAAAAAAGAAAAATGGATTTGCGAGTGGTATAGGTTTTGTCTTGGCAGCCGCTGGCTCTGCCGTTGGGCTTGGAAACCTTTGGGGGTTTCCTTATAAAACTGCAACCTACGGTGGCGCTGCTTTCGTTATAGTGTACGTAATTTGCGTTTTACTTATAGGCTCTATCGCTATGATTGCCGAAGTTTATCTAGGAAAACGTTCTCAAGCGAACACTATTACGGCGTTTAAGAAGGTTAACAAGAACCTTGGCTTTATCGGTATGCTTGCAATAATTATTCCAACGCTTATCATTTGTTATTATTCGGTACTTGGTGGTTGGACGGTTAGGTTTGCTACAAACTCATTTCAATCTATTGAACTTGCTAATAACGCTAATTCTTTCGGTGCTTTTATTTCTAATATTTACGAGCCTATTTTCTACGTTTTAATATTTATAGTTTTAGCGTCCGTTATCATTATGGCAGGCGTAAAAGACGGTATTGAAAAGGCGTCAAAAGTGCTTATGCCGGCGTTATTTATTATAGTAGTATTCGTTGCTATTTACGCCGTTTGTCTTGGTAGTGGCGTTTCGGCAGGCCTTGATTTTTATCTTAATCCCGACTTTTCGGCATTAGGGTTTGACGGTGTCGTTGCCGCAATGGGGCAAGCCTTTTACTCGCTTTCACTCGGTATGGGTATTATGATTGCGTACGGCTCTTACACGGGCGAAAAAATTAAAATCGGTAAATCAACTTTAATGATTTGTATCTTTGATACAATGGTTGCTCTTATTGCAGGTCTTGCAATTTTTTCGTCGATAGGTCACTTTAATCCCAACGCTTTTGGAAATGACGGAAATTTAGCGCTTGGTGGCGTTGGACTAATGTATCAAACCTTGCCACAGGTTTTTGCTAGCCTTGGCGCTTTTGGGCAAGTAGTATCTTTCTTGTTTTTCGTAATGGTGACTATTGCTGCTCTAACTTCGGTTATATCGCTACTTGAAGTTGCAACGCAGTTCGTTATACAAAAGTTTAAGGTTGCAAGAAAAAAAGCAACGCTTATTTTAGCACTTATTTGCTTTATCGTTTCTATTCCTGTCGCTTGGTCGGTTGGCGGTGCGTTTGATGGCGCAATTACTATTTTCGGTTTCGATATTCTAACTTTCTTTGACGAAATGACAAACACCGTGTTAATGCCTGTAGGCGCGCTTCTATCTTGCATTACTATCGGTTGGCTTATAGAAAAAGGACCGTTAAAGAAAAAATTAAATCCGTTTTCTACTTTGCGCGCGTTAGAAGACGACGGACTAAAACTTGGTAAATTCGGCAAGTTTTTTGCCGTTATGATTAAATACGTGACGCCATTACTTATACTTTTCGTTGAAATTATGGGAATTATGGGTAAAATTAAGTCGGAAGGCGTAAAATATTGGTGGGTTGTCGTTTTCTCATTATTACTAGTTGCTATTTCCGTTTCTATATATTTTATATTCTTCAAAAATACCGATACAGGTTGCAATCTCGACGAACTTGAAATAGAAGAAAAAGCAAACCAAGAAGTTGAATAAAATTTCTAAAAATATATATTATTTATTTGACAAAATTTACTAGGTTGGATATACTATTATTACTTTCATTAAATACCAGTTGGGTAAAGGAGGGGAATTAAATGAGCATCGTTAGAGTTGGCGAAAACGAAAATCTTGACAGCGCTTTAAGACGTTTTAAGAGAAAATGTTCTCGTGACGGTATTATCGGCGACCTTCGTAAAAAGGAGTTCTATGAAAGCCCTTCAATTAAGAGAAAGAAAAAATCTGAAGCTGCAAGAAAAAGAAGCATTAAAGGCTAAAATCAAAATTACCTACCAAAGATAAATTCGGTGGGTAATTTTTATTCTTTAGAAAGTTTTATATGGGAGTATTTTATGGAAAAACTTAAATCGGTTAAGGAATACGCTAGAGAAGCCAAGCAAAGACTTAAAAGCGGATTTTGGGAAAACTATCACAAAAATTTAGAAAATGAAATTCAAAAAGCCAAAACGGCTGGCGTTGCGGAATCTAAGGTTAAAGAGTATTATTCGACTAAAGTCACCGAAAATATTAGAAATAAAGAATGTGAAGACCAAGAGTTTTATTTAAAGGTTAAAAAACTTTTAGATGAAGAAGGCGAAATTTCGGGCGCGCTTGGTAGGCTTACCGACCACGAAGTCTACGATAATCTTTCTTACGACGAAAAACAAAGATATAATCTTTCGCTTTCTGAAAAATATCTTAAGGCAGTTGAAAGATACAACAAGGAAAAATCAATGCAATTTTAATCTTTACCCGTTGCAAAAACGGGTAATCTAGTTTATAATTAAATTAGGAGATATGTATGTTTAACGAGTTTTCAAATTTAGTTAATATTAGACAAGCGTGCCGTAATTTTAACGGCAAAGCAGTAGAAAAAGAAAAATTAGATAAGATTTTAGACCTATCTAGGTTTGCTCCTTCTGCGTGCAATTCTCAGCCGTGGAAAGTTTACTGCGTGACGACTAAAAGCGTTGCCGACGAAGTGAGAGAAGCCTTGC
Organism: Christensenellaceae bacterium; assembly: GCA_045632585.1. Taxonomy (GTDB): domain Bacteria; phylum Bacillota; class Clostridia; order Christensenellales; family Borkfalkiaceae; genus UBA1259. The sequence goes on from JAZQWW010000130.1 coordinate 2,605, forward strand.
AAGGCGATAATCATAATAGGTTTTTAGATGACGTTAATACCTTTATTGCGGTTAGTGAAATAAACGCAAAACTCCGTAGCGACGTTGGCTCTAATTTTGATAATAACCATTTTGTTAAGTACGATATAGGCGAAATAGTGGCGTATATAACCCTTTCGGCTAAAGCGTTAGGTCTTGACACTTGCATAATCGGTTGGATTGATGAAGATAAACTTAAAAAAGCGCTAAAACTTCCTGATACAGAAAAATGTAATCTCGTTATTGCCGTTGGTTATTCTGATATTCCCGTTAGGGAAAAGATAAGAAAACCCTTTGAAGATACAGTTAAATTTTTGTAGGAAAAAGGACTTATCTACTGATAAGTCCTTTTTATATTGACGTTTTGCTTTCCACGTTAAAGCCTAAACTAATAAGCAGTGCAACGTTAACCTTCGCCATAGTCGATTGTGGTAATTCGCCTATGCGTTCTTTAAGTCTGCGCTTATCTAGCGTGCGAATTTGCTCAAGCAGTATTACTGAATTTTTTGCAAGCCCGTATTCGTTTGCTGAAAGTTC
>JAZQWW010000131.1:0-4621 GCA_045632585.1 Christensenellaceae bacterium
GACGCTGAACTTCTTCCAATAGAAGACGAAAAACTTTTAGACGAAGTTTTCGAAGAATTTTGCAAAGCGCTTGACGAAGAAGACGCTGACTAATTAAACTAAAAGTAGAAAAAAAGTTCGGGCATTGCCGAACTTTTTTCTAAAAGGAGCAAAAATGGAACAAGCCGTAAAAGGTGGAGAAGCGTTATTTAAAATAGGCTACGGGTTATACGTTATAACTTGCTCAGACGGAAAGGGCAAAGATAACGGATTTATTTCAAATACCGTTTCGCAAGTTGCTAATAGCCCAGAACGCATAGCCGTTTCTATAAACAAATCAAACTTTTCGCACGATTTAATAATGGGTACTGGAAAACTTAACGTTAACTGTCTAACTGAGAGTGCGCCGTTTTCAATTTTTGAAAAGTTTGGATTTCGTAGTGGCAAGGAAGTTGACAAATTTGCAGGCGATAAAAAAACACGTCTTCAAAACGGAATAGTGGCTATTACGGAAAACGTAAACGCCACAATATCGCTTGAAGTAGTAAAATACGTTGACCTTGATAGTCACGGTTTATTCATTTGTAAAATAACTGGCGCTTTTACGATAAGCGACGAGCCGTCAATGACTTACGCATATTATCATAAAAACCTAAAACCCAAGCCAAAAGCGGAAAACAAAGGATACGTTTGTAAAATTTGTGGCTACGTTTATAACGGCGAACCACTACCAAGTGAGTTCATATGCCCTATATGTAAACACCCTGCAAGTGATTTTGAAAAAATAAAATAAAAAAGAAAAGACTGCGTTGCAGTCTTTTTTCGTTAAAAGGGTTTTACCGTGCAGGTTGCGTGGACACATATTCCTTCTTCACGGCCAACGAACCCTAAACCTTCTAAAGTCGTTGCGCCTATTCCTACGTTTTCCTTTGGAATATCTAAAACACTAGCAAGTTTTTCGGTAATTTGGGGGATAAAGCCAAGAAGTTTAGGTTTTTGCGCTAATATCGTTGCCGAAACGTTGAACGGCTTATATCCTTGTTCTTTAAGCAATACTAAAACTTCTTTAAGTAGTTCTATACTGCTTGCACCCTTAAACTTTTCGTCGGTATCGGGGAAGTGGTAGCCGATATCTCGTAGCGAACAACTAGAAAGCAGTGCGTCCATAATAGCGTGCGTAAGAACGTCTGCGTCCGAATGTCCTAAAAGTCCTTTATCGTGTGGGATTTCTATTCCACCGAGAATTAGTTTTCTATTTTCTACAAGTTTATGACAGTCGTACCCAACGCCTACTTTTACTTGTGTTTTAAGTAAATTGTTGAAATCTTCTTTGAAAGTAAGTTTAATATTATTCTTTTCGCCTAAAACGATACGGGTTTTGCCGATATAATTTTTATATACTTCGCCGTCGTCGTTAAAAGAGTTATTGCCTGCAAGAGAGTAGGCTTTTTTTATTTGCAAGGTATTGAACGCTTGCGGGGTTTGAATTTGATAGTAGCCCGATTTTCCAACGTAGTCTACAATCTCGTCGTCTTCACTTTTACAAAGCGTGTCGCTAGTGGGGATTGCAGTTATACCACTACCGAAGTTAATTGCGCTTTCAATGCACCTACTAATAATATCTTTAGAAACGAACGGTCTTGCGCCGTCGTGAATTAAAACGATATCGCTATCAGTTAAAGCAAGTGCGTTTTTAACTGATTCCGTCCTAGTTGCTCCGCCAAGCACCACTTTAACAAAAGACGGAACAGCGTTTTTAATTTGTTGATAATCATTATTAGACGCTACTATTATATAATTGTTTATTAAGCCACTAGAAATAAAAGCGTCTAGCGTATGCATAAAAACGGGTTTGCCGTTATACGAAAACAAAAGTTTGTTTTGATTTAAGCCTGCTCTTTCGCCCTTGCCGGCACAGGCAATAATAACCGATACGTTCATTTTATTCTCCTAAAATTTCGTAAAGCGCACTGGCGTCTTCTTTTTTAACCGTTTCTTTTACGTCCAAAACTTTTACCGAAACTGAACCACTTAAAAATTCTATTGAAATCACGTCGCCAACCTTAATACGGTAAGACGGTTTAACTATTTTTCCGTTTACCGTAATCTTGCCGTTTTCGGTAGCAGAATTTGCAACCGTGCGTCTTTTTAAAAGCCTTGAAACTTTTAGAAATTTATCTATTCTCATAAAAAAATCCCACGAAAAAATTAAATTTTTAATTAATTTATAAAAGTTCGTCAAAACACTTGACAACTTGACGTAATTAAATTAAAATAATAAAATGCATTATGATAGATTATTATCGCCAACTTTCGCTTTTTTAGGGTTTTTTGCTAAAAAAATAGCAGAAAAATCTTAATAAAAACGTAGTTTTCGGCAAAATTCTACAATAATGTTTCACTGATGCTTATTATACAACAAAAAAATTTTTTTGTAAACATCAGAAAAAAAGATTTTAATATTTTTTAAGGAGTGTGTTTTAATGGCACGTAAACTATCTGAAATTGAATGTGGCAAGATTAAAAGAAAAAGTTTCAGCAAGATTAAAGAAGCAATCGAACTACCTTATCTTGTCAAGATTCAAAAAGACTCGTACGACACTTTTATTAGGGAAGGCATTGGCGAAGTTTTAGAAGATTTTTCTCCTATTACCGACTATTCGGACCACTTTGAAATGTACTTTTTGGACCACGCTTTCGTTGGCGAACCTAAGTACGACGAAAAAGAATGTAGGGATAGAGACGCTACCTACGCTCGTTCGCTTAAGGTTAAGGTTAGACTCGTTAACAAAGTGACCGACGAAATTATCGACCAAGAAGTTTTCATGGGCGATTTCCCGCTTATGACCGACAACGGCTCGTTCATTATCAACGGTGCGGAAAGAGTTATCGTTTCGCAACTCGTTCGTTCTCCCGGCGTTATCAACAAAATGCAAGTGGACAAGTCTGGTAAAAAACTTTATGAAACCACCGTTATTCCGTCAAGAGGCGCTTGGCTTGAGTTTGAGCAAGATTCTCAAGGCGTACTTTGGGTTCACGTTGATAGAACTAGAAAACTTACCGCTACCGTACTTCTTCGTGCGTTAGGTTTCGGTACGGACGAAACGCTTAACAATCTTTTCGACGGTGACGAAATGATTGCTACTACCGTTCTAAAAGACACGTCTAAAACCGAACAAGAAGCGCTAGTTGAACTATACCGTCGTTTACGTCCTGGTGAAATTCCAACTGACGAGGCGGTTAAACAACACCTTAAAAACTTATTCTTCGAACCACGTCGCTACGACCTAGCAAGAGTTGGTAGATATAAAATTAACAAGCGTCTACGCCTTGGCGCAAGAATCGCAGGCTTAGTTGCTTATGAAGATATCGTTTCTAGTGACGGCGAAGTTTTAGCAACTAAAGGTCAAGTTATTAGCAAACAAGTTGCTGAAGATATTCAAAACGCAGGTATTAACTATATCTATGCCGACGTTGACGGTGCTAAACACAAGATTATTGCAAACAACGTTTTAAGTTTTGAAGCAGTGACCGGCGTTAGTCCTAAAACCTTTGGTTTATTAGACTACGTTTATAAACCTGTTCTAGAATTCTCTAAAGAAGTTGCAGAAGCCGTTAAAGCAAGTGACGCTGAAACGGTTGCTGAAAACCTAAAAGAACAAATCAACTCAATTTTCTACATTGAAGAAAAAGAAGAAAGAGAAGACGAAAAACCTGAAGACAAGAAAAACCGCGAAAAAGCAAGAGAAGCAAGAATTAAGTTCGTTAACGCTTGCGCACTCTTTAACGCTATCGTGGAAGAAGGCAGAACTGAAATTACTGCCGAAGAAAAGAAAGTTATTCGTCCAGTTATCGAAAAACTTAACCACAAACATATCACGGTTGACGATATCGTTGCTGCGATTTCAGTTAACCTTGACCTTAACTTTGGTCTTAACTCGCTTGATAATATCGACCACTTAGGCAATCGTCGTGTTCGTTCGGTTGGCGAACTACTTCAAAACCAATTCCGTATCGGTATTACCAGACTTGAAAGAGTTATCAAAGAAAGAATGGCAACTCAAGACCCGAAAGAAGTTTCTCCACAAGGACTTATCAACGTTCGTCCAATCAGTTCGGCTATTAAAGAATTCTTCGGTTCTTCACAATTATCGCAATTTATGGACCAAACCAATCCGATTGCAGAACTTACGCATAAGAGAAAACTTTCTGCGTTAGGTCCCGGTGGTCTAAACCGTGACAGAGCAACCTTTGAAGTTCGTGACGTTCACCACTCGCACTACGGCAGAATGTGTCCTATCGAAACGCCTGAAGGTCAAAACATCGGTCTTATATCGTCACTTGCAGCGTACGCAAAAGTTAACGAGTTCGGCTTTATCGAATCACCTTATAGAAAGGTTGAACATATCCTAGGCGAAGACGGCAAGATTGAAACCATAGTCACCGAACAAGTTGATTATTTAACGGCTGACGAAGAAGATAACTACACCGTTGCTCAAGCAAACGAAGAACTTATCGACAACAAATACTTCGTTAACGAACGTGTTTCGTGCAGAAGAAGGGACGAAATTACCGAAGACGTTAAAGAAAATATAGATTATATGGACGTTTCGCCAAAACAACTTATTTCAGTTGCAACGGC
>JAZQWW010000132.1:0-2491 GCA_045632585.1 Christensenellaceae bacterium
GCGTATGCGGAGCGTCAGATTTATGCGGATTTAAAACGATCAGAAATATACACAATTTTATGCAAGATACATATCAGTTGTTGCATTAAAAAATAAAAAGGTTAACCTTGTAATCATTCATATAGCAACGATTACAAGTCAAACCTTATATATAAAATTATCGCTTAACAAGCTTATAATTAGTTACTAAATGCCAGACCACAATAGATAGTAAACCACCAATAAAAGATTCAGTCATAAAAGTAGTACCTTCCTTTCCAAAGAAGCTAAAATAAGATTAACCAAATATAGCTTTGAGAGCTACCATAAATTACAAAAATGAGACTAAACCCTCTGTGTCAAGTGAACTCAGATAATTATAGGATAGTTCACGGCCAAACATCTCCAAGGAAGGGATTGCTTGCTCGTGGAATCTATGCGCCAAACATTAGAGACCCGCAAAGAAATTGCTACAGCTGATAAGAAGTGGTGGAAATTTTGGGAATAGAAAAGAATGACCAAAAGAAGCCATTCTTTACACGCATTTTATTCACGCTCGTCTAACCAATTATAAAACTCAACTTTTCTTGAGGTTTGCTCTTGTGGCAAGAAATCGTCAATGGTTGGAGCATCAGCTTTCTTTTGAATCAATTCACGCATTTTCACTTTGAAAGCATTGTCCTTTGCAATAGCTAAAGCAACAACATCTTTAAATGATTCGCAAGTAAACGAATCAGCAGCTTGAATATATTTTTCAAAACCTTTTATTTCAAAAAGTAAACCTATCAGATACGGAACGGCATCTGCGTCTACAATAGCAAATTCAGAAACCTCACGAGCAATCATTCCTGTGTCTCCGTAGCGATCTACAATCTCCTGTAAAGTATTTATTTGCTTAGGTGTAGCAGTCAATTCAAGACCTTGTTCTGTATAGCGTTTAAACTCATAAGCAACAATTTTATTTTTCTTCCGAACTGGTTCAATTTCAATTTTAAATTCTGTATGTTCGTTGATTTCTTGAATAGGTGTATCTATACAGTGTTTAAACATCATTCGAGGGTTTTCTGCATAAGACTTTTTATCACCTAAGCGTAGTAATTCAATGATTTCTTCCTTAGACAAAAGCCACTTCCATTTTCGGTAATGAGTTTTAAAATAGTCATACCAAATAAACGAATACTTATTTCTAAATTTAGCTAATGTTCTAAGGTCCTGTTGTATGTAGTTTTTACGTACATTTTCAATACGTTCTTTCATGTACGGTGACCATTCAAAGCGATAAACACTCTTTTTATCATCGTACTGAACTCGAATAAAAACATTATCCCAAGTTACCGAACGACCTTCACCACTCAATAACCCCAGACTCCCCAACGATTTAATATCATTTAAAACTTCAGTCGAATAAAATTTATCACTTGTATCTTCAAAAATTTCATCAAAATCCTGTTTGCTAATCTCACTTATCCCGTTCTCCACTTGCAAAATCGCGAGATTAAAAAACCGTTGCTGGCGTAAGTTCAATCCTTTGTTTAGTTCAACTAGATGCATAGTTCTTCTCACCACCTCTACAGGCTTCTTAATTGTCGTTTTAGAATTCAATATAACCAAATAAACCCCTCCAATCCATTCCTTTGTTTAAAGTTAAAAAAAAGGCAGTTATTTATATAAAATTATAACTGTTTTTTTATAGAAGTGAGTAGAAACTATAAAAAAGAACATCATTTTTTATAGTTTCTACTGCCTTTTTTTTAAGGTTTACTGCCTTTTTTTTAGGGTTTACTGCCTTTTTTTTAGGGTTTTGACGCGCCAGACTTAGAGCCACAAGGGTTTGAAAATTTCCCTATTATCTTTAATATCTTTTAATATCTTTAAAAATAATAAATTAATATAAACGCCGTTTTTTTCTTTTCAGCGAAAGGAGATAAAACAAACAAATTTATTTCCCATTAGTATAAATCGAAATAACTTTAATTCGATTATGCCCGACCTCTTGCGTCACAATTTGAGCCGCAGCATCTCTTGTATAGCCTTCTCTTTGCAATGCGTTCATTCGATCTTGTACATAGTTGTAACGTAATCCATGAAACGTTAGCGGCTTTTCATCACCTTTGTAATCCAAACGACTAGAAGCCCCTTCTAAGCTAGTTACTCCAATGCAACACTTGTTGTATTAAATATAAACCGGAAATGGTCTATATGTATGTCCATTGTGCATGCTACTGGTCCATATCTCCGTCCAACAGTTTTACTATTGCATTTTCACAACAGAAAAAAATAAAGAAAGAAAAAGCATTAAATACTTTTCCTTTCTTTACGACGTACCATAAACATATCAACTATTCATTTCCAACCACAGCATCATTTTTTGGTCGTTATCTTTGTTTTGACGTTTAATTTTATGTGCTATGTAGCGTGAAAGAGTTGTATGGCTAATGCCCATTTCATCTGCTGCTTTACGAATGGAATAGCCAAGCTCATTGATTTTAGCATGCATAATTTCAGGGGTAAG
>JAZQWW010000133.1:0-3760 GCA_045632585.1 Christensenellaceae bacterium
TCGTATCCACCGTTTATTGCTATTAAAAGTAATTTTGCAAGGTTGGCTCTTGCACCAAAAAATTGCATTTGTTTTCCGACTTTCATTGCCGAAACGCAACAAGCAATAGCATAGTCGTCGCCGTAGATAGGGCGCATTAAATCGTCGTTTTCATACTGTATAGAATCAGTGTCACAAGAAACTTTAGCGCAATATTTTTTAAAACCTTCAGGTAGGTCGTTCGACCAAAGCACGGTAAGATTTGGTTCCGGCGAAGAACCTAAAGTATACAGCGTATTAAGAATACGGAAACTGCTTTTAGTGACAAGCGTTTTGCCGTTTTGGCTCATACCACCTACGGCTTCGGTTATCCACATAGGGTCGCCACCGAAAAGTTCGTTATATTCGGGTGTGCGAAGATGACGGGCTATACGAAGTTTAATAACGAAATCGTCAATAAGTTCTTGCGCAGTTTCTTCTGTTAAGACGCCAAGCGCAATATCACGCTCGATATAAATATCAAAGAAAGTGCTAACTCTTCCTAGAGACATTGCTGCGCCGTTTTGTTCCTTGATTGCACCAAGATAAGCAAAATACGTCCATTGAATTGCTTCTTTGGCGTTTTTTGCAGGCTTTGAAATATCGTATCCGTAGGAATTTGCCATTTCCTTTAGATAGCCTAAAAAGGCAATTTGTTGATATAATTCTTCGTCAAGGCGAATGCTATCTACGTTAAAGTCGCCGTTAGCAAGAGTTGCCTTGTCTTTTTGTTTTTCTTCAATAAGTCTATCCACGCCGTATAGAGCAACACGTCTATAGTCGCCGATAATTCTACCCCTACCGTAAGCGTCGGGAAGACCGGTTATGACGTGACATTTTCTAGCAAGGCGCATTTCGTCGGTGTAAGCACGAAAAACCCCGTCGTTATGCGTGGTTCGGAATTTAAATTCTTCCTTTACTTTTTCGCCAAGTTTAAAACCGTACGCTTCGCAAGCCTGTTTTACCATTCGCATTCCACCAAACGGGTTAACGCCACGTTTTAACGGGCTGTCAGTTTGCATGCCGACGATTAGTTCGTTTTCTTTATCAATATATCCCGGAGCATAACTGGTAAGTGACGAAACGGTGTCGGTGTCTACGTCTAAAACACCACCTTTTTGACGTTCTAACTTAAAAAGAGCGTTTACTTTTTTCATTAAAGCGTTGGTTCTTTCGGTAGCCTTTGCTAAAAACTCGTCACCGTCAAGATATTCTTGATAATTACTTTGAATAAAATCACGAACGTCTATTGTTTCTTGCCAAATTCCGTTATTAAAACCTTTCCAAAAATCTTGCATTTTTACTCCTTGTGGACTGCCAAATAAAAAGGGCAATCCAATTTCGTGAAAATTGAATTGCCCAGACGGTCGGCTTATATCGCCACACTCCCTTGCGGTAAACCGCTTTAGTCCGTCAGTCGTGTAGCAATTTTATTATAAACTACCTAAATTTTTTTGTCAACTTAAATTTAACTATAAAAGTTTTTTAAACACTTTTATTTTAAATGGTTTTATGATAAAATATATAAAAACTTTATTATTATATTACTCAAAAAAATTGACGACGCTTAATCAAAGCGAAATCTAATTTAGGTGAAGGTATGGAAAATTCTTTATACAAGCAAGCCTTTTCGGTCGTTAACGAAATCATAGAAAAAGCAAAATTAAAAAAGGGTAGCGTTTTAGTTATAGGTTGTTCAACCAGTGAAATTTTAGGCGCTAAAATCGGCACGAATTCTGCGCCCGAAGTGGCAAAAGAAGTTTTCGACGGTTTTTATAACTGCGCAAAAGAAAAGGGCGTTTTTCTAGCAATTCAATGCTGTGAACATCTAAATCGAGCAGTAGTTGTAGAAGAAGAAACGGCTAAAAATCTAGAAATAGTAAACGTAATTCCACAGCCTAAGGCGGGTGGTTCGCTTGCTACCGTTGCTTATTCTAGTTTTAATAACCCCGTCGTAGTTGAAGAAATAAAAGCGGACGCAGGGCTTGACGTTGGTTTAACTCTTATCGGCATGCATCTAAAAAAAGTTGCAGTCCCCGTAAGATTAGAAAATAATAAGATAGGTGAAGCAATAGTCGTTGGCGCAAGAACTCGTCCAAAGTTTATCGGTGGCGCTAGAGCAGTTTACGACCAAAATATGCTATAAAATTTCCTAGAATTTTGTTCGTCGCTTTTATTTTAGGTTTTAGTACGATATAATATAGTAAATAAGAAATTAAACGGAAATAAAATGAAAAAATTATTGCTAAGTAAAATTAAAGAATCGCTAATATCGGTGCTACCGGTCACGCTGATGGTTATAATTTTAAATTTCACACCCCTAATCAATTTACAGACTAGGGAAGTTTTAGTATTTAGCGCATCGGCGTTGTTTTTAATTTTGGGCATAGGTTTTTTCACGTTAGGTGCAGACGTTGCTATGACGCCTATGGGCGAACACGTCGGCGCCGGTCTAACCAAGTCTAAAAAATTAGGTGTTTTGGTTGGCGTTTGTTTTATAATGGGTCTTTTAATCACCGTTGCCGAACCTGATTTGACCGTTCTTGCAAGCCAAGTGGGTAGCAAACTCATAATTATCTTCGTTGGGCTAGGCGTAGGTGCTTTTTTAGTGATATCAATACTTAAAATCGTTTTCAAAAAAGATTTAGCAAGCATTTTAATCTATTTTTATATGATGTTGTTTGCTTTGGCTCTACTCACGCTTTCCGTGGACGCCGATAATTTTAAGTTAATACCCTTATCGTTCGATTCGGGCGGGGTGACGACGGGACCTATTACCGTTCCTTTTATTATGGCGCTAGGCGTTGGTATTGCAACTACTATAGGTGGCAGACACGCCGAAGAAAACAGTTTCGGCTTAGTTGCAATGTGCTCGGTGGGGCCCATACTTGCCGTGCTACTTTTAAGTATAATTAACGGTGGCGATATTTCTGCGCCAAACGTAAACGATTACGTGCTTGTAGAAGATATCGGTGCGTACGTTTTAGAAACGCTTGTTAAAACGACGAAGGACGTTTCTATTGCTTTAGGCTTGGTTGTTGCGTTCTTTTTTATAATAAATTTTGCGATATTAAAACTTCCTAAAAAGAAGATTCATCATATTATAGTTGGAACTCTTTATACCTATCTTGGTTTAATAATTTTCTTGACGGCAGTCCACGTCGGTTTTATGCCGATAGGCTTTAAAATGGGTGTGGAACTTTCAAAAACATCGTCCGTAGCCGTGACGATTGTAGCGTTCGTCTTAGGCTTGGTGGTGGTTTTAGCAGAGCCTGCAGTTCACGTTCTTAATAAGCAAGTCGAAGAAATTACGCAAGGAACAGTATCTAAAAAGGCAATGATGATTGCGCTTTCAGTAGGCGTTGGGCTATCTATTTGTCTTTCGGTAATTAGAATTATTTTCGGCTTTTCAATTTTATATTATTTAATTCCAGGCTATCTAATTTCTTTAGGACTATCTTTCTTCGTTCCGAAGATTTATACGGCTATTGCGTTCGACTCTGGCGGAGTAGCGTCGGGACCGTTAACTTCTACCTTTATTTTGCCTTTCGCAATCGGCGTTTGCTACGCGCTTGGCGGGAATATTTTATCGGACGCTTTCGGTATAGTCGCAATGGTTGCAATGACGCCACTGATTACCATACAACTTTTAGGATTTACTTCTATTTCTAAAAAGAGATTAAGTGAAAAATTAGCAATGAAGAAGATTTTGGGCGAAGAAGACGACCAAATTATACGCTTT
>JAZQWW010000134.1:0-9929 GCA_045632585.1 Christensenellaceae bacterium
TGCGTAAACGTCGCCGTCGTAATAATTATTGATTGCATTTACTAAAATTTCTTTACTTTCGTCAACTTCTAAATATACGCCGTCTTTTTTAACGTAATGCACAGAGCCTATAGAATAATCAAATCTACTTAAGTCGTAATCAGAATAAAAATCCTTTTCCACGCCACAGTAAATTTTAATATCTTTTTTATATTTTTCCTTTAGTTCGTTTATAAGATTAATATATTCATCAATTCTATCTTTTTTGATACAATATCTATCGTCGAACTCCGTATATGAGTGATGAACAATGCCTATTTCTTTTATTCCAAGAGCAATTGCTTTTGTTATCATTTCTTCGGGCGAATTTTTGCCGTCGCAAAAGTTGGTGTGAACGTGAAAGTCACGCATCATTTGGTCATTTTCTCCTGTTTTACTTTTTTATCAATTACGTGACGAGAAGATAATTCTCTATGTATATCTTCAAGTGAAATTCCCATTTCTATCATTAATACCATTACGTGATAAGTTAGGTCTGCTATTTCATAAATAGTTTCTTTTTTGTCGTTATTTTTTGCACCGATTATAACTTCGGTGCATTCTTCGCCCACTTTCTTTAGAATTTTATCTAAACCTTTTTCAAACAAATAAGTGGTGTAAGAGCCTTCTTTTTTATCGGTTTTTCTACCCTTTATTAGTTCCATTAAACTTTCTAGTGAAAAATCCTTTAATTCTTCACTTTCGTAAATGCAATCGTTAAAGCAAGAGTCCGTGCCTTTATGACAAGCAGGGCCGTCCTTTTCAACCATAACTACTAGTGCGTCGCCGTCGCAATCGGCTGTGATAGAAACAACGTGTTGATAGTTTCCACTAGTTTCGCCCTTTAGCCATAATTCTTTTCTTGAACGGCTGTAAAAACAAGTTAAGCCTTTTTCCATAGTGATTTTAAGGCTTTCTTCGTTCATATACGCAAGCGTTAATACTTTTTTAGTAATAGCGTCTACCACGACTGCTGGAATAAGTCCGTCTTTATCAAATTTTAATTCTTTTATATTTAACATAATGTCTCCTAAATTCTAACGTTTATATCTTTTTTACAAAGTTCTCTTTTTAAGTCGTTTATTTTAACTTCACCAAAGTGGAATATTGACGCTGCAAGACCTGCATCAACTTTAGGTAGCGTCTTAAATAGCGTCACGAAATCGTCTATAGAGCCAGCGCCACCAGACGCTATTATCGGTACTTTGACGGTACTACATACCTTGTCTAAAAGTTCTAAATCAAAACCTTTTTTTACGCCGTCTGTATCAATAGAATTTACAACAATTTCGCCAGCGCCGTTTTCTACGCACCTTTTTATCCACGAAATTGCTTCCATACCCGTATTTTCTCTTCCACCTTTGGAAAAAACGGTAAACGTGCCGTCAACCCTTTTAACGTCAACCGATAAAACTACGCATTGACTTCCGTATCTTTTCGCCGATTGCTCAATTAAGTCTGGATTTTTAATTGCGCCTGTATTTACGCTTACTTTATCAGCGCCACAAGAAAGCACACGCTCAAAGTCTTCTAATCCGTTTATTGCACCACCAACGCAAAGTGGAATAAACACCTTGCTAGCAACTTCTCTTAAAACGTCCGTGAATAGTTTTCTTCCGTCAGAAGATGCCGTTATATCGTAAAACACTAATTCGTCTGCGCCGTTTTTACTGTAATATTCAGCGAGTTCCACGGGGGATGATACGTCGTTTAAGCCCGTAAAATTCACGCCCTTTACAACCCTTCCGTTTTTTACGTCAAGGCAAGGGATTATTCTTTTAGTTATCATCTTCGCCACCTATTTCAATTGCCTTTTTTAAGTCTAGGGCTTTTTCGTAATACGCCTTTCCAATTATAGCCCCGTATACGCCTATCTCGCTTAGTTTTTCTACGTCGCTAATACTACTTACCCCACCCGACGCTATTACGTTAAAATTATATCTATCAACTAGGGTTTTGTAAAGTTCTAGGTTCGTGCCTTTCATTGCTCCATCTTTTGAAACGTCGGTACATATTAGCGTTTTTACGCCTAGGCTTTCAAGTTTATCACAAAAATCTAGATAATTGTATTGCGATTTTTCCGTCCAGCCTTTAATAGCAACGTAGCCGTCTTTTATATCAACGCCAACTGCTATAAAGTCCCCAAACTCTTTAACCGTTTGCTCTAAAAACTTCGGGTCGGTGACGGCAATCGTTCCAAGTATAACCCTTGAAACGCCTATATCTAAATATTTTTTTATAACTTCTAGGCTTCTAATTCCACCACCGACTTCCACGAAAAGGTTGCTCTCTTTTACGATTTTTTTAATGGTGTCAAGATTTGGCGTTAAGCCTGATTTTGCGCCTTCTAAATCGACTAGGTGCAAATATTTTGCGCCTTGAGAAGAAAAATCGTTTACTATATCCATAGGATTTTCAGCGTAAACGGTCATTTTTTCGTAATCGCCCTTAAAAAGCCTTACCGCTTTGCCTTGTATTAAATCTATTGCGGGAAAAATTTTCATATCTACTCCAATTCGCAAAAGGCTTTCAATATTTTTAAGCCTACTTCTCCACTCTTTTCGGGGTGGAACTGACAGCCGAATACGTTTTTATCCCAAACGGTTGCAGTTATTTGTTCGCCGTATTCGGCAAAGGAACTAATAGACGGACAATTTTTAGCGCAGTAAGAATGCACGAAATACACGTAGTCGCCGTCCTTAATTTCACTTAATATACCGCCTTCTTTTACGATTTTTAGTTTATTCCAGCCCATATGCGGAATTTTAAGCGCACCGTTTTGGCTATCAATAGGTCGTATTTCGCCCTTTAATAGTCCTAGACCTTCGTATTCACCGAACTCAAAACTCTTTTCGAATAATAGTTGCATACCAAGACAAATTCCTAAAATATACGTGCCTTGTTTTGCTTTTTCTTTTATAAGGTTAAAAAGGTCCTTTTCTTTAAGTTTATTTACTGCGTCACGAAAAGCGCCCACGCCCGGCAAAATTATCTTATCGGCTTTTTCAATGACTTCTTTTTCACTGCTAACCACCACGTCACTACTAATAAGTTTGAGCGTGTTAACAACCGAAAACAAATTGCCTACGCCGTAATCTACGACGACAATCATTATAATACCCCCTTACTAGAAGGCACGTCGTTTGCGCATCTTTGGTCGATTTCACAAGCCTTTCTCATAGAACGAGCAAAAGACTTAAACGCACACTCTAATATGTGGTGCGTGTTTTTTCCTGCTAGTTGAACTAAGTGCACGGTTGCCTCAAGACTTCTAACGAACGCAAGGAAAAATTCTTCGATTAGTTCGGTTTCAAAATCTTTAAGGCGCTTTGCAGGAACTTTTAAGCCGTAGCAAAGCGTAGCCCTACCTGACAAGTCTATTGCTGAAAGTATTAGGGCTTCGTCCATAGGTATAGTGCTGTCGCCATATCTATAAATTCCACGCTTATCGTTAAGCGCTTTCTTAAACGCCTGTCCAAGACAAATAGCAACGTCTTCTACCGTGTGGTGATAATCCACGTTTACGTCCCCAACGCACTTTACGCTTAAGTCGAATTTTCCGTGTTTAGAAAATAAGGTTAACATATGGTCTAAAAAACCACAGCCGGTTTCTATTTGTGATTTTCCCGTTCCGTCTACGTTAATGCTTAAAGTTATGTCCGTTTCAGCCGTTTTTCTAATTATTTCAGCAACTCTCATATTATTTCTCCAAAATTTTTCTTAATTTCTCTATCAAAATTTGCATTTGTTTTTTTGAACCGATAGTTATTCTAACGTAAGAACTTATTCTATCTTTTTTAAAGTGTCTAACCAAAACGCCTTCTTCTTTTAAGGCTTTATAAAGTTCTTCGCCACCGATTTTATCGCTTTTTGCAAATACGAAGTTCGCCATTGACGGAAGAACGCTAAACCCTAAAGAGTATAGACTTTTCACCGTGTATTCTCTTGCCTTTAGAATTTTTTTACAGTTTTTTTGCGTGTAATCATTATCTATTAAACTACCAACGCCCATTGCGTAGGTAAACGAGTTTACGTTATACGGATTAACCGAATATTTAATGGTTTTAAGGTCCAAAATAATTTTTTCGTTTGCCACGCAAAAACCAAGTCTTGCCCCAGCCATTGAACGTGACTTTGAAAAGGTTTGAACGACTATTAAATTAGAATATTTTTTAGTTAAACCCACCACCGATTCTGCGCCGAAATCAACGTACGCTTCGTCAATTACCACAATATTTTTAGGATTGCTTTTCACAATCTCATCTATTTCTGAAACTGATAGCGCAATCCCCGTCGGTGCGTTAGGGTTTGCTATTATGATATTTTTATTTATACCTATATAGTCGCTAACGTTAATTTCAAAGTTTTCGCCAAGTGGAATTTCAGTAAATTTCACCCCGTTAAGTTTTGCAAATACGGGATAAAAACCATAGGTAATATCTGGAAAAACCACTTCTTTTTTATCGTCTAAAAAGGCTAAAAATATAAAGTTAAGAATTTCATCCGAACCATTAGATGCTAACACGTTTTTAGGACTTACGTTATAAGTTTTAGCAAGCATCTCAGTTAACTTATTAACTTCTGGGTCTGGATATAAACGGGCTTTTTTAACTGCCTTTTTGCCAAGCCTTATTGCCTTTCTTGATGGCGAAAAGGGACTTTCGTTGGTGTTTAACTTTACGTATTTTTTATCTTGTGGCTGTTCGCCTGGTACGTATGCCGTAAGCGATTCTTTTGTGTATGAAAGAAATTCACTCATCTTACTTTTCTCCTCTCACGGTTGCACTTCTTGCGTGCGCCGTAAGTCCTTCAGCGTTTGCAAAACGCTCAACTTCCTTGCACGAGTTTGCAAGCGCCTTTTCAGTATAATAAATAAATTGCGTTTTCTTAACGAAATCGTCAACGGAAAGTGGACTTGAAAATCTAGCCGCACCGTTGGTTGGCAAGGTATGGTTTGGTCCAGCGAAGTAATCGCCAAGCGCTTCGGGACAATTTTTGCCTAAAAACACTGAGCCTGCGTGTTTAACCTTTTCTAAATATTTAAACGGCTCGTTTACACAAAGTTCTAGGTGTTCGGGCGCTACTGCGTTTGAAATTTCTATTGCAGTTTCTAGATTATCGCAAACGATAATTTTTCCGTTATTATCTATTGAAATTCTTGCAATATCTTTTCTTAAAAGTTTTTCAAGTTCTATCTCTATTTCCTTTTGAACTTCTTTTGCAAAGTCCATAGAATTAGTGACCAAAACGGCGCTAGCCATTTTATCGTGTTCTGCTTGAGATAGCAAGTCGCACGCAATATGCTTTGCATTGTTATCTTTATCGGCTACTATTAAAATTTCACTAGGCCCTGCAATAACGTCAATGGCTACCATTCCAAAAACTTGTCTTTTTGCCTCGGCAACGAAGACGTTTCCAGGTCCTACGATTTTATCTACCTTGGGAACGCTTTCCGTGCCGTAAGCAAGTGCGCCTATAGCCTGCGCGCCACCAATCTTAAACACCCTATCAACGCCTGCAATTTTCGATGCAACTAGTATTGCTGGATTAACCTTGCCGTTTTTCATAGGCGGGGTGACCATAACGATATTTTTGCAACCTGCGATTTTGGCTGGAACTGCGTCCATAAGTACGGTCGACGGATAAGACGCCGTGCCACCGGGAACGTAAAGTCCAACGTTTTCAATAGGGGTTATTTTTTGACCTAAAATAACGCCGTTTTCTTTTTCTACCTTAAATCCAACTCTAATTTGTTTTTCGTGGAAAAATCTAATATTTTCTTCGGCTTTTTTTATGGTATTTATAAGTTCTTGGTCGGCTAATGAAAAGGCTTCTTCAATTTCTTCATTAGTCACTTCTAGTTTGTCTAAAACCACGCCGTCGAATTTTTCAGCGTAAAATTTTAAGGCGTTATCTTTGTTTAGTTTTACGTTTTTTAATATTTCAGAAACGATTTCGTAAACGCTAGAAGTTTCCAAACTTCCACGAGAAAAAATTTCTTGATTTTGGTCCTTTCCGTATTCTAAAATCTTAATCATCTTGTACCTGCTGTCTTAAACTTTTGGTAAGCGAATTAATTAGTTCGCTTTTGAATTTATAACTTGCCTTGTTTGCAATAAATCTAGCACTTATTGGAAAAATCGTTTCTAAAACGTCAAGATTGTTTTCCTTTAGCGTCGTGCCGGTTTCTACTATGTCCACGATAACGTCTGACATATTAAGAATAGGCGCAAGTTCTATCGACCCGTTTAGATGTATTATATCAATATCTCTACCCAAAGAATCATAGTACTTTTTTGCAACGTTAGTAAACTTCGTCGCTACTATTAGGGTATTTTTTCCATTATCCTTAAATCCTTTTTTGCCTGCTACTGCCATTCTACATTTCCCAAGATTTAAGTCGAGAAGTTCGTAAACGTCGGGTTCGTATTCTAGTAAAATATCCTTTCCCGCAACGCCAACGTCAGCAGCGCCACGTTCAACGTAAATAGCAACGTCAGAAGGTTTTACCCAAAAAAATCTAACTGACTTTTCGGGGTTTTCAAATATTAATTTTCTGCTGTTTTCTTTTACCGATTTACACTCAAAACCGGCTCTTTCAAACATATCGTAAACTTTTTCGCCAAGTCTTCCTTTCGGAAGCGCTACGCTAAGTATCTTATCCATCATTCACCTACATCTTAATCAATTCTTTATACGCTACGTTTTGGTTTAGGGTGTTTACAGCCGTGACCGTCTTACCTTCACTAACCAACTGCTTAACTTTTTCAAGCACCTTTTTAACGTCGGATAGCCCGTCGTAAATAATCATAACGTCAACGTCGAATTCCTTTTCCGTCTTAAAAAGTCTATCAATTTCGTCTAGATATACAGCGAAACCTATCGCTCCGTTATCACTACCCATTGATTTTAAAAGTCCGTCGTATCTTCCACCCGAAAGTACGGCTTTAGGAAGTCCTTCAACGTACCCCCTAAACGTTATATCGTTATAATATTTAACGTTCTTACAAGCAGAGCAGTCAACCATAACGCTATTAAACGTTTCTTCGTCCATCGATAGTAATATTTTTTCAAAGTTTTCTACAAGTCTTTGTTCTTGCTTACCACTAAATAACGATTTTAGTTTATCAATCACTATCTTCGCAGGGCCGTATAAACTTACTAACTGGGTTAAAGTATCAACGTCGTTTCCGTTCACCGAATTATTGATTAAAAGTTCTTTTAATTCAAATTCGTTTTTGCCGTCTATTAGTTTATAAACTTCTTTTTTAACCTGACTTTTAAGATTAAGCGAGTTAACAAAATCAAAAACTACTCCTACGGGCGAAATTTCAAGAACGTTATCACTAGAAATAACGTCTAGACTTTTTTTAGCAAGCGTTATAACTTCAGAAACGCTATATAAATCAAGTTCACCAATACACTCCAAACCCATTTGTGGAATTTCCTTAAAGCCGTTGCTTTTAGAAGAAACTCTATAAACGTTTTCTGCGTAAAAAACCTTTTTAACGCCTTCGGCTATCTTGGTATTTTTCACGATGGATAACGTCACGTCAGGTTTGAGCGCTAACAATTTTCCGTTAGTGTCGTTAAAAGTTATTACGTTAGAAGAAATTAAAAAGTCTTTGTTTCTAGCGTATAAATCGTATTCTTCAAACTTATTCATCTTGTATTCGTTGTATCCAAAAGACGAAAAAGCCTTTCTAAGTGCGTAAACTACGTTGTCAATGCCGTCACGTTGCATATCACTCACCCCTATTTGTCACCTTGTAATTTTTTGATTGCTTGTTCGTATCCACCGTTTCCATAAAGCAAGCATTTGTTAACTCTGCTAATGGTAGCCGAACTAGCCCCAACTTCACTAGAAATTAGATTATAGTTTTTGCCTTGATTAAGCATTAACGCAACGTCTAATCTTTGCGCTAAATCTTGAAGTTCTTTAACAGTGCAAATATCCTCAAAGAATTTATAACATTCTTCAACGCTGTCTAAATTTAATATAACGCTAAATAATCTTTCTAATGATTCTTTGTTAAATTTTTCCATTTTACCACCATTTCTTTTTTTGTTTGATAGTATGATAGCACATTAGTGCGCTAAAGTAAAGCATTTTTATGCACTTTACAAATAAATTTAAAAAAATAAAAAACCCTTTAAAAAAGGGTTAATAATTTTATTTTGCTTAAAATAAGCGTATGGGATATTTTAGTTATCATAGGACTGCAAAGAAACTAATAAAAGACGGCAAATTGAAATATTATTATTTTACAGAAAATCATAACGGAATAAAACCGGCATTAGTATTAGTCTTTAACGATAAAACGCATCCCATTATGCCTATCAGGCAAGAGCGTTTTAGTGAATATGAAGATATTCTTCCAAAAGAGAAATTAACAATTAAAGAATAGTTTATATTTGAAATAAAAAACGCAAATCCATACTCTATTTACGTTTTCATTAGTCTTCCCGTCGGGACTTGCCCCCAAATCGGTCACTTAGGAGCTCGAAATGTACTTAGAAATTAAATCTTTTATATTAAAAATCGAACATAAAATTCGTTTTGTCAAATAAATTGTTTCATAAAATTCGTATCGTTACGAAAAATTTGTATCGTTTTCTAACTTTTCCGATGAAAATAATTCAATTTCTATTCCAAATCGCAAAAATGCAATCCCAAAAATTTCGCCACTCCCGTTGAGAATCGACTCAAAAAAAATCTCCAATGTAGTCATCCCCCATTTTTTGGAATTAATATGAAATTGTAAAAGTCGTTTTTGGGTTAAAATCCAAACACATCCTTTATAGAATATTTTAGAGGAGTTTCATCTGGTAACATTTTCCCGTATTCAATAATTTTTTCCACATTCGGAATATCATCATTAAATAAATGAGATTTTGTACTTAATTCCTCAATAGCAAAATCATCAACGATTCCAATATCTTTTAATGCTATTTTCTTTTTA
Organism: Christensenellaceae bacterium; assembly: GCA_045632585.1. Taxonomy (GTDB): domain Bacteria; phylum Bacillota; class Clostridia; order Christensenellales; family Borkfalkiaceae; genus UBA1259. Next base: position 8,982 of record JAZQWW010000134.1, read on the forward strand.
TTACCAACAACCGAATGCGTTAAAAACGATTCCAATTCTTCGGATTTAACATCAATTAATTGCCCTAATCTATAATATAAATCCTGCAAATATACTTTTAATTTAAATTCAATTAAATTGTTTACGTCTCGCAATGTAGAATAAATCATAAGGCTATAATCACTATCTTGATATGTGCGTATATCTTTCTTATTATATGCAGTAAATACATCTTCTTCTGTCAAGAAAGAAACAGTTGAAACCCCTTTGATAGTTACCACATAAGGTTTTCTATTCTTCTTTTCGTTTATCTCAAATGAGTTATCTACAAATCTTTTAATAGAAGTTCCTATCGATACGTTATAAAATAGTCTCGTGATAAAATCAACATTTGACATTCTTTTTGACAAATCTGTATCATTTGAGGATTCCCAATCGTATATCTCTATAAGCAACTTTATTAATTCTTTATAACAATCATAATTCCTTAATGATAACGACTCTATAATTTGATTTATTTTCATCTCTGAATATTCAGAAATTTTTTTACCAACCTTTTTACTCTCTTCATCTCCTAAAAAGTAATCAAAGCAATCCTTTTCCATTTTTTCACACAATGATAATCTAGTGATGGAATTATCTACATTTTTATCGGACAAATAAGTCTTTAATGCTTTTGTTTGCTTTTCACTTGTGGGAATAGAAAATTGGTCTTCACTAAACTCGCACGGCTCAGAAGCAGTATTTAATTCTTTTTTAATAGTCTCCTGTTTTATGTTTTTCGTCTCAACATAAAATCTGAAAATTCTCCCCTGCAAACAATTTCCTAGCCTACCAACCCTACCTAGTAAATTTTTCTTATCCAATTCAGCATTGGTAAACTTCCCCTTTTTAGCAAGGAAAAATAAATTATTGGCATTTAAATTAACACCTTGCAATAATGTTGTAGTACAAAATATGTGATTAATC
>JAZQWW010000135.1:0-21850 GCA_045632585.1 Christensenellaceae bacterium
GCCTTCAACTTCGGGTTTAATAACGTATCCTTTATAAGTGTTAAGAGAACCAGCGTCGGTTGAGAACGCAAATAATAATTCGTTGATTTTAGCGTCGTATTCAGAAACGCCTTCAAACGTCACGGCACCAAAAGCATCGTCACCCATATCGTCAAATTCCGAACTAGCAGTTTTAGTTCCACCAATATATGCGTCCATCATAGAAATAAATTCATTTAAATCGAAAGTGGTGGTTGATTTAACTGCGTAGGTTGCAGTCTTTCCGTCTTCAGCGTCTTTAACCTTTTCAAACGTGCCTTGATATTTTAGGCTGTTTGCAGTGTCTTTAGCAAAGGTGTAATCGCCGGTAAAGAATAATTCACCGTTTCTATCTTCAGCGTCGTAGCCAGAGTAAACCCAGTAAGAACGTAAATCTTTAACGGTAGTAGCGTCTAGAATTGCTTTTCTATCCGCTGAATATTCAGCGTCGCTAATATTAGGTTTATCTTCTTTGATTTTAGTAATTTGTTCTTTTTGAATATCGTTTGCACCTAAAAGTAGGTTATAAACGTAGCCGTATCCACCGAATCCACCGTATAATAGTGGGTTGTCAACGGTTGCTGAAGAAAGTTTATCAACGAATTCAGCGCTAGTAAAGTTTGATTGTTTAGCGTACATAGAAGCGTAAATACTTTCTAAAACTTCAAAAGTAATTTCACTTCTTGCAGTTTTAAGTAAGTTTTCATAGTAGATATTAAGAACTTCTTGTTCGTAAGATTCTTCTAAAATCAACTTAAAGTATTCGATATCTTCCATAACGCCAGACGCTTTGTAAGTATCACCTAGCATAGCGTTTTCATCAAGTGATTCGATTGCTTTGGTTAAGGCTTTAAGGTCTGATTTGTCAACGCCGTTTTGAATATACGCTTTCTTTTCTTCTAAAGTTTTTTCCTTAACGTCGTTGGTTGCGCCCGTTGGAACTACTCTGGTTTCGCCAACCCAAGTGTCTTTTTTGCCTTCTTCTTCACTATCAGCGAAAGATTCGATATAGGTATTTAGCGCGCTGTAAGTTTGATATTTAGCGTCAACTATTTCTTTTTCCGATAAATATCTAAGCGGTTTATAAATTTCTTCTTCGGTGTTTTTAGTGAAATTTTGGTCTGCTTCAAATTCAAGCATTGCGTTTTGAAGTAGAATTCTTTGAGATACTAATTGGTTAAGTAAGATATCAAAGTTTTGTTCGGTGGTATAACCGTAATACTGTTCGTTTAGATATCCGCCGTTAATATACGTTAAAACTAAGTCGCCAAGGGTAATTTCGTCTTTAACGTTTTCGTTTATAGAAACGGTAGCAACTACCTGTTTCATTTCTCTATCGCTATCATAAGTAATTAGATTGCACGCCGAAAACGACAAGCAAAGAAGTAGTGATAATATAAGCGAAATTAATCCGGTTAATCTTTTTTTCATATAAAAACTCCTAAAAGTAGTTAAGCCTATTTTGTTTTAAGATTACAAAGCCCCATTAAAACTCTTATATTATATACTATAATATACAAAATTGCAATCTTTTTTTTATTTTTTTGTCTTGCATTAGCGCGAAAAATGATAATTTGACGTAGATTTTTCCTTATCCGTTTGCGCCGACGGCTTTAGATAAAAACGCACGCATACGCTTTAGCGTTTCTTTTTTGGTTTCTCCCGAATTTAAAAACTCTATAACGGGCGCAGTTAAAACGGATATTTTTATATAATCCGAAAACTCGTCTAAAGCATTTCTCATTGAAACGTTTCTAAACCCGTCGAAGTTTTCTAAAGTAAGCGTTGCACTAGAGCCTGTTAAAACTACCTTTTTTGCTTTTGCTTTTATTGCGTAGCGTTTAATCGCCGATAAATCGATTAAGTTAGCCGTTTCGTCGGGAATTTCGCCGTAAGTTTCAGTTAGATAAGAAATCAATTCTTTCTCTTCAGCCATCGTACCGATTTCGGCTATTTGCTTATAAATAGACATTTTTGCCGAATTGTTTTCTATATATTTTTCGGGAATATACGCAGAAATTCTTATATCAAGGTCAGGAATAAATTCTTCAACGCCGTCCATTTCTTCTTTTAGAAGTTTAGAGTATAGTTCGTATCCGATTTTATCCATATGTCCGTGTTGTTCAGCACCTAATATATTGCCTGCGCCACGAATTTCAAGGTCACGCATAGCAACTTTTATTCCACTACCCATTTCGGTAAACTCTATAATCGTATTAAGCCTTTCATACGCCGTTTGAGATAAAATTTTATCCCTTTTAAACGTTAAATATGCATACGCAAGCCTATCGCTTCTTCCTACCCTACCTTTTAGTTGATAAAGCGTTGAAAGCCCTAGGTTATCTGCGTCAATCACTATTAAGGTGTTGGCTTTAGGAAGGTCTATTCCGTTTTCAATAATAGTCGTCGAAATCATTACGTCAGTTTTGCCGTTATAGAATTCTATTATGTTATTCTCTAGCGTTCTCTCATCCATTCTTCCGTGCGCCACGGTAAAACGAACGTCGGGAAGTAGCGACTTTATTCTATTTGCGAAAAAGTCTATGCTTTCCACCCTATTGTAAAGCACGAACGCTTGCCCACCACGATTGATTTCTTTTAAGATTGCGTCTTTAATTAGAGCGTCGGTTTCTTCAGTCACGTAAGTTTGTACGGGTAGACGTTTTTTGGGCGGAGTATTGATAACGCTTATCGAACGTATGCCCGATAACGACATATGCAAAGTTCTTGGAATAGGCGTTGCCGTTAAGGTTAAAGTATCGACGTCGCTTTTTAGAAGTTTAATTTTTTCCTTATGTTCTACGCCAAAGCGTTGTTCTTCGTCTAAAACCAAAAGTCCTAAATCGTAAAACTCAACGTCACGGCTAAGCAGTCTATGCGTGCCGATTATAAAATCTATTTTACCTTCTTTTAATTGCTCTAAAATCTTTTTTTGTTCGGACGCTTTTCTAAACCTGTTAAGACAGGCTATCCTAACCCCGAACCTACGAAATCTTTCAACTGCCGTATTAAAATGTTGCTCGGCTAAAATGGTGGTAGGCGCAAGCATAACGGCTTGTTTTCCGTTGCTAATCGCTCTAAACACGGCACGGAAAGCCACTTCGGTTTTACCAAACCCAACGTCACCGCAAATTAGTCTATCCATAACCGAAGAAGAAGTCATATCTTCTTTGATTTCGTTATCGCAAATCACTTGGTCGGGCGTTTGCTCGTACGGGAAATCGTCCGCAAACTCTTGCTCTAAATCTTTAAGTTCTACAAACTTAAAACCCTGCCTATTTTTTCTTTCAGCGTAAAGCGTTTTAAGGTCGAAAGATAGTTTTTTAATACTTTCTTTGACTGAATTTTTTATTCTTTCAAAGTCCGTTCCACCTATTTTAGAAAGCCTTGGATTTTTATCCGCGCCAAGGTATCTAGTTAATAGGTCTAACTGTTCAACAGGGATATATAAAACGTCGTTTCCACTATAGCCTACGGCAATATAATCTTTAGTGCCTTCGGTGGTAGAAATTCTTTTATTCCCTAAAACCTTACCTATACCGTGTACTTCGTGTACGCAGTAATCACCCGTTTCGGGCGCTGTAAAGAACGTGCCTTTTTTAGAAGGTGGTTTTTTGTACTGGTTAACCTTTCTATATAGATTTCCACTACCTATAATAACTAACTTTTCTTCGTGAAATATAAAGCCCGAACTTAAACTTTCGTCGCAAATATTTACCCCTTTAATTTCACTAGCGTTTACACTTGCTAAAATATTACGCTCCGAAAATTCTATGGATAGTTTTTCACTACGCTTATCGTCGCCCGTAAAGATTAAAACCCTATATCCACCTTTAAGCCAGTTATCAACGTCAACGAAAAGTTCCTTAAAATCTATTTGATAATTTACAAGTCCCGAAACGGCGGGGTTAATAATTTTAAGCGGACTAAAAAACGGTATATTAGTGGACAGCATTTGAAGCGCTACTGTCCTAAATTTCTTAAACTCAAGAATAAGCGAAGATAAGTCTAGTGAAAATAGCGAAGAAAAACTAAAGACTTCGCCTTCTTTTTCTAGCGAAGAAAATCTATCGTTAAATTCTTTGTTTAAAAGCGCGCAAAGGTCGTAAGTTCTTTTTGCTTCGTCAAACGCTACAACGTCGCCACTAGTAAAATAATCTAAAATTTTTCCAAAATTATTAGAAAGTGGCGCTAAACATTGCAAAGCGTCAAAATCAAGGTTTTCTATAGCAAGATTAAGGTCGTCGATTATAGTTTTTAGCCTTATCCTTTGAGATTTATCCTTGCCGTCTAGTTCTAGTTTTAAGATTTTTTCTATCCTTTCTAGTTCTTGCCTGTCAAAAATAAACTCGCTTGCTTGTAGAATATTCGCCTTGTCCAAATTATTTATAAACTTTCTAGTTTGAGCGTCTATAATTTTAATATTTTCAATTTCGTCGCCGAAAAAGTCTATTCTAAGTAAGTCGTCACGGTCAACTGTGCATATATCCACCACGTCGCCACGAACGGCGAATACGCCTTTACTTTCGCAGGTTTCTTGACGCTTATAGCCTAAACTAATTAGGCTTGAAGTAAGTTTATCAATAGATATAGTTTGATTTTTTTCTAGTGTGATTTTTTCTATTTTTTTTGGGCACCCGTTAAGTAAAGTTTCCCCTGAAACGACGCAAAAATCAGCGTTAGGAAGTTGGCTAAACGCCTTTATTCTAGCGTAAGAATTATCTTTAGAAAAGGCTTTAGTAATAAGTAAACTTTCGTCTTTAGGTGGAATATACACCACTTTTTTCCCAGAATATTCTTGAAATTCCTGACTAAATTTTTTAGCCGAAATTTCGTCTTTTGCGACGAATAAAACTTTTCCGTCAATTTGAGAAACGAGATAACTTTTAAAACTTTCCGACACGCCAAAGACCGCCAAAGGAATACCTTGGCGGATAAAAGAACAAAACTCAGCGACTGAGTTTTTGCCGTTTTTTAGCATTTTAAGTTTTTCTAGCATATATATCCTACGGCAAGAAAAGTGATTTAAGCGTTAAATTTTGCCGTTATATTTTTGCATTACGTCTTGAATTTTAATACCTTTAGCAAAGTCAGCGCCAGCGCTACCTGCGCTAGAAATAGCCTTTGCAAAAAGGTCTTTATCTTCTTCTTTAATACCCGATAAAACTAGGTCGATTAGTGGAATACGGTTATCGCCACCCGGATTGAAACCAACTCTTATTCTAGCGAAATTTTCACTGCCTAGCATTGAGATAATATTGCGCATACCGTTGTGCGTTCCACTAGAACCTTTTTCACGAATTCTAACTTCGCCTTTTTTTAGGTCGAAATCGTCATAAATAACAATTATATCTTGTAGTGGAATTTTATAAAAATCAATAAGCGCCCTAACGCTTTCACCACTTAAATTCATATAGGTTAAGGGTTTAGCAAGAATAATTTTTTCGCCGTTTATCTTGGTTTCGGCAATATCGGCTTTGCATTTTTGCTTTGAAAATGACACGCCTAAAAGTTCGGCGGTTTTGTCAACGCTTAAAAACCCCAAATTGTGAAAGGTGTTATGATATTGTTTGTCGGGATTACCGAGCCCTACTATAAGTTTCATAATTATTACAAAAGCCGTTTATCTCTAAACGGCTTTATCCTTAAAATTAGTCTTCGTAAATTGCCGAAAGCGACGAATCGTAGTAAACTGCCGATATTGCTCTTGCAATTGCTTTTGATGCCGATAAAATTTTGAACTTTGGATTGTTTCTAATTTCGTCGGGAATATTGATGGTGTCAAGAACTAAAATTTCCTTGATAGGAGATTTAGTAAGTCTTTCAATAGCAGGTCCGCTTAGTACGCCGTGGGTACAGCAAGCGTAAACTTCTTTAGCGCCGTTTTTAACAAGCGCTTCAGCGCCTTGGCAAATAGTACCTGCGGTATCAATCATATCGTCGACCATTAAACAGGTCTTATCTTTTACGTCGCCGATTACGTTCATAATTTCAATAGCGTTTGCTTTTGGACGACGCTTGTCTACTATTGCAATTGAAGCGTCAACTCTTGACGCAAAGTTTCTTGCTCTACCAACGCTACCAACGTCGGGAGAAACGACTACCCAGTTTTCGTCCATTTTGCTCTTGTAATATTTAGCAAGGATTGGAGCGCCGTAAAGGTGGTCAACCGGAATATCGAAAAAGCCTTGAATTTGTGCAGCGTGTAGGTCCATAGTCATAACTCTATCAGCGCCTGCAGTTGCTAAAATATCTGCAACTAATTTAGCCGTGATTGGGTCTCTTGGACGAGCCTTTCTGTCTTGACGAGCGTATCCAAAGTATGGAATAACTGCCGTAATTCTGCCAGCAGACGCTCTCTTGCACGCATCAATCATAATTAGAAGTTCCATTAAGTTGTCGTTAACGGGTACGGACGTTGATTGAATTAAAAATACGTCCTTTCCTCTAACCGTTTTAGGCAAGGTGACGTTAATTTCGCCGTCACTGAACTTGCTTACTTCTGCTTCCGAAAGTGGAAGTTTTAAGTGGTTAGCAATTGCTTCAGCGAGTGGACGGTTAGAATTACCTGCCATAATTTCTATAGTGTTGCCGTGAGTAATCATAAAATTTTTCTCCTATTGTAACTTTCTGTACATTAGCACGTATTTATTTTATGACAAATAAGTAAAATAGTCAAGGGTATTTGTAAGTTTAAAATTATATTTTAAATTTATTTTAATATTTTAACTTAAGTCCGTGAAAGACGTAATCAATATTTCCGTTTAGAGAAAGTAATCTTTCTTCGCCAACGCCAAGTTTCGCACAAATAATTTCTATGGTTTCGTGCGGGAGAACTTCGTAAGTTTGACAACTATCTCTAAAAATCACTAAAACGTCCCCTTCTTCGATATCACGCTCTAACGCATTTTCTTTAATTAGCGAAAAAACGCTTTGATTAAATTTATCCGAAACGGATAAAAGCGTTTCGTCTTTTTGAACTCTATAACAAAACTTTTTCATACCGATATTATATTTAGAAAAAAGCACGAATAGAATACATTAGAATACTTAAAGGTGGATTGATTTTGAGACGATTTTTCAAAACCGTGGCAATAGTCACCGTTTTTTCTATTTGTGAAAAATTTTTAGGATTTTTATACCGTATATTTTTATCGAGAACTATCGGTGCAGAAGGCGTAGGTCTATATCAAGTCGCACTTTCCGTATTCGCTTTTTTATTAACGCTTACTTGCTCTGGAACGCCCATCACCGTTTCAAGGCTTATGACCAAATATAACGCCGAAAATAATAAAGACAAGGTAAATAAGGTTATAACTTCAGCACTAGCGTTAACCCTAATCGTATCCGTATGCATTTGCTTGTTTTTCTTTTCGTTTAGAAATTTTGCAAAACTATTTTTTGCCGACGCTAGATGCGTAAGTATTTTCTACGTAGTTTTAATCGGTCTTATATTTACTTCTTTATACGCCGTTATCCGCGGAGTTTTTTGGGGAAATAAAGATTTTTTACCGTATAGCATTATTGAACTACTAGAAGAAATTTGTATGATTGTTGTTGGAATTATCTTAATTTCCCACGCCACTAGCGCTTATCTTGGCGCATACTACGCAGGCGTTGCCGTTCTAGTATCATATCTTTTCTCTTTTACTCTTGCAAGTATCGTCTTTTTTATGCGTGGAAACCGTCTTAAAAACCCTAAAAAAGAATTTAAGCCATTGCTGTCTTCGGCTATACCCGTGACTGCTATGAGAACCATAAATTCCTTGGCAATATCTATCGTTTCGGTAGTTTTACCTTTAAGACTAATTTCGGCTGGTTATTCTAGTTCAGAGGCTATGTCTTTATTTGGCTCGGCAGTCGGGCAAGCAATACCTATTTTGTTTATTCCAACTACCTTAATCGGCTCTTTTACCCTAGTTTTAGTGCCTGAAATTGCCGAAAATTTTTATAATAAAAAACACAACCTACTTAAAAACGAAATAGAAAAAGCCATAAAATTTACGGCTACTCTAACGGCTATTTTTATTCCCGTTTTCTTCGTGTGTGGCGAAGAAATAGGCGTTCTTATTTTTAACAGTACGGAATGCGGAAAATATCTAACAGCGTCTGCATTTTTAATGCTTTTTATGAGTTTATCTAGTTTGTCGACTAGTATTCTTAATTCTATAGGTCAAGAAAAAAAGGCTCTTCTTTACTGTATTTTAAGTGGAATATTTATGCTACTATCTATTTATTTTTTACCCAAATACGTGGGCATATATTCGCTTTTAATAGGGTTTAGTTTCGTTTACGGACTAACTACGATATTAAACGTAATCTTATTAAGAAAAAAGTGCAAAGAAAAACCAAAATTTATTAAGTTTATTTTATCTATTTCGGCTCTGCTAATTCCGTCAATACTGCTTGGTGCTATGCTAGAAAAACTTTTACTACCCGTTCTTGGAACGATTTTTACCTTTATGGTTTGTAGCGTGATTACGATTGCGTTTACCGTTCTACTTTTCATTGGGTTTAACTTGCTTGATATTAGCGTAGTAGTTAAACGCCTAAAAAGAAAAACCGCTTAATTAGAGCGGTTTTATTTCTATAAATAAAATTTGTTTTTTGGTAGCACCCTTTTTAACGTTCTTAAAAGCAAAACGGAAATCACACAGTTCAATGCGTGGAATAGTAGCGTTATGGGTAAAAGTAGTAATCTTTCAGTCAAAACGTAATACTTTGGATATATTAGACATAGCCCGATAGTATTTAATACAAAAGACGAAAGAACGAAAGTAATAGAAAAACTTATTATCGCCTTAACTACGTCTTTCCCCTTAAAAAATGCAAAAATTACACCGGGGACTAACCCGAATAAACTCGTTCCTATACCTATTATAGGACTATAAACCCCTAAAGGCGCGACGATTCCCGCTATTAAATCACCTATGAGCGCAACGGCAAAACCTTCAACTGGGCCAAGCAAAACACCTGCAAGAAAGCAAACGGTTGCAACCAAAGATAATTGCGCTAACGGGGTTGGTATTTGCAATACGTTTACAGCAACCGATAGTGCCGATAACATTGAAATATACGCTATTTTTTGCGTTCTAGTTAGATTGTTTCGTTTAGGTTGTTTTAGAAGGCAAGCAAAGAGCGCTACGCCTATTATAACTAGCGCTAGTGCTAGGTATAAATACCATTTGGTGACTATGCTTTTAAAAATATATACGAAATTAAAAGCCTTGTCGAATTTTACGTCACTTAAGTATCCAGCCGATAAAAAATTCATAAAAAAAATCTCCTAAAAACATTTAGAGAGACCGATAATATTTTGCGCTAACTAGCGCTAATAATAGCGGACGCGCAAAAGCACCGCAGGAAAAATCCTTTCGTTTGCAAACGACATCCCATTTTGCAACACTTTACGCACTTTCGCTACTCTATTTTTTTCTATACAATAATATAATAAAGTGCGAATTTTGTCAAGCAATAGCATAAATTTTTTGGCGCTAATCATACTAGCGTTATGGGTGTTATATTTATAAGAACTTCAATAATTTTTATAGTGCTTATAGTAGTTATGCGCTTTATGGGAAAGCGCCAAATCGGCGAAATGCAACCTTACGAATTTATAGTCACTTTAATTATTGCCGACTTAGCGTGTATACCTATGGCCGATATTTCAATTCCGTTAGTCTACGGAATAGTTGCCGTTTTAACCCTTTTTATACTGCATCAACTACTTTCGTTTATCGAACAGTTAGGCTCGCTTCCAAAACGCATAATATCGGGAAATCCAAGCGTAGTTATAAACAAACTCGGCGTAAACGTTTTAGAACTTAAACGCAACAATATGGGTATTGACGACTTGATAGAAAGTATGCGCGCACAAGGCTATTTTTCCTTTGACGACCTTGATTACGCCATTTTTGAATCAAACGGTAAACTTTCAGCATTTGAAAACCAAGAAAGAAAAGAAAATCCAACTTCTATTCCCATAGTTATAATAAACTGCGGAAAAATAAATAAGAAAAACCTGCCCGTTATAAACAAAAGTCAAGAAGAAATAACTAGTTTCTTAAATAAAAACGGCTACGGCCTAACTTCTACCGAAATAATGACATTAGACGGAAACGGCAGAGTTTATATAAAGAAGAAAAAGCAAAAGTATGAAATACTTTTTTTAGAATTATCGGGGTGCGTTAAATGGTAAAATCTATAATCTCGGTAATAGTAGTTTTTTTGCTAATTGTAGGTTTAGCGCTTTTTGAAGGATTTTACGTAAACTCAAAGTTTAACGATTTTCACGACTCGCTAGAAATTTTATACGATAAAATTGACGAAGAAAGGGCTGTAATCGACGACGTTTACGCCGTTCAGTCAAACTGGATACAAAAAAAGAAAAGTTTACACGTTTTTATTCCGCATAACGAAATAAAGGAAATCGAAATGTGGCTTTCTGAAAGCGCAACTTTGGTGCGTGATAAAGAGTGGAACGACGCAATATCTAAAGTGGAAGTGCTTTTAGAACTATCAGAGCAAATTCCAAAAACCTTTAAGGTTTCCTTCGATAACATTTTATAGTAATTTGACATACCCCTTCTTTAGTGCTAAAATAAAGAAAAGGAGTAGGTTATGTTAGGTTTTAAAAACGTTTGCGCATACGTTGAGAACAAAGGCGTTATCAAGTGCGATATTTTAACTGAAAACGGTAAGATTGTTAAAATTGGCGAGAATCTAGATATCGCTAGCCCTTTTTCCCTTCCAGAAGGTGCGATAATCGTTCCGGGGTTTATCGACCAGCACGTTCACGGCGCAAATTCTTTTGACGTTATGGACGCTAAAGAAAACGCCTTGGGCGAAATTTCTAACGCTCTAGCAAGTGAAGGCACTACTTCTTATCTAGCAACCACTATGACTATGGAAAAGCAAGATATAATATCTTCGCTTAACGCCGTAAAAGATTATAAAAACAGTGAAAATAGTGGCGCAAGACTTTTAGGCGTGCATTTAGAAGGCCCGTTTATTAGCGAAGTTTATTGTGGTGCGCAATCGCCTGAAAACGCTCAAGGATTAGACACTAACCTACTTAAAGAATTTATTCTAGCAAGTGGAAACAATATTAAACTTATAACCTTTGCTCCCGAAAAAGAAAATTCAAAAGAGTTTATTAAAGTATTAAAAGAAAACGATATAAAAGCAAGCGCTGGGCACACTAGTGCTACCTTTAGCCAAATAGAAGAAAGCGTAAAGGATGGGCTAACTTGTATAACCCACCATTTTAACGGACAAACGCCTATCCATCATCGTGATTTAGGAACTGCGGGTGCAGGCTTACTTCTTAACGAACTTTACGTTGAAGTTATATGCGATTTCGTGCATTTATCTAAGGAAACGCTTAAACTAATACTTAAAAATAAGCCTAAAGATAAAATTATTTTAATTACCGACGCTATGCGTGCTAAAGGATTATCTGACGGCGAAAGCGAACTTGGTGGACAAAAAGTTATAGTTAGTGACGGAAAAGCAAGACTATTAAACGGCAAACTTGCAGGTAGCACGCTAAAAATGAATTTAGCAATTAAAAATATGGTAAGTCTTGGCGTTCCGTTTACGCTCGCTATAGATTTTGCGACTAAAAATCCAGCAACTCATCTTGGGATTTTTAATGATTACGGCTCGATTGCAATTGGCAAGTACGCCGACTTTACCGTTCTAGATAATGACTACGAAGTTATTTGTACTATAAAAGAAGGAAAAATAATATATCAAAAAAGACCTTAAAAAAGGTCTTTTTTTAATAAAGTTTTATAAATAGTTAAGGCGCAACGGCTATGCCGTTGCGCCGACTTTTTACTCATTTTAGAGAAATTAGTCTTGCTTTTCTTTTTTGCTCGTATCTACGACTTGAGTTCCTTTATAGAAACCACACTTAGGACAAACTTTGTGTGATGCAATAAGTTCGTGACATTGTGGGCATTCCGATAAATTTGGAGCGCTAATCTTCCATTGAGCAAATCTCGTATTAGTTCTTTGTTTTGAAGTTTTGCTTTTTTGTACTGCCATTTTTCTATACCATCCTATTCGTTTTTACATTTACATTGTTGGTTGTTAAGGTTTGCGCCACAACCAAAGCATATCCCCTTGCAATCTTCTTTGCACAAAAATATTAAGGGTAAATTTATTATCACGGTATCTTCTACCGCACTATCTAAAACTATTCTATCACCGTTCAACTTTAGCGTTTGACTTTGTTCGTCACACTCTTCAGTAAGCGATACTAGATAAGTTTTAGTAGTATTTTCTAAACATCTATTACAGTTTCCGACAAGCGTAAACTCAATCTCGAGGTCAACGTAAGCACTTCTCTCGCCTATCAAACTTACTACGCCGTTTACCTTTATCGGCATATCAACTTTAACGTCTGGAAGCGTTGAAAGTTCCCTTTCGGTTTGATATTCAAAATGAAAACTTTGCTCTTGTTTTCCTTTTCTTCTAAGTTCTCTTAAATCAATAACCATATTACGAGCCTTTCGTAGCCTTTCAAGTATATACTATTTACTTATGCTTGTCAACGATTTTTAATTAGTTTAGCCTTGCTTTTAACTAATTTTAACCTATTTTGCTTCAGTTAAAGCCTTGGTTTCTCTTGCAATAGATAATTCTTCGTTAGTAGGAAGAACTATAATTTTAACTTTAGAATCTTCGGTATTTAAATATCCGATACCGCTGTCGTAATTTTCGTTCTTTTCGTTATCGAACTTAGCACCACAGAATTCCATATTTTCCATAACTAGTCTGCGAATTCTTGGAGAGTGTTCACCGATACCACCCGTGAATACTACTGCGTCAACGCCGCCTAACACTGCGATATAACTACCAACGTACTTTCTTACTCTATAAGCAAGCATTTCAAGTGCAAGTAGCGCTCTATCGTTGCCTTGTTCTACGGCAGCTTCTAGGTCACGAAGGTCGCTAGATATTCCACTAACGCCTAAAACGCCACACTTTTTGTTTAAGTAGTTAACTACTTCTTCAGGTTTAAGGTTAAGTTTTTCTCTTAAGTAATCAACTGCAGCAGGGTCGATATCACCGCTACGAGTTCCCATTACCAAGCCTTCAAGCGGGGTAAAGCCCATTGAAGTATCTTGACATTTGCCGTCTTTTACCGCAGAAATTGAAGAGCCGTTTCCTAAGTGGCAAATAACCATTTTAGCGTCTTTACCAACGAGTTTAGCCGTTTCTTCGCTAACGAACTTGTGCGAAGTTCCGTGAAAACCGTATTTTCTAATTTTATATTCGTCGTATACTTCGTAAGGAATTCCGTACATATACGCTTTAGCAGGCATAGTCGAGTGGAAAGTAGTATCGAATACTGCTACCATAGGAACGCCCGGCATAACTTCTCTGCAACTCTTAATGCAAGCGATATTGCCTGGCATATGAAGTGGTCCGAAAACTGCGTTCTTTTCGCAAATTCTAATAACTTCGTCGTCAATAACTACGGAAGACTTAAAATCTTCGGCAGAGTGAAGAACTCTATGACCTACCGCGCTAATTTCGTCAATTGATTTAAGCGCACCTTTTTCGCTATCAAGCATAGCGCTTAATACTAGTTGCATTGCTTCTTTATGTGAAGGCATATCTTGTTTAATAACCGTTTCTTTACCGTCAAAAGTCTTTTGGGTAAGTTGACCGCCCGTAAAGGTTATTCTTTCGCAAAGACCTTTTAAGATTACGCTTTCGTTTTGCATATCGATGAGTTGATATTTAAGTGAAGAACTACCTGCATTTACTACTAAAATTTTCATTTTTATATCTCCCTAAAATTATTTTGCTTGAAGTGCCGTAATAGCGATAACGGCGATTATATCTTCTACAACGCAACCACGTGATAAGTCGTTAATTGGTTTAGCAAAGCCTTGGCATATTGGACCAAGCGCCATATATCCACCAAATCTTTGAGCAATTTTATAACCGATATTACCTGCGTTGATATTTGGGAAAACGAACACGTTAGCGTTTCCTGCAACTGGCGAAGTAGGTGCTTTAAGTTTGCCAACTTCTGGTGCAACTGCTGCGTCAAATTGGAATTCGCCGTCAAGCGCTAGGTCTGGCGCTAAAGATTTAGCAATAGCCGTTGCTTCTTGCATTTTTGGAACTGACTTAAAGAATTTATCGTCGTTTCCAGAACCCTTGGTAGAGAAAGAAAGCATAGCAACTCTCGGTTCAATTCCAGCAATATTTTTAGCCGTTTCAGCAGAAGAAATTGCAATATCTGCAATTTGGTTAGCGTCCGGTTCAATATTGATAGCGCAGTCAGCGAATACTGCAACGCCGTCTGGATTGTATTTATTTTCGCCTTCTGGAGCAATCATAACGAAACTGCTTGATACGGTGTTAATGCCAGGCGCAGTTTTAATAACTTGAAGTCCTGGTCTTAAGGTGTTTGCCGTTGAGTGGCAAGCGCCCGAAACCAAACCGTCAACGTCGCCGTTTTTAAGCATTAGTGCAGCGTACATAGTGTAGTCTTTTAGAATTGACGCTTTAGCGTCTTCAATCGTTTCGTATTCAGCCTTGCCCGTCTTTTTGTTGATTTTGCCTTTTCTCATTTCAAAAAGCATTTGTGCGTAAACAAGGTTGTTAGCGTCGGTCACAGGGTCTATTACGTTTACCTTTGATAAATCAACGTCTGGGTTGTTTTTAGCAATTTCATCAAGATTTCCTAAAAGGGTAATTTTTGCAAGACCTTCAACGGTTGCTTGTTCAGCAGCCTTAACCACTCTAGCATCTTCACCTTCAGGAAGAACTATATTTTTTGAAAGTAAACTTGCTTCTTTTTTAATTTTTTCTAAAACACCTGCCATAATTTTATTACTCCTTAAAATTTTTTAGATAAAGTTTGTATTTTCTCTTAAAATGATGTAAAATAATATTTGACTGATATATTTTACAACATTTAAAATAAAAAGTAAATAAATAGACTGAGGTTTTTTGTTTTTTATGAAAATTTGTGCGTGCATAGCCGAATATAACCCCTTTCATTTGGGACACTTAAAACATATTAACTATATCAAAAACGAATTAGGCGCTGAAAAAGTCGTCGTTATTATGAGTGGAAACTTCACTCAACGTGGCGAGCCTGCCGTGTTAAATAAATTTAAACGTGCCGAACTTGCAGTTAAATACGGCGCTGACCTAGTTATAGAACTCCCCACCGTTTTTGCTACTGCAAACGCCGAGATTTTTGCTAAAGGTGCGATAAACGTCTTAAACTCACTTGGAAACGTTGACGGAATATGTTTTGGCGTTGAAAGTGGAAGTAGACAAGACTATTTAACACTTGCTGGCGCACTTAATAGCGAAAGCAAGGAATTTAAGCGAATTTTAAAAGAAAATCTAGATAAAGGCGTTTCCCTTGCAAAAGCAAAGTGTGACGCTGTTAAAACTACCTACGGTGAGTTTGACGAAAGTCTTTTATCTAGCCCAAACAATATTTTGGGCGTTGAATATACTAGGGCAATCCTTTCGCTAAATTCTAATATGGAAATTCATCCTATGATTAGGCTCGAAGACCATAACGACGAAGAACTTAAAAAAGGCATTACTAGTGCAAAAAGTATTAGAAGATATATCAAAGCAGGGCTTAAGAAAAAAGTAAAGAAAAACCTTCCCCCGCTTACCTATAAAGCACTTAAAGACTACCCGTACGAATTCGATAAAATTATTATGTCAAAAGTTATACTTTCTTCTAAAGAAGAAATGAGCAAAATTCCCGATTGCACCGAAGGACTTGAAAACCGAATTAAAGCACTTGTCAAAGATAATTTAGACGTTGAAAGTTTAATAGAAAAAGTTTCAAGCAAACGCTACACCAAAGCGAGAATTAGAAGAATACTTATTGCAAACTTACTTGGAATTACCAAAGATTTTTGCGACGACTGTCTAAAAGGCGAACTTTATGCAAAAGTATTAGCAGTTAGTGGAAAGAATAAAGATATAATTTCTACTTTAAGCCAAAACTCAACTATTCCACTACTTACTAGAAAAAGCGACCTATCCTTGCTTAAAAAGACGGCGTTAAAATGCTACGAACTAGACGTTTTAGCAAACGACCTATACAATCTCGTTTTAGACGAAAAAAACAACGAAAACTATATGGTTATAGTATAAAAAAAGCACGCTATCGTAGCGTGCTTTTTAATTGTTAATTTTGGTTTAGAATACCACAATGTGACCTTCTTTCTTGTAGGCTTTCTTCGCTTTTCTTAAGCAAGATTTAGCAATACGATGTCTAACGAAACGGTGGATACAACCAGCAAGTAGTGGTAAACCTACCACGAAACAAGACGAAATAAGAGAGAAAATCCAGAACCAACGACCTCTTGGAATAAACGAAATATTTTTTAACCAACGGTTAACGTTAGATTTTGGGTTTTGAGCAACTTCTTCACTAGCGCCAACGAAAATTTCAAGAGCAAAATATTCGCTATGATATTTTTTGTCTGCACTAATTTTGTATTTGTCGCTACCTGCTGCTACTTGAGTAGCAGTATAACCTGAAACGTAAGTGCTTTCAGATTTGTCTTTAATTGGGAATAAACCGAAATATTCACAAGGACGCATACCATTTCTATCCTTATGACTTGGGTCCTTACCCATAGTTGCAACGATAAGTCCAACGTTGCGGTCAGTTAGTTTTCCCTTCATTTTGTCTGGAATTCTAACGACGTCACCTTTTACACCACTATAGTGGATTTTCTTCCATGCTTCAAACATAATAAAATTTCTCCTTGCTTTTGTATAAGCTAATATATTCTTATTATATAAAAAAAATTCAATATGTCAATAGGAAAGTTTTAATTTTATATCCACACACCTATCATTTCAAACAATAACCGACCGACACAAACTAGCATTATCGCTTTACAAAAGAAAAGACACCCTTTATGGATGTGTTTTCTTTTGGAGCTGGGGACGGGACTTGCTTCTCTCGAGCCTCCCGCAAAACAGTCCACTGGACTGTTTTTTTGCCTGAAGGCAAACACGCAACTATGGTTGCTGGCTCCTAATTCAAGTCCCGTAATAGATAATTTACATAAAAAAAACATACACAAAAGTGTATGTGTTTTTTTGGAGCTGGTGACGGGACTTGAACCTGCGACCTGCTGATTACGAATCAGCTGCTCTACCAACTGAGCCACACCAGCACCTTTCTATTTCGTTGCTTAAACCATATTACCACAAAAAAATATATTTTACAATTGTTTTAAGCATAAAAAATCTTTTCTTTGCATAAATTTTTTTGATTATAGCATTGTATTTTACATTTATTTATATTATAATAAAATTGGACAAACCGAATATAAGCGTTTAGGAGGTCAGTTATGGCTCGAAGAAAATCTTCTAAAAATCAAGTTATCAAACTTATATCCGTTTTTTTTGCGTTAGCGTCACTTTTAATGATATTTTTACCTGCCGTTAAATACGTTATTGCAGATAAAGCGTTAAACGAATTTACGGGAATTATGATATCATTCGGTTATACGAAAACGGCTGGCGCAGGAATTTTTGAAGCATCTTCTAAACTTTTAGAATTCTCAGCGTTAAACCTACTTCCGTATCTTTTGGTTTTAGGTTCGTTGACGCTTATCCTTACCGTGTCTTCAAGAAAGAAAGTTTTTATTAACACTATTATTTTTATAATGCTTATAGCAAGTAGCGTATTATTTTTTATTTCCCCACTCTTCGTCGCTTCGGCAAAGATTGGCACGCTACCTATTTACCCTACTAAACATCTTCAACTTGCAATAGGCTCGATTTTATCCGGCGTATTCTCTGCATTAGCAGGTTTAAATTTCCTTTTTGGAATGTTAAAAAAATAAATTTATAAACCTAAGGCGTAGCAGTTTGCTACGCCTTTTTTATTTTATATTTAAAAGTTTTTTAATTTTTTCTAAATTATCTTTCCCTGCGTCGTACCCCGCTTTATAAGCCCTTTCATAACCTTTTAATCTAAACTGGCTCATACCTTCCATAGTAGGTTCTAAATACAAATCGACTTTTTCGTGAATACGTGTAAACCTAGTTATTTCTTCGTCGACAATATCAACCGTTCTTAAGGCAACGCTAAGAATCCCCAATTTTTTTCCACGCTTATATTCCGTGCCTAAAACGTCAAGGCAAACGACGACTTTTGCGCCTAATTCTCTTACTGCCTTAATAGGCATACGGCATTTTACCCCGCCGTCAAGTAGAAGTTTTCCGTCCATTTCAATCGGTCTAAACACAAACGGAATACTACAACTAGCAATAACAGCCTTATCTAGCGCGCCCGACTTAAAAGTCACGGTTTCCCCACTTAAAATATCGGTTGCAACGCAAGAAAACGGAATTTTTAGTTCTTCAAACGTTTTACAAGGAAGAACGCTTTTTATTTTATTCCTAAACTTATTAGAACGAAATAACCCGCCTTTTCGCATAGACAATAATGGAAAATCGAGAATGTTTCGCATTTTAAGATTATCAATTTCTTCTCGCATTTTTTTGGGGCTCATACCACCGGCATAACACGCTCCAACAAGCGCACCCATAGAACAACCCGAAATAAAATCGGGCTTAATTCCCCCGTCTTCAAGGGCTTGTAAAAAACCTATATGCGCAACACCACGGCTACCACCAGCGCCTAATACTAAACCTAATTTTTTCATAACGAAACTGTTTATTATTATTGCGCTTTTTTATTTATTTTATAATATGCATTGAAAAAAAGTGGTGGCTATGCTATAATTTTTGTATGAGATACCACATAGATACGGGATTGATATACGAAAAATTTAAGGAAGATTGTAATTGCCCATTATGCGAAATACAAAAAATCGTTGAAGAACAATTTTTATACGAGTTTTTAAACGATGCCGTAATGGAAGATAACACCCGAATAAAAGTTGGCAAAAAAGGGTTTTGCGAAAAACATTTCGATATGCTTTTTTCTAGGCAAAACAAACTTTCCGTTGCTCTTCAGATGGAAACGTACGCAAGCAAACTAAAAGAAAAACTCTCTTTTCCCACTGGCATAAGCACGGCAAAGCGCACGGCTAAGGAAATTGAAAAAACACTTCCTACCTGCGTTATATGTGAACTAACTAACGAAAGTATGGTCAAGTATTATAAGACGATAGCACGTATGTTTTTATACGAAACTGACTTTTATAAAACCTTGCTAAGCACAAAAGGACTATGTCTAAAGCACTACTCTAAACTTTTGGAATATTCGTCATTTGCCGGCACGCTCAAGAAAGAATATTTAAAAACTATTTATTCCGTTTGGGAAAAATCCTATCAAAAAAGCATAGAAAAATTACAAGCATTTTGTATGAAACACGACTATAGAAACACGCTAGATTTTATGGGTAGCGACGAAAATTCTTTAGAAGAAATTAGAGAGCGAGTTTACGGCAAAAAATACGATTAAAAAAATCCCCGCCAAAATTTTGGCGGGGATAACTATTATTTAAGTTTTTTAGAAAGTTTATACATGAGTGGTTCAAACACTGCGCCGTACCAATGGTTATCAGCCTTTTCGGTTGTCTTAATACAGTCAACGACGAAATCACCTGCAATTTTAGCCGACTTATAAGGCGAATTACCCTTCATCATTGCGCCCACGAAAACCGATGCGTAAATATCGCCCGTTCCGTGACAACTATTAGGAAGTTTTTTGTGCTCGTAATATTCTATTTTATCCGTTGCAACGATAATTCCCGTTTTTCCGTAATTAAAACTTACGCCCGTTAAAATTATATTTTTACAGCCCTTTTCTCTTAACTTTTCAACTAAGCCGTAAATGTATTCTTGGTCGTAATTCTCTCTATATTCGGTGTCGGTTAAAAAACACGCTTCCGTAATATTTGGAATAACGTAGTCTGCACAAGAACAAAGTTCAACCATTGCCTTGACGTAGTTCATATCGAATATAGGATACAATTTACCGTTATCAGCCATAGCAGGGTCAACGAAAGTAGTTCCACCGTTTTCAAGCGAAGTCTTAAAAATATTTTTTACTATACCGATTTGCTTTTCGCTACCAAGATAACCCGTATAAATGGCTTTGAACTTTATATTTTCTTTTTGCCAATGTTCGTTTATAGACGGCATATCTTCAGTTAAATCTCTGAAGGTGAACCCAGTAAAACCTGCAGTATGCGTAGATAAAACTGCGGACGGAAGGATTGCCGTTTCAACGCCACAAGCAGAAAGTAGTGGAAGAGCTACGGTAAGCGAACATTGTCCCACGCACGAAACGTCTTGAATTGTTAAAATTCTTTTGTAATCCATATAACGCACTCCTTTTTACGATTATTTACTAAATAATACTACTATTTATTTCAATAAGCAAACTATTTACAAAAAAATTAAAAATTTTTTAAACTAAAACTCTCGCTTTTTATTCGTTTACAAAATTAGTTAAGTTATCAATTACTAGTCCGTCGTAGGTTGACAAGAAATCGTGAAGTTTTTTAGCAATAATTTTATTTCCACCAATAACGTCGCTTTCAATATTAAGTGGCATAATGGGGTCGTGCAAACTCATACGGAGCAAGAACCAACCGTCGCCTTGACCCTTGCCGAACGAAATTCTAATACCTTCGTAGTTAGAAGGCGCTAAAGTCCAGCCGTTTTTATTAGCGTAAGTTTCAAGTTCACTTAATACGGTCTTTCCGTAAGTCTTAAAGTCAACGCCGTCCTTAAATCCCATACGGATTTCTTTTGATTCGGCAGGAAGTTTTAGGTCAGATATTAAATCTCTAAGTTTTTTGCCCGTTCCCTTTAATTTAGCCATTTTAACTAAAAGTCTTGTCACAAGATAAGCGCCGTCGTCAAGGAAATAGTTTTCTTTAAGCGCTGCGTGTCCGCTAGTTTCGATTGCAAGTGGGCAATACTTGCCTTCCTTGTTAAGACGAATTGCTTCGTTAATAACGTTCTTGTATCCACGCTTAAATCTGTGATGAACGCCACCCTTTTCTTCAATAAACTCTTTTAAGCCGTCACTGGTTATAGAGTCGGTGACGATATACGCCCCGCCTTTTTCTTCAAGAAGAATAGCCGAAATTAAAGCGATAAGTTTGTTTCTATTAATTTCTTCGCCAAGGTCGTCAACTGCACCAGCCCTATCAACGTCGGTATCAAATATTATACCAAAGTCAGCGTTAACGGCTTTTACTTTGTCGCAAATGAATTTCATTGCAGTTGGATTTTCGGGGTTTGGAATATGATTTGGAAAGTATCCATCAGGCTCTAAAAATTGACTGCCTTCGGTGTCTGCGCCTAGTGGCTTTAACACACTATCAACGTAGAACCCACCAGCACCGTTTCCAGCGTCAACGACGATTTTAAAGCCTTCAAGTGGTTTTTCTTCGCCCGTTTGCTCTCTAACGAAATCAACTAAAACTTTGCTGTAAGTAGTCATAAAATCAACTTCTTCGATACTACCTTCGCCCTTTTCAAAGTCGTTTTCAAAAGCGTAGGTTAAAATCTCGGTAATGTCACTACCTTCAAGCCCACCGTTTTTAGCAAAGAACTTTAAGCCGTTCTTATTAAATGGGTGGTGCGACGCAGTAAGTTGTATTGCACCGTCACAACCTAAAAGTTGAGTCGTCATAAACATTGCAGGTGTTGAAGAAAGTCCTGTAAAAATAACCTTTGCACCACTTTCCTTTAATGCGTTTTTAACGCAAGAAGAAAGTCTTGGCGCAGAAATTCTAGAATCGTGTCCTAATGAAATTACTAATTTTTCTTTTTCAGGGTTGCGTTTTTTTAGCCACTTAAAAAAGCCTTTAGCCATTTT